>CAZJUJ010000013.1:0-49280 GCA_964549135.1 uncultured Oscillospiraceae bacterium | reverse complement strand
TCATCATGTTGCCGATCAGCTTTTCCATATTGACGATAGGGGAAATGAAATACGCTTTTTCTATTTTCTCCTGTGGCAAAGCGCACATGGAGAAATATGCGCCAATGCTATTGGCAATCAAAATCACATGGCTGTATCCCTCTGCAAGTGCTTCAACAGCCGCTGGAAATTCCGCTTTTGCCTCCCACGGTGTTTCTGCTTTGTAGTCAAGTCCCACTACATCGCAATAGGGGAAAAGGGGGTTATAATGCTCGGCTTCCTCTGCCGTACCACCCTTACCGTGTATGTATAAAACCAAAGTGTTATTCTTCATCTCATTTGTTCCTCAACCTGAAAATACTCTGATACAGCAGCGCCAGGGCGTTGCAGCCCAGGGCCGCTGGCAGTGTCCATGTCTTTTCGTAGCCAAATATGGCAAGGCATAAGAAAATCAGCCCGGCAACCCCAAGGGCGGTGCTTGCAATCATAAGCAGCTTACGCCATGAATTTTTCATTTTTGTCCTCCATAGGAATCAACTTGCCGCACGCATTGTCAGACGGCAAATATTTCAATGTCGCTCACTGTTTTCTTTCGCCGTTTGCGATCTTTGCGTAAATATCCTCCGGGATCATGGGCGAGCCGATCTGCTCCAATAGTTCCGGCTCGATCTTCCCGTTTTCCGCATACTGCCGCCCGGCCTGGCGGAGCAGGGCGAGCCTCGGCTTTGTCACTGCCTCCGCTTCCGGCGCATTGAACATGGGGCTTTCGGGAACCGCGATGATGGTATGATGCTTGGGAAAGCAGAGCTTGAACTGGGCGATGGCCGGTTCAAAGTTCTGCTGACTGTTGGGAAAACCGCAGCCGCAGATCATCAGATATTTCAGGTGAGAGAAATCTGCCTGTTCCACATGCTCGTATCGCTCCCCCACCTTTCGCATTGCCATGGAGGACAGGGGCAGCGTCCGGTCAATGAGTGCCTTCAGCGGGGCGGGCATCCCATAGCAGTACAGCGGAAAGCTGAAAATCAGAAAATCGGATGCCAAGATCTCCTCCAGCAGCTGCTTCATATCATCCTTATGGATGCATTCGCCGCCGTTTCTCATGCAGGAAAAGCAGCCGGTGCAGTATTCGATAGATTTATCGATCACATGGATGGTGTGAACCGCATTTTCAGCCGTTTCGTTCATGCCTTCCAAGAAGGCACGGGTCATGTGCATCGTATCGCTGGCATCCCGCTTCGGGCTGCCGTTCAAAACCATGATTTTCACAATCGTTCTTCCTCCTTGCCGCTCCTCTTCAGCGTCCGCAAAAGCCTGAGCTGAAAATCGCGATATTGGGGATCCTGATGTCTGAAAAGCTCTCTTTGCATTTCGGCGGCAGTCATGGCTTCCCCTCCCTGCATCGGCATTTCTTCCTCAGCGGCCGTCAAAAAGCGTTCGTTCTGCAATGCATGTTCTGCAACATCGATTCCATTATACTCCTTTGCCCGATAAAGTCAATGGGTTTCAAAGAAAAATTGCAAAAGCCCTGAGCTGGGAAAGCGCGGGATGATTGCAGAAGGGCATTTCGCATAAGAAATTCCCGCCCAAAGAGCGGCTCCCGATGCTGCGGGCAGAAAAGCAGCCGCCTTTCCACAGATAATGAAAAACCGCTGCGTTCTCCATCCTTGCGGGGATGAAAATAGCAGCGGTTTTACTAAAAATCACGCCTTCATAAATCCACAGCAGCCAATTTCAGACATCTTTTTGAAACCCCATAGATTTGTAAAACGTAATGGTTTTTGGCTTCTGCTTTTCACATTACTCATTCTTGTACCAAGCCAAAATTTCTTGCTCTGTGAGTTTCATGCCCAGCTCCACCGCTGCCGTTCTCCATGTTTCTTCGTTTTGGAAGTCACCGGTTTTCTCGACAGTTTCAAGAAGCCTTAGCACCCATTCTTCTCCGGTGATTATATCGTAAAGGACACCAATCGCCCAATATTTTGCGCAATCCACAAGACCACTGGCAAACTGGGAGCGAATAGCATCTGTCATATCGTAAGGTACTTCCCGGAACTGACAAGAGATACTGCCATTTACAATATCCAACAGTGCGTATTTAGGGTGATGTGTGCCACTTTGGGGGATACCTACAGATCCGGGATTGATAATCGTCTTACCAGCATCTCGCTGAACGTACTGCTTGTGGCTATGACCGGTAAGCAAATAGCCACACTTCATCTGCAGGAAAATATCGGCAATATGACCATCGTTGCTGTCATAATAATACCTGTCATTGTCCATAGCTGCGTGGGCGATTTCAATTCGGACACCTTCAATTTCAATGGTGTCAGAAATTTTGAGTCCACGAATAAACTCCAAATCTTTCTTCCGCAAATGCTCGTATGTAAACAGAAGGGAACCAGACTTTGAACCACGGGTGAAGCTACTTCTACCGCTTTCGTAATCCAGCATATATTCCTCACGATTGCCACGCAAACAAACAGTGGGATATTTGGATCGAATCTCATACACAAGATCCATTGTTCTCTGAGGTTCAGAAAGATCTGAAACATAGTCCCCCAGGAAAATGAACACTTCCGCTCTGCACTTTACAGCATCCTCATAGCAAGCCTTAAGCGCATAGTAATTGGAGTGTATATCGGATAGTACAGCAACTTTGTTACCCGCTTTCTTTAAGTATATCGCCATTGTTTTCTCCTAAATCATCCCAAAATGTTGCAGAGCTTCCATAATAGCCGCTTCTTTCTCGGGAGGGCATTTTGCCTGTCTGGAATCCTCAGACTTCGGCTTATTGTAATTCTCACGCTCAATGATGCCGTACTTCTGCTTGACCTGTGCGATATACAGGCTGGGGATTTTATAGCCGTAATGCTCCATTACATATTCCTTGATTTCGGGATGGTCGGCTTTCTTCTCCGCATCGGTCACATCCAGCTCGTCCATGTTCAGCTCGATCTCAATATGCTGCCGGATTTAACATTTGGACAAAAGGACAACCGATTCCACATGCGCGGTGGCGCAGAACATATCCACGCTCTGGCATTTTTCGGCCCGGTAGCCATGGGCGCAGAGATATTTGGCATCCCGGGCCTGGGTAGCCACATCGCAGCTGACATAAACCACGCGCCGGGGCTGGGCCTGGGCGATAGCGGCCAGCACCCTTTCCTCGCAGCCCTTCCGCGGGGGATCCAGCACCACCACATCGGGCCGCAGCCCCTTTTCCACCAGCTGGGGCAATAATTCCTCTGCGGCGGCGGCATGAAACTGCACATTCTCCACGCCGTTTGCGGCGGCATTGCGCCGGGCATCCTCAATGGCCTCGGGCACCACCTCGATGCCGATGACCTGCCGGGCCTTTCGCGCCAGCATCAGGGAAATGGTGCCCGCCCCGCAATAGAGATCGGCCACCAGCTCATTTCCGGTAAGCCCGGCAAAATCCAGGGCGGTCTGATACAATTTTTCGGTCTGCACGGGATTGATCTGGAAAAAGGAAAGGGGAAAGATAGAAAATTTCAGGCCGCAGAGAGTATCCTCCAGCCGCTCCTGCCCGTAAAGCAGATGATTTTCCGGGCCCAGGATCACATTATCCCCCCGCTTATTCACATTCAGATACAGGGAGGCAAGCGATGGCACGCCCGCCCGCAGCATGGCGATCAATTCCCGTTCGTGGGGCAGGCCGGCCTGGGTGGCCACCACCACCGCCATGACCTTGCCCTCCCGGGATACGCGGCTCATCAGATGGCGGATCAGGCCCCGCCTGCTCTGCTCCTCGTAGGGGGCGATCCCGAATTTTTCCATCCAGCGGCGGAAAATCCCCAGCACCTGATCGCTCTCCTCCCGGGCGATCAGGCAGGAGGAAATATCCACGATCCGATGGCTGCGGGGGGCGAAAAAGCCGATCTGCGGTCTGCCCGGCGCGCCGCCCACCGGCAGGCTGGTCTTATTCCGGTAATGCCAGGGATTTTCCATGCCGATGACATCCGGCACCTCCAGGGAAAGGCCGCCCAGCCGGGTGAGGGCATCCCGCACCTTTTCCCGCTTCATTTGCAGGGAGGCCGCATACGTCATATGCTGGCATGCGCAGCCGCCGCATTTTTCATAATAAGGACAGGGCGGCGTCACCCGCTCCGGCGAGGGCGAAAGCACCCGCAGGGTCTTGAGAAAGGCATGGGTCTTTTCCACCCGCTGGGCACGGGCCCATACGGTTTCCCCGGGCAGCGCGCCCTGAACAAAGAGGGTCATCCCCTCCAGATGGGCGATGCCCATTTCCCCGCCGAAGCGTTCAATTTCCACCGTCAGTTCATCATTCTTTTTCAGCATGCTTTTTTCTCCGCCGCGTCATTCCCGGCCCTGCTCTCTTACGATTTTCCGCGCCTCAATATAATAGCGCTTCTCATTGGCCTCGCCCATGGAAAAGGTTTTCCGGGGCAGGGGGCCGCCCTTTTCCACCGCCGGGAAAAGCATCGCCTTATCCATGGCGGGCAGCAGAATCCCTACTGCATCCTCATTTTCCACAAGCTGCCGCACGGCCGCCTCGCCATGCACATAATCCAGCTTCAGCCCCGGATCCTGATCCAGAAGCTGCTGCACCGTGCCCACGGGCAGGGGATGCAGGGGATGCCCGATTTTCAGCGGCAGATCGCCTTTTGCCGATACCAGCACCAGATCGGGCGCATTCATTTCCAGGGTCATTTCGGCCTCCCGGAAAAGCTCGCGGATATGCTGCACCGTGCTGCCAAAGACCACCCGGTGAATCGGCTCAAACACCAGCGCGTCATCATAAATATTATTCAGTTCCACCATGGCAAAGCGGGCGGGATGATCGGCCCATTCGCTTTCAGGCAGCGTTTCTTTCACTTCCATCCAGTGGGCCTTAGCCGTTGCCAGGGAATGATTGCCATCGCCCACGGCCAGGAAAATGCCGTTTTCGGGCAGGCGCGCCTGAAGCGCCAAAAGCGCCGCCGCAATCCGGCCCAGAGTTTCCTCATCCTCAATGGCCCAGCCCGTCACATGCCCGCCCTCCAGCATAAGATCCGTATCATAGAGGGGACGCAAATGCTCCCGCATGGCATACAGCGGCTCAATGACCGTGCGGCCCGGATCATCGCAGAGCAAAAGCACATGGGCCAATTCCATTTCCGCGCCGCGGCGCACCCGCTGCCGGGGCGGAATGCGGGAAAGGATGGTGCCCTCGGTGGGGCGGATGAGGGGCGCCGCCCCCCGGTCAAAGCTGTATTCCTCCAGATCGATCGTCATGATGAGGCCCAGCCGGGGGCCGGACTGGGTGACGCGGCGCAGAAGCACCATGCCCTCCACCGCCCGCCTGAGCGCGCCCGTTTCCAGATATTCCTGCATTTTTTTCTGGATGCGCGGCACCCGCTCCTCGCTTTCCTCCAGATAGCATTCGGGAATGATCAGCCGCAGGGCGGAGGGGCTCTCCCCTACGATGCGGTCTGCCTCCTCCCATTTTTCCTTCTGGGCCGTATACTGATCACAGGCCACCACGGCCCATGTCTTCATGCTGATTTCCTCTGCGGGCAAATAAAAAACGCCGGGCTTTACGCATAGATTCTGAAATTGCTTCATTGCCATCGCCTCCTCTCCCATGATACCAATTTTCCGCATAAAGCGCAAGGGAAAAGACGCTTTTACGCTGTTTTTCCTGCGCTTATTTGACTTTTGGCTCCTGCCATGATAGACTGGAAAAGGATCATGCAAGGAGGAAGAAACATGATGAAATTTCTGCGCATAATGATGCTGACGCTTCTGTTGCTCGCCCTGGCTATGCCCGCCCTTGGCGAAACCACCACCATCCGCATCACCTGCACCGGCGATGTAATGCCCGGCAGCAATGATCTGGTGCGCACGGAGGAATACGCCTTCCAGCGCTATATCGAAAAATACGGCTATGCCTATCCCTTTGAAAAACTGCAGGTGCTTTTTGCCAATGATGATATTACGCTGATCAATCTGGAGTGCGTGCTGAATGATACCGCCGCTGCCTCCACCAGCCGCCTGCGCTTCCGCGGGCCCACGGATTATGCCAGAATCCTGACAGCGGGCAGCATCGAGGTAGCCAATCTGGCCAATAATCATTACAGCGATTTCGGCAAGGAGGCCCATCTTTCCACCGTGGCTGCCCTGGAAAGCGAGGGCGTGCGCTATTGCGGCTCCACCGAATACGGCGATTACGCCTGCTATATGGATGTGAAGGGCATCCGCGTGGGGTTTGTGGGCGTGCTGCCCCTGTATTTTAAGGATAATTCGGCAAAGGTGGAAAAGCTGTTCAAGGAGTTAAAGGAGGCGGGCTGCCAGGTGATCATCGCCTCTCTCCACTGCGGCGCGGAATATAACGATACCCACGGCAATATCCACGATAAATATGGAAAGAATCTGGCCCGCTATGGCGCCAATATCATCATTGGCAATCATCCCCATGTGCCCCAGGGCATTAACGTCTTTAACGGGGTCACCCAGATTTATTCCCTGGGCAATTCCTCCTTTGGCGGCAATACCGGCGTGGATGAGGTGCTGCGCTGCATTCAGGGCGCGGTGGCCCAATTTGATCTCACCTTTGAGGATGGCGTCTATCAGGGCCATCAATTGACCATCTGGCCCATTCACATCAGCGGCACCTCCCCCGAAAACAATTATCAGCCCGTGCTGGTGGAGGGCGATGCGGCCCAGATCGTCATGAAGAAAATCCAGAAGGATACCAATTTCAGGCTCAAGCCCTATGTGGACGGTCAGGGCGCCGTGCAGGATTTTGTGCCCTGGGGAAAATAAAAAAGCTGCCGATGCCCGGCCCGCCGCAGGGCATCCGCCCCATACAAACGGCCCCCTCGCCGCTCCCAGGAGTAGCGAAGCGGCCATTTCTTATGCGTTTTTTCAGGGGCGGGATGCTTCCTGCGCCTGTCCGGAGCAGCCGGGCTGCTCCTTCAGCATGTCCCTCAGATTCCAGATTTCGGCTTCCATCAGCGCCGCCTCCGCCCGATCATGAATGGAAAGCACGGTCAGCGCGGCCCTGCCCCGGATTTTTTCCGCCACGCGCTGGCGAAGCCCCTCATCCAGGCCCTTGAAGGGCTCGTCCAGGAGCAGCACATCGCCCCCAAAGGCCATGGCCCGGGCCAGAGAAACCCGCCGCTGCATCCCCCCGCTCATTTCCCGGGGATATTTTTCCGTTTCCTCAATCTCCATCCGGGCCAGCCATTCCCGCGCCCGCCCTTCATCGCTGACGATTTTTACATTCTCCAGGGCCGTCAGCCAGGGAAGCAGCCGATCCTCCTGAAAAAGGAAGGCGATCCGCTTGTTTTCCAGGCCGGTGATGCTGCCCTTCCGGGGCTTAAGCAGCCCCGCAAGCAGGCGCAGCAGGGTGGTCTTTCCCAGACCCGAGGGGCCCATCAGCGCAATGGCTCCGCGCTCCGGAAGAGCGGCGCTCAGATCGGTAAAAATGCACTGATCCGGATAGCCGACCTGCACATGCTCCAAACGAATCATGCCCATTTTCCCCCCTTCAGGCGCGCCATCAGCCGCCTGAGCAGCGCCTCCAGCGCCATGGAAAGCAGAATGACCGTAAGCGTCCAGGCGAAAAGCTCGGCGCTTTCCAGATAAATCTTGGCGTCATAGAGATTCTTGCCCACGGAAAACAGCGGCAGGGCAATGACCTCCGCCGCGATGCCCGATTTCCAGGCAAAGCCCAGGCCGGTGGTGCAGGCTGCGGCAAAATGCGGCAGCACGGAGGGAAAAAAGATATAGCGCGCCCGCTGCACCGGGCTGAGCCGATACATTTTCCCCATTTCCAGCAGCTGCGCATCCACATTTTCAAGCCCGGCCTGCACCTGCGTCCAGATAACGGGCAGCACCATCAAAAAGGAAATAAAGGCGGGCACCCGGCCCTTCTGAATCCAAAGCAGCACCAGAATGATAAAGGAGGAAACAGGGGTGGCCTTGATGACGGAGCGGACGGGGGAAAACAGCGCGTCCATCAGCGGCGAAAAATGGCAGATCACCGCCATGAGTACGCCCAGCACTACCGCCGTCAGATACCCCGCCCCTACCCGCAGCAGCGTCAGCCCCGTGCTTTTCCAGAAGGCCAGGCCCTGCATCTGCTTCCAAAGGGCCAAAGCAGTATCCACCGGCCCGGGCAGCAGAAGCGGCAGGCCCACCGCCTGCGCCATTAGCCACCATACCATCAGCCAGAAGGCCCCGATCAGCCCATTTCGCACAGCTTTATTCATCATATCCTCTTACAGATAGGGAATCATATCGGCAAGACGGCCAAAGGTCAGCGTAGGCCGCACGGCGGATTTTTCCGCCATTTCCGCCGTGGTTTCGCCGCTCATGACCAGAATGCTGGTCATGCCGAAATTGACGCCGGTGGCAATATCGGTATAGAGCCGATCCCCCACCATGGCCAATTCCTCCTTTTGCAGTCCCGTCACCCGCAGCGTCTCCTCCACGATGCCGCGATAGGGCTTGCCGATGATCACATCGGGCTCCCGACCGGTGCTGGCCTTCACATAGGCAATGGTGGCGCCGATATCGGGGATAAAGCCCGTTTCGGTGGGGCAATTGAAATCGGGATGGGTGGCGATATAGGGAAGCCCTGCCCGCACATGATCGCAGAGCAGGCACATTTTCCCGTAATCCAATTCGGTATCAAAGGCGATCAGCACATAATCGGGCCGCGCCTGATCAATTTCCACGCCCAGGGCCAGCATTTCCCGTGTTTCGGCCTCATTGGCCAGCAGGAAGGCCTTTTTGCCGGGAAAATGCTGCACCGCATACCGGGCCGCCGCCTGACCGCTGGTCAGCACCCGGCGGAAGGCCGCGGGCACCTGCATTTTCTTCAGCTTTTCCTCATAAACAGCGCCGGATTTGGAGGAATTATTGGTCAGAAACAGGCATTGCCGCCCGGTGCGCTCCAGCGCCGCCAGGAAATCCAGCGATCCCTCAATCAGCCGATCCCCCAGATAAAAGGTTCCATCCATATCCAATAAAAAGCATTTCACCCGGGCAAGCGTTTCCCGAATCTCCATCATTGGCTTCCCCCTGTCAATCCTACCTCAAATCGAATTTCATCGCCCGCCCGGCAGCCGATGCCAAGAAGGGCGTCCCCGGCATAAATGCGGCATCGCCCCGCCTCCTCAAGGCCGGGCAGCAGCCCGCAGGGCAGCTTGCCCCCGTTTCGGGCCAGCTTTTCCAGTTTTTCCGGCACCTTCAGCACCGGCAGCGCCTCAAGGGGCGTTTCAAGGGGCAGCAGCATATGTTCAAGCCGCCCTTCCTCCGCCGCCTGCTGGATTTCCTCGATTGTCACCGCGTTTTCGATCCGGAATGCCCCGGCCCGGGTGCGCAAAAGAAAGCGCATATGCGCCGGTGCGCCCAGGGCCTGGCCCAGATCATGGCATAGGGTGCGGATATAGGTGCCGCCGCCGCAATCGATATGCAGCATATAGCCGTCCGCGCCCGTTTTTTCTCCCAGCTCCAGGCTGTAAATATCCGTTCTGCGGGCCTCGGTCACCACCATTTCGCCCTTCCGCGCCAGGGCATAGAGGGGCACGCCGCCCCTTTTCACGGCGGAATAGGCGGGGGGACGCTGCATAATTTCCCCGGTAAAGGCAGGGAGGGCGGCAAGAATCTCCTCCCGGGCGGGCACGCGGGTGCTTTTTTCCGTCAGCACGCCCTGGGCATCCTGGGTATCGGTAGCCCCCGAAAAGGCGATTTCCGCCACATAGCTTTTTCCCTTATCCGTAAAATAATCCAGCAGCCGGGTGGCCCGGCCCACCATAATGGGCAATACCCCCGCCGCCTCGGGATCCAGCGTGCCCGCATGGCCCACCCTTTCCCCGGTCAGGCGCTTGATAATGGCCACCGCCGTCCCCGAGGACATGCCCGGGGGCTTCAGCAGATTGATAAATCCATTCATTCATTTTCCCCGATCTGCAGCAGCATTTCCTTTTCCACCGCGGCGCAGGCCTCCATAAGAGGCAGCCTGATCCTGCAGCCCGCGGCCAGGGTATGCCCGCCGCCCTGAAATTTGCCCGCCACCGCCGCCGCATCCCTGGGCTTCTGGGCGCGCAGGCTGAATTTGGCGGAGCCATCCGGCAGCTCCGTTCCAAGAAAGGCCATTTCCACCCCGGGCAGATCCCGGGCATAATTGACGATATTCTCGGTATGCTCCTGCCCCGCCCCGGCCAAACGGAAATCCTCCTGGCTCAGATGCATCCAGGCGCATTTTCCCCCTGCGGACAGCCGCAGCGTATTCAGCGCCCGGCCCAGCAGCCGCACATGGGCCTCCTCCCGGAGCAGATGCATTTTCCGCGCCGTTTCATACAAAGGAAGGCCGCCCTCCATGAGCCTTGCGGCGCAGAAATAGGCCTCCGCATCCGTATTATCGAAGCAGAAATTGCCCGTATCCGTGCTGATCCCGCAATAGAGGCATTGGGAAAGCGCAGGCGTCAGGGGATGGCTCAGGGCATCCAGGCACCGCAGAATCAGGCAGCCCGAGGCCGCCGCGCCGCCATCGATGCAATTGATCCCGGCATAGCCCGGATTGGTGCCGTGATGATCGATCTGCAGTGTCGCCCGGGCGGCAAGAAAGGCCGGTGCGCAATCCCCCAGCCGGGTCAGATCCGCCGCATCAATAGCCAGCGCCGCATCAAATTTCCTTCCTGCCAGCGCCTCTGGCTGCAGAAATTCCCCGGCTCCGGGCAGGAAATGAAAGCGCTCCGGGATGGAATCGGCGCAGGCCAGGGCAATCTCCTTGCCCATTTCCCTGAGAGCAAGGCCCATGGCCAGGGTGGAGCCCACGGCATCCCCATCCGGCGCAATATGGGTACATAGCAAGATGCTGTTCGCGCCTTTCAGCACGGACAGCATTTCATCGCATTCAAAGGGTTTCATCCCCGGCATCGTTTTCCTCCTTGGGTGCAACATCCTTCAGCACCTGGGCGATATGCACGCCATAGGCAATATTGCGGTCCCGCTCGAACAATAATTCAGGGGTATAGCGCAGATCTACCCGCATGCCCAGCTCCCGGCGGATAAAACCGGCTGCCTTTTTCAGCGCCTTGATCATATCATCCGCCTTTTCATCCTCCAGGATGCTGATATAAACCTTGGCAAAGCGCAGATCGCGGGTCACATCCGCCCGGGTCACGCAGTAGGTGCCGCCGATGCGGGGATCATTCATCTCCCGGATGATGGCGTCAATGGCATGGCGCACCTCCTCCGAGATGCGGTCAATACGAAAACTGCTCATGGCAATATCCTTTCTTTCCTGCCCGGGGCGGGGCGCATGCGCTCCCCCGGGCGCGCTCCCGAAAAACCAGCGGCATTTTCTGGCCTGTTCCATCTGCCCAGGGGCGATGGGCGCGGCGCGATGCCCCGACCATCAAGGCCGCATTTACCGGTTTTTCCGGGAAAATGCGGGAGGGCGCGCCGGATTCTCCTGCGTCCTCCCGCCTGGTTTTTTTCCTCAGCGCTCAACTTCCTCCATGACGAAGCATTCCACCACGTCGCCTTCCTTGACATCGTTGTAATTTTCCAGGCCGATGCCGCACTCATAGCCGGTGGCAACCTCGCGCACGTCATCCTTGAAGCGGCGGAGGGAGGAAAGCTTGCCCTCAAACACAACGATATTATCCCGGAGCAGACGAACGGAGGCATTGCGCTGCACCTTGCCATCGGTTACATAGGAGCCCGCGATGGTGCCCGCGCCCGTAATCCTGAATACGTTGCGCACCTGGGCATGGCCCAGCAGATTCTCCTTGAATTCGGGGGCCAAGAGGCCCTTCATGGCCTTTTCCACATCCTCGATGGCCTGATAGATGATGCGGTAGAGGCGGATATCCACTTCTTCCTTTTCCGCAGCCTCCCGGGCGGTGGCATCGGGACGGATATTGAAGCCGATGATGATGGCATTGAAGGCGGAGGCCAGATTCACGTCATCCTTGGTCACCGCGCCCACGGCGGAATGGAGAATGCGGATCTTGACCTCATCATTGCTCAGCTTTTCCAGCGCCTGCTTCACCGCTTCCACGGAGCCCTGCACATCGGCCTTGACAATGATATTCAGGTTCTGCACCTTGCCCTCGGTAATCCCGGCAAAGAGATTATCCAGGGATACCTTGGCGGAGGCATTGACCCGGGCGGCCTTTTCCTTATCCCGGCGCTCCTGGGCCACCTGGCGGCTGAGATGATCATCCTTTACCGCCAGCATTTCATCGCCCGCCAGGGGCACATCGGTAAAGCCGGCGATTTCAACCGGCGTGGAGGGCCCGGCGGTCTGCACCCGTTCGCCCCGGTCATTGAGCATGGCGCGGACGCGGCCCGATGCCATACCGGCAACGATGTTATCGCCCACCCGCAGCGTACCATTCTGGAGCAGTACCGTGGCCAGCGGGCCCCGGGCCTTATCCAGCTTGGCCTCGATGATAACGCCGGTGGCCATCCGGTTGGGATTGGCCCGCAGCTGCAATACATCGGCCTGGAGGAGGATCATTTCCAGGAGATCCTCTACGCCCTCGCCGGTCAGCGCGGAAACGGGCACCATGATGGTATCGCCGCCCCAATCCTCGGGCACCAGTTCATATTTGGTCAGATCCTGCATAATGCGGTCGGGATTGGCAGAGGGTTTATCCATTTTGTTGATAGCCACCACGATGGGCACGCCCGCCGCCTTGGCATGGTTAATGGATTCAATGGTCTGGGGCATCACGCCGTCATCGGCAGCCACCACCAGCACGGCGATATCGGTGGCCTGGGTGCCGCGCATACGCATGGCGGTAAAGGCCTCATGGCCGGGGGTATCCAGGAAGGTGATCTGGCGGCCATCCAGTTTCACGGTATAGGCGCCGATATGCTGGGTAATGCCGCCGGCCTCGGTGGTGGTTACATGGGCCTTGCGGATGTAGTCAAGCAGACTGGTCTTGCCGTGGTCAACATGGCCCATGATGGTAATAACCGGGGGACGGGGCTGAAGATCCTCTTCGGCGTCCTCCACGTTGATTTCGGAAAGGGCGTCCTCCGCCGTCTTATCCAGTTTCATTTCCAGTTCTACATCAAATTCGGAGCAGACCAGGGAAGCGGTATCAAAATCCAGTTCGCTGTTAATATTGGACATGATGCCCAGCATCAGCAGCTTTTTGAGGATTTCACCGGCGGGCTTGCCGATGCGCTCGGTCAGATCCTTGACGGTGATGGTTTCCGCCGTCATATAGGCCTTTTCGATCTTGATGGGGGCCATCATCTGCTGGGCGGAGGGCTGCTTCTTGCTGGCCCGGGCGCGCTTGCCGCCGCGGACGGTTTCATCGTCATAGCCGCTGAAGGATTCCTTCACCAGCTGCTTGCGGTTCTTGGCCACATGCTCGGGATCATGCTGCCGGATATAATTTTTCTTGTTGGGATCGTAATTGCTGACCCTTTCCTTTTCCACCACGGGGGTAAGCTCGGGCCCGCGGCTGCGGTTCATGCCGCCGCCCATGGGGCGATTGCCGCCGCCCTGGGGACGATTGCCGCCGGGAGCGCCCATGGGAGGCCGCGCGCCGCCGGGAGCGGCAGGACGGCCATAGGGCTGCTGCCCCGCATTGGCGGGACGCCCATAGGGCGCGCCCTGGCCCTGCTGGGGATTGGCGGGGCGGCCATAGGGGCCCTGGGGATTGGCGGGACGGCCATAAGGCCCGCCCTGACCCTGCTGGGGATTGGCGGGGCGGCCGTAGGGGCCCTGGGGATTGGCAGGACGGCCGTAGGGGCCCTGGGGATTGGCCGGGCGGCCATAGGGGCCCTGGGGACGGGGCGCGCCGGGAGCGGGACGGCCATAGGGGCCCTGGGCATTGGCCGGACGGGCCGGAGCCGCCGGGGCAGGCCTCTCTGCCGCCTTCTGCGCGGGCTTCTCCGCAGCCTTTTCGGCAGCCTTTTCCGCAGCCTTTTCTACAGGCTTCTCCGCCGCCTTTTCCGCGGGCTTTTCGGCAGCCTTTTCCACAGGCTTCTCAGTGGCCTTTTCGGCAGCCTTCTCCGCAGCTTTTTCTACAGGCTTTTCGGCGGCCTTCTCTGCCGCCTTTTCCACAGGCTTTTCGGCAGCCTTTTCCACAGGCTTTTCGGCAGCCTTTTCCACAGGCTTTTCGGCAGCCTTTTCTACAGCTTTCTCGACAGGCTTTTCAGCCGCCTTCTCCGCCTGTTTTTCCTTCTTTTCCACAGGCTTCTCGGCGGGCTTTTCCGCCGCCTTCTTCGCCGCCTCTTCCTTCTTTTCCGCGGCGGGCTTTTCGGCAGGCTTTTCCTCCGCCTTTGCGGGCGCTTCAGGCGCGGCAGGGGCAGGGGCTTCATCCTCATCGGGCATCGTCCATGCCTTGGTATGCTGCTGAGCGAGCAGATGCTGCTCCTCCTGGCTCTTCCGGGCGCGCTCCTCCTCTTCCTCGCGCTGGAATTTGGCTTCCTGCTTGCGCAAGGACTGCATCACGCTGTCCAGATTCCGCCGAATCCTGGCGGCTTCCTCCAGAATCACGCCTGCCTGCTGGTTGATTTCCTTCGTGGCTTCAGTCAGTTTTACCTTGGTCATTTAATGCTTGCACCCCCGCATATGGCATTATTTTGCGTTATCTTCATTCATGGGATCATGGCCGGCCTTTTCCGGCCCAGATAACAAAAGAAGCAATTGCCGGCAGATTTTGCCCGGGCGGACAGCCGCCGCCATTCGCCCCTCCCTGCCGCAGGCCCGGGATAATGCATCCGCTGGCAGCGTATGCAGGGGCACATGGCGAAAAGCACAGGCATCGCTGATTTTCTTTTTCGTCCCCTCCGATGCCCCTTCATCCACCAGCACCAGCCCGGCCCGGCCCGCCTTGATCTCCTTGAGCGCCATTTCGGCCCCCAGGGTAATCTGGCCCGCCCGGCAGCAGAGTCCCAGCAATCCAAGAATCTGTTTCACTGGGTATCCTCCAGGCTTTCCAGTTCCCGGAGCAGCGCCGCATGGGTTTCCTCGCCGATGGCGCATTCAAAGGCCCGCTCCAGCTGCTTTTGCTTGATGGCGCGCCGGAGGCAATCGGCGTTTCGGCATACATACGCGCCCCGGCCCGCCTTGCGCGAGGTGGGATCCATGGAAATGGCCCCGTCGGGCGCTTTCACCACCCGGATCAATTCCCGCTTGGGCTTCATTTCCCGGCATCCCACGCACATGCGCATGGGAATCTTTTTTTCCTTCATGGGAAAATCCCCTTTTGCTTATTCGATCTCATCGTCGGTGATCATGCTGTCATAATCCTCATATTCATCGGCGATCACCTGTCCGTTGCCCTCGGGCAATTCGGGCATTTCCTGGCGGAGCAGTTCCGCCACCTGGGTCTGGGATTTGATATCGATTTTCCAGCCGGTGAGCTTGGCGGCCAGGCGGGCGTTCTGCCCCTCCTTGCCGATGGCCAGGGAAAGCTGATTATCCGGCACCACCACGCGGCAGATCTTTTCCTTATCGGAAACGAACACGCTGACCACATGGGCGGGGTTCAGGGCATTGGCCACAAATTCTGCCGGATCCTGAGACCACTTGATAATATCGATCTTTTCGTTCTTCAGCTCGCTGACCACCTTATCCACGCGGCTGCCCCGGGGCCCCACACAGGCGCCCACGGGATCGATCATGGCGTCCATGGAGGCAACGGCCATCTTGGTGCGGCTGCCGGCCTCCCGGGCGATGGATTTGATCTGCACGATGCCGGTGGCGATTTCGGGCACCTCCATTTCAAAGAGGCGCTTGACCAGCCCGGTATGGATGCGGCTGACGGCCACCTGGGGCGCGCGGGAGGCATCCCGGCCCGAGCGATACACCTGCAGCACATAGACCTTGATATGATCGCCGGGGCGGTATTCCTCCCCGGGCATGAATTCGCTGGCCTCCAGTACGCCCGCGGTGCGGCCCAGCTCCACATACACGGCCTTGGGCTCTACCCGCTCTACGATGCCGGTCAGGATTTCATTTTCCTTTTCGATGTATTCATCATAGATCTTGCCCCGTTCGGCCTCCCGGAGGCGCTGGAGCATTACCTGCTTGGCGGTCTGGGCGGCCACGCGGCCAAAATCCGCCGGGGTTACATCGATTTCCACAATATCGCCCAATTCATAATTGGGGCGCAGCTTCCTTGCCTCGGAAAGGGAAATCTGCTGGCTCTCGTCCTCTACCTCTTCGGAAACCACCTTCCGGGCAAAGATCTGCACATCATGCTCCCGGGAGATCACCACGGAAAGATTCATGGGGGCGTTGACCCCGCGCTTGATATAGCGGCGATAGGCGGCCTTGCACCCCTCCTCCACCGCGCTGACAATCTGGTCTACGCTGATATCCTTGGCCTTCGCCAGATTTTCAATCGCATCCATCATTTCGGATTTGTGTGCCATTTCTTTCTCCTGCCTTCCAATTCTCTCACTCTTATGCAGAAGGGGTATTTATTCCTCTTCTTCCTCCAGGCCGCTCAGATCGGGCACCAGGCGCACCTGGGATACCACGCTCCGGGGCAGATCGGTTTCCTCCTCGCCCGTCTGCAGCAGCACATGGGCATCATCCATTTCAAGCAGCGCGCCCTGCACGCTCTTTTTGCCGTTCACCGGCTTATACAGCCGCGCCTCCACCAGCATGCCGATGGATTTTTCAATGTCCCGCCTGGTCTTCAGCGGGCGATCAATCCCCGGCGAGCAGACCTCCAGAAAATCATAATCATAATCCTCCAGAGCAGGCTGCACGGCGCGATGGTATTTCTCGCAGTCATCCAGCGTTACGCCATTCTCCGTATCAATGTAAATGCGCAGATAGCGGCCGGTGGGCTCCTTCTCAATGGCCGCATCGCACAGCTCATAGCCCAATTGATCCGCCGTCCGCTGACAAATGGCCGTAATCTTTTGCAGGTTCGCATTCTTGGGGGGCATTTTCAGGCTCCTTTTCCTAAAAAAATACAGAAAGAGTGGGACCCTGCTGCCTTTCCGAAAAAAACGGGGACACGGAATACACCATCCGCCTCGTCTTTTCCCTTGCAGCTCCCACTCTTCGTTAAACCCTTCTTTCTAAAAGGAAAAATCCATTTGCTGTTCCGCTCCCGGACGGCATCAAAAATTACCGCCTCAAAAGCAGCTTGCGCCCTTATTATACCATAGTGCCGCGCAGATTACAAGCGTTTTCCAAAGAAAAAGAACGGGGAACAGGAAACGCGGGGGGAAAATATTGCGGGAGGATGCTTTTGCGTCAAAAGCACCCTCCCGCACCCTCCCGAAAACCGAGGGACGGGGATTTTTTGCGGGGGAACCACTTTTGAGTCAAAAGTGGTTCCCCCGCGCCCCCTCCGAAAACCGGCTCTGGATGTTTCGTGGAGGTTTCCTGCCAAATTGAATGCCAGATCAGCAAAAACAAATAGCAACATAGAAAACAACAGCAATATCTTCACGTTTGGTGAGCGCATTGCCGTTTTCTTCCTTACAGCTATTTTTCTTTTGTTTCACTGGCATCCAACCTGGTTAGGATAACCAGCACTGCCTTCACATTTGGTGAGCGCATTGCTGTTTTCTTCCTTACAACGATTTCTCTTTTGCTTCACTGGCATTCAACCTGGTTTTTTCTTTTTGTTTCATCCAGAGCCGGTTTTCGGGAGGGAGCGGGAGGGGGCTTTTGACGCAAAAGTCTCCTCCCGCACTAATCCCGTCTCCCCGTCCCCTCTCCGTCCCCGTCAGCCCATGACCTGGATGGGAACCAGGATCGCGTTGGGGCGGCCGGGGCAGGTCAGTTCCAGAATGATGCGGTTGACGGCCTCGGTTTTTTCACCTGCATGGATGGTAAAGGGCACTTGATTGTAGCCGTATTTCAGATCCCGGGGATGGGGATAGCTGTAGGCCGTGCGTGCGCTTTCCACCTGCCAGCCCTCGGGGCAGAGGAAGCGCAGGCTGTACTGCTTCTGCTCCGGGAAGGAATCGCGGTTATTCACGGTAATCCTGCCACTGAGCGTGTCGCCGGGCTGAATCCGGGGCTTTTCATCAAATTCCACCAGCACCTGGGCCACAATGCCATCCGCCGTGTAGGAATACGGGCTGCGGGCCGCCAGCGACATGGCAAAGCCATTGCCATAAAAGCTTTCCACGTTCATTTCGCTCAGATCGGTTTCCTCCGCCAAAGAAACGCCCTCCTCAATCCCGCGGGCGGGCTGGAGCAGCTGCCAGTGATTTCTGCGCAGGGTAACAGGCAGAAGATTGAGGATGCATTCGGTCAGCATGGTGCAATCCTGGGGATAGGGGCCGTGGCCATTGGTGAGACAGATGCTCCTGATGCCCTCGCCGATATAGGCCATCCAATCCCTGGGAATGCCCGCCATGCCATCCTTAATGCCCAGAATGGAGCCCAGGGTCGCGCCGGTGCAATCGGTATCATCGCCGCAATTGACCGCCAGAATCATGCTCTTTTTGAAATCACACGCGCCGTACAGCAGCCCCAGCACCACATAGGCCACATTGGCCGGGGCCTGGAACCAGCCAAGATCGGCGCTGTCCGCCACGATCATCTCCCGGCAGGCTTTCCAGTCCACGCCCTCCTGATGCGCCTTGCGCACCAGACGAATGGCCCGGGATACCCGGCAATCCTCCGGAATCTTGGAAAGGCCGATATCCAGCAGCCGATTTATATCCTTGACCACAAAGGCGGCGCTTTCCACAGCCGCTACAAAAATGGCGGCATAGGTGCCCTCGCCAAAGCCGTGATCCACGCTGGCATCCTCAAAGGCCAGGCGGATGGCCTTTTCCGGCATGGCGGGATACAGACAGGCCCAGATCTCCGTGCGGATCCAGGCGCCGTTGGAATCCCGCCAGAGGGTATTATTGTATTCGCCGCTCATGGGCGGCAGAATGCCCTGGCGCATATTGGCCTTGCTTACGCCGTATTCATTCCAGTTGGGGTTAATATAGCTCATCCAGTATTCGCCCAGCACCCGGCTGTTAATGGCATCGGGGCCCAGATCATTGACGGCGCGCAGCCAGACCAGCTGCAGATCCAGATCATCATTGGGCAGCGGCTCCCCGGCCTTGGAGGCAAAGCCGCTGATATCCAGCAGCTCCCGGGTGCCCTCATAGGGCGTGCCCAACGTGCCGCCGATGTTTTTGCCGATCCAGCAGGCATAGATGCGATCGCGAAGCTCTTCCCTGGAAAGACGGATCATTTTTTCTTCCTCCTCTTGCATTCATGGATTGCTTTCAGTATAATCCATCCGGAAGACCATATCTATGTCACGCAGGAGAAAAACCATGCCAAATCGCTCAATTATCCCTTTGCCCTCCGTCTATGCCCCCGCGCCCATGGATAAAATGACCACCGAGGAAAGGCCGGCCCACGCGCTGGATATTTTCGATATTACCTTCCTGCATTTCCATTCCACGCTGGAACTGGGCTTCTGCCACAGCGGCCGGGGAAAATGCCTGGCGGATGGGAAGGAATATCCCTTTTCTGCCGGGGATGTGCAGATTATTTTCCCCTTTCAGAATCATCTCAACCGGAGCGAGGGCCCGGAAAGCAGCCGCTGGTACTGGCTGAATATCGATCCCATCCGCCAATTGGGGGAATGGGGCGCGCCGGGGCTTGCGCATCTGAAAATGCTGCTGGAAACCCGCATGGGCCTGTGCGGCATTCTGGATCGGGCGCGGTATCCCTTCCTTGCGGAATTGATCCGGCGCATCGTGCTGCCCGGGGAAAAGGACAGACGCTTTGCCTGCCTCTATACGCTGATTGAGGAGCTGGCGGAGGCCTCCTGCGGCCTGCCGCTGCTTTCCCTGCGCCCGGGGCGGCAGTTTACCCGACTGGAGCCCGCGCTGGAATGCGTGCGCTGCGCCCTGGAGAAAGGGGAAATTCCCTCCGTTTCCGCCATGGGAGAAAGCTGCGCCCTCTCCCCCGCCCCCTTCCGCCGGGCCTTTCATCAGGCGCTGGGCCAATCCCCCCGGCAGTATATCCAGGCCTGCCAGATGCGGAAGGCCCAGCAGCTTCTGCTTCTGACCGATCTATCCATTACCCAGATCGCCCTGGCGGTGGGATATCAGGATGTATCCGGCTTCAACCGCCAGTTTCTTTCGGCCTTCGGCATGCCGCCCCGATGCTACCGCGCCATGCGGTAAAGCAAAAAAGCGGCCCCCCGGCAAGGAAGAGGCCGCAAAACTGCCCGCCAAGGGGCTTATTTTTCAAATACGATGGTGGAAGCGGAATTGGGCAGCAATTCGATATACCACCATTCTCCGCCGTACCGATACTGCACCTGGCGCTTGGAGGCATTGCTGTTGACCAGCACCAGCACATGGCTGCCGTCGGGATTGCCAAAGGCGCAGGCCTGCACCTCCCACCAGGGGCGCTCCGGCGCAAAGCCAAACATATTTGTGCCATCCCCCGCAAGAGAGGCGGCATGCACCATGGCGCCCCGCTGAACGAAGCGGGAAAAATGCGCCAGCGCCCGGCTCTGGCCGCTGTAGGTGATTTCGCCGGTCTGATGATTCAGGGTGGCCAGCCCGCCGCAGAAGAAGGGGCCCACATTGGGGCCGCCGGTTTCATCCAGCAGAAGATTCCAGCCGGTAAAGGAGCGGCAGCCATGATTGAAGGCCTTGGCCATCATGGTCGTCCATTTGCAGTGATCGGTATCGTAATGATCATAAAGCCGCGGGCCGCCCTCGGTAAAATGATAGCGCAGCGCCGGGAAATACCGGTGCAGTTCATCCAGCCATTCAATGGCGGTATCGTAATAATGGAAGGCCACGGCATCCGCATCCTCAAGCAATTCCGGATATTCCTCCAGCATCCATTTCACCCGCAGCCAGCCGGTAAAATTATGATCATACATCCAGATATGCGTATCCATGCCCTGGGCGCGCAGCCGCTGCTTCAGGGCGGAAATGAATTTTGCCTCCGTTTCGGGATGCCAGCGGCAGGCAGGCATAAAGCCGCTCTGATCGCCATCGCATTCGTTCTGCGGGGTTACCGCCCGGACGGGAATGCCATGGGCGGCATAGGCCTGGAGAAATCTGACGAAATAATCGGCATAGCATTCGGCATACCGTTCCCGCATATAGCCGCCGCAGATGGAATTGCCGGTTTTCATCCAGCCGGGCGGGCTCCAGGGCGAGGCATACAGATACAATTCGGGGTTCACTAAAAGCGCCTCCCGAATCATGGGGATCACATATTCCTCATCCCGCGCCACGGAAAAATGCGCCAGCCCTTCATCCCCGGGCACATCATCATAGGTATAGATTTCGGCGGAATAATCGCTGGCGCCGATGGAAATGCGGCCCACGCTCAGGTTAAGGCCATCTCTGCCATAAATATTTTCCAGAAACGCCCGGCGCTTTTCCCCGTCCATGGTATTCAGCTCATAGCAGGAGCTGCCCGTCAGCGCCACGCCCAGCCCGATGACCGGATCCTTTTCCGGCTGCTCGTTCACGCGCAGAATCAGGCAATTGCCCGCATTGCTGCCGCAGGGCTTCATTTCATAGGGGCGCAGATGCATCTCCTGGGTGGTGACATACTGCATAGCCTTCATAAATAATTAATCCTCCTTGTCCGCAATCAAAGCATTTCTGTCATTAATGTACACTATTTTTGCCCGTTTGGCAAGCCGTTTTCCCTCTGCTCCCGGGCAAAGCGCGTTTTCTCCCGATACGCCCGGGGGGAGAGGCCGTATTTTTCCCGGAAGGCGGCCCCCAGCTGGGCCCCGGAATTCATGCCCACCGAATAGGCCACCTCCTCCACCGATAATTCCTTTTCCCGCAGCAGATGCCCGGCCTGGGCCAAACGCATTTCCTGCAGGGCAGCCTTGGGGGATTGGCCGCAGGCCTTTTCAAACACCCGGAATAGCTGGGAGCGGCTCAGCCCCACAAAATCCGCAATCTGCTGCACCGTAATCGGCCGATGATAGGCCCCCTGCATATACCAGAGGGCCTTTTCATAATGGCGCGCATGCCCGGGCGGGGCGTTTTCCTCCCTTTCCGGGGCCAGCAGCGATAAAAAGCGATACAGCCCGCCCAGCGCCGCCAGATGCCCCAGCCGCAGCCCCGCCGCATCCTGCTCCAGCTGCCTGAGGGCATCCCAGGCCGGCTGCATTCCCGGCGCGGTCAGCACCCGCTTCTCCCGGGCAAAGCCCACCTGGGCGGTGATATTTTCGGCCTGGGGGCCCAGGTAGCCCACCCAGGCGTAATGCCATGGCGCTTCCCCATCCGCCCGGTAGGTGGTCACCTCTCCGGGATAAATGAGAAAGCCCTGGCCCGGGCCTACGCGCCAAAGCCGGCCCCCGGCGGAAAGCTCTCCCCGCCCGGATGCAACAAAATGAATCAGATAATAATCCCGGGCCGCCGGGCCGTATGCATGGCCTGATTGGCATTTTTGTTCCCCGAAATCTCTGATTTGCAGGCCGCCGCTCTCCTGCCGGTAAATATCCGTCTGGGGCATTTCCTTTCCCTCCTGCAACATTTCCCTTATATTATGCAACAAAACGCTCTTCTCTTCAAGCCCCTTTCCCGGTATAATGAAAAAGAATCATCAGCCAATAAAAACAAAGGAGGCCTTTCCCTATGCCGAAAATTACCTTTATGGGCGCCGGCTCCACCGTCTTTGCCAAGAATGTTCTGGGCGACAGCATGTGTACCCCCGCCCTGGAGGACAGCGTCATCGCCCTCTACGACATTGATCCCAAGCGCCTTTCCGAATCCCATCTGATGCTCAGCGCCATCAATAATAATCTGGGCGGCAAGGCCCGGATTGAAACCTACTGCGGCGTGGAAAACCGCAAGGATGCCCTGCGCGGGGCCAATTATGTGGTTAACGCCATCCAGGTCGGCCTGTATGAGCCCTGCACCGTCACCGATTTTGAAATCCCCAAGAAATACGGCCTGCGCCAGACCATTGCCGATACCATGGGCATCGGCGGCATCTTCCGCGCCCTGCGCACCATCCCGGTCATGTTTGATTTCGCCCGGGATATGGAGGAGGTCTGCCCCAACGCCTGGTTCCTCAATTATACCAATCCCATGGCCATGCTTTCCGGGGCCATGCAGCGCTTCACCGGCGTAAAGACCGTGGGTCTCTGCCACAGCGTGCAATCCTGCGTGCCCGGTCTGCTCAAGCATCTGGAAATGGAATATGATGATACCATCCAGTGGAAAATCGCCGGCATCAACCATATGTCCTGGCTGCTGGAGGTCACGAAAAACGGTCAGGATCTCTATCCCGAAATCAAGCGCCGGGCCGCCGCCATCACCGAAAAGCATACCGATATGGTGCGCTTTGAGCTGATGAAGCGCTTTGGCTACTATGTGACCGAATCCAGCGAGCATAATGCAGAATATCATCCCTTCTTCATTAAGGATAAGTATCCCGAACTGATCGAGCGCTTCAATATCCCCCTGGATGAATATCCCCGCCGCTGCGTGGAGCAGATCGCCAAATGGGAAAAGCAGCGGGATGAACTGACCAAGGATCCTACCCTTACCCATACCCGCAGCAAGGAATACGCCAGCCGTATCATGGAGGCTATGGAAACCAATCAGCCCTTCAAATTCGGCGGCAATGTCATCAATACCGGCCTGATCCCCAACCTGCCCGCCAATGCCTGCGTGGAGGTGCCCTGCATGGCCGATGCCAGCGGCGTGGTGCCTACCTTCGTGGGCGATCTGCCTGAGCAGTGTGCCGCCCTGAACCGCAGCAATATTAACGTGCAATTGCTTACCATCGAGGCCGCCGTTACCCTGAAGAAGGAATGCATCTACCAGGCCGCTATGCTGGATCCCCATTGCCAGAGCGAGCTTTCCATCGATGATATCGTGGCCATGTGTGATGACCTGATCGCCGCCCACGAGGGCTGGCTGCCCCAGTATCATTGACGGGGAAAACGGAGAGGAACGGGAGAATATATTGCGGGGAACCATTCTTTGTGACCAAAGAATGGTTCCCCGCACCCCTCCAAGAAAACCATAAGGGGGAGAACTGGATTTTTGCGGGAGGATGCTTTTGCGTCAAAAGCACCCCGCACCCCCTCCGAAAACCGCCTCTGGATGTTTCATGGCGGCGTCTTGCCAAATTGAATGCCAGATCAGCAAAAAGAATAACGATTGGAAAAGCAACAGCAATGTCTTCATGTTTGGTGAGGGCATTGTTGCTTTATTCCTTATTACTATCTCTCTTTTGCTTCACTGGCATTCAATTTGGTTTCATTCCTCCACGAAACATCCAGAGCCGGTTTTCGGGAGGGTGCGGGAGGGGACTTTTGACTCAAAAGTCTCCTCCCGCAATAATTTTCCCCGTTCCCCCATTTCCCGTCCCGGTGCGAAAATTTTGGGGCGGTGCATTGCTTGAAAAAAGCGGCGGTTTGTGGTATGATGGGGGCAACGTGTTGCAGGAATGCGTAAGTCCAGTTCAGGGCTTACGCATTCCTTTTTTAGGAGGTATTTTGACATGGAAGACCGGAATCAATCCTATCTCGCCACTGAAAAGCCCGGAAAGCTCATGGGCCGATATGCCGTGCCCTGCATCATCTCGCTGCTGGTGGGTGCGCTCTACAACATTGTCGATCAGATTTTCATTGCCAATGCCGATTATCTGGGTTCCTACGGCAATGCCGCCAACACGGTGGTCTTTCCGCTGACGGTCATTGCCCTGGCCATTGCGGTAATGATCGGCGATGGCTGCTGTGCATTTTTCAGCCTGAGCATGGGCAAAAATCAGGCCGATCATGCCCGGAGCAGCGTCGGCAGCGCCATTCTGCTTTCCGTCCTTTCAGGGCTTGTGCTGATGCTTGTTTATCTGCTTTTCGGCGATTCCCTGATCGCGCTCTTTGGCGGCACGGTCAATGCGGAAACCTTCGCCTGCTCCAAAGAATACTTTTTCTGGATCACGCTGGGCATTCCCTTCTATATGTTCGGCCAGGCCATGAACCCCGTCATCCGGGCGGATGGCAGCCCGAAATTCGCCATGGTATCTACGCTGGCCGGGGCCATTGCCAATATTATTCTGGATCCGATCTTCATTTTCCCGCTGCGGATGGGGATGATGGGCGCGGCCATTGCCACCGTAATCGGCCAGATCATTACCGCGGCGCTGGCCGTCTGGTATCTTTTCCGCACCCGGACAATTCATCTCTCCCGAAAGGATTTTGTCCTCCGGCCGGGGGTGATCCGCAAGACCCTGGCCCTGGGCGTATGCAGCTTTCTTTCCCAGATTTCGCTGGTGGCAGCCATGGCAGCCATCAATAACATGATCCGCAAATATGGCGCGCTGGACCCCATTTTCGGGCAGACCCAGTACGCCCAGATCCCCATGGCGGTGCTGGGCATCGTGATGAAATTCTTCCAGATCGTTATTTCCATCGTTGTGGGGATGGCGGCGGGCTGCATCCCGATTGTGGGGTATAATATGGGCGCAGGGCTCAAAACGCGCGTGCGGCAGCTTTTCTCGCTGCTGCTGGCCGCCGAGGCGCTGGTGGGCCTTGCCGCCCTGGTGATTGTGGAATGCTTCCCCCACGCCCTGATCGGCATTTTCGGCGCAGCGAACGAAAGCGTCTATTATACCGATTTTGCCGTCAGGGCCTTCCGGATCTACCTTTGCATGATGGTATTCGCCTGCGTCAATAAGGCCGCCTTCATTTTCCTGCAGGCTATGGGCAAGACCGTAGCCTCTACGCTGCTTTCCATGGTGCGGGAAATCGTCTTCGGCGTGGGCCTGGCACTGCTGCTGCCCCTGTTTTTCGGGCTGGACGGCGTGCTGTATTCCATGCCCGCCTCGGATATTCTTACGGTCTTCGTTTCCGCCGCCGTCATCGCCATGACCTATCGCCAGCTCAACCGACCTGAGACAGGACACGGGGACTAATTTGCGGGAGGAACCACTTTTGCGTCAAAAGCACCCCCCGTCCCCTCCGAAAACCGGCTCTGGATGAAACATAGGTGAACTCTGCCAAATTGAATGCCAGATCGGCAAAAACGAATAGCAGGATAGAAAACCAGCAGCAATGTCTTCACGTTTTGTGAGAGCATTGCTGTCTTATTACCTACAACTTATTTTCTTTTGCTTCACTGGCATTCAACTTAGCTTTTGTTTTTTGTTCATCCAGGATTGGTTTTCGGGAGGGGGCGGGAGGGGGCTTTTGACACAAAAGCCTCCTCCCGCAATAATTTTCCCCGTTCCCCGTTCCCCCGTTCCTGATTTTTTGCCTTGCGCGGGGCGTGCCCGGCGTGGTATGATAGGCGATGCAGGCCGAAGCGGTCTGCCAGAAGCATAATAAGCAGGCCGAAGGGCCCTGAAGAAGGAGGAAACACACATGGGCATTTTTGACGGAAAGGTTGCGATTATTACCGGCGGCGGCAAGGCCAAATCCATTGGCTATGGCGTAGCGGTGGCGTATGCCAAGGAGGGCGCCAATCTGGTGCTGACCGGGCGGAACGAGCAGAAGCTATTGGGCGCCAAGGAGGAATTGGAGCGGCTCTACGGCATTCAGGTGCTGGCCATGCAGGCCGATGTGACCCCCGATGACGATTCCGAGGACAAGGTGCGGGAGGTGGTCAGGAAGACCATCGAAACCTTTGGCCGCATCGATGTGCTGATCAATAATGCCCAGGCCTCCGCTTCGGGCGTGCCCCTCTCCATGCAGACCAAGGATCATTTCGATCTGGGCATCTATTCCGGCCTGTACGCCACCTTCTATTATATGCGGGAATGCTATCCCTACCTGAAGGAAACCCAGGGCTCGGTCATCAATTTTGCCTCCGGCGCGGGTCTTTTCGGCAATCAGGGCCAATGCTCCTACGCCGCCGCCAAGGAGGGCATCCGCGGCCTGAGCCGCGTGGCCGCCACCGAATGGGGCAAGGATAATATCAACGTGAATATCGTCTGCCCCCTGGCCATGACCTCGCAGCTGGAAAACTTCAAGGTGGCCTACCCCGAGGCCTATGAAAAGAACCTCAAGGCCGTGCCCATGGGCCGCTTCGGCGATCCTGAAAAGGATATCGGCCGGGTATGCGTGCTGCTGGGCTCCCCCGATTTCAAGTATATGTCCGGCGAAACCCTGACCCTGGAGGGCGCCATGGGCCAGCGCCCCTAAGACGAGGGCAGGGATAAATTTTGCAAGGAACCGCTTTTGCGTCAAAAGCACCCCGCGCCCCCTCCGAAAACCGGCTCTGGATGGTTCATAGAGGCGTCTTGCCAAATTGAATGCCAGATCAGCAAAAACGAATAGCAGGATAAAAAACAGCAGCAATGTCTTCACGTTTGGTGAGGGCATTGCTGTCTTATTACCTACAGCTTATTTTCTTTTGCTTCACTGGCATCCAACTTGGCTTTTGTTTTTTGTACCATCCAGGATTGGTTTTCGGGAGGGTGCGGGAGGGGGCTTTTGACGCAAAAGCCTCCTCCCGCAAAATTTCCGTTCTCTCCCCCGTTCCCCGTTCCCCGTTCCCCGTTCTCAATGCTCCTGCGTGGTTTTAAGGATGGGCCGGAGGAACTGGGCGGTATAGCTGTTTTCCGCCCGGGCCACCTCTTCCGGGGTGCCGCTGGCCACGATAGTGCCGCCGCCGTCGCCGCCCTCCGGGCCCAGATCGATCAGGTAATCGGCGGTCTTGATCATATCCAGGTTATGCTCGATCACCAGCACGGTATTGCCCGCATCGGTCAGGCGCTGCAGCACCCTGACCAGGCGATTGACATCATCCATATGCAGGCCGGTGGTGGGCTCATCCAGCAGGATCATGGTTTTTCCGGTGGCCTTGCGGCTCAGCTCCGTGGCCAGCTTTACCCGCTGTGCCTCGCCGCCGGACAGGGTGGTGCTGGGCTGGCCCAGACGCATATAGCCCAGACCCACATCATAGAGGGTGCGCAGCTTCTGCATGATGGCGGTATGGGTTTCAAATACGCCCATGGCCTCCTCCACCGTCAGCTCCAGCACATCGGCAATGGAAAGCCCCTTGAATTTTACCTCCAGCGTTTCCCGGTTATAGCGCTTGCCGTGGCATACCTCGCAGGGCACATAAATATCCGCCATGAAATGCATTTCAATTTTCAGCAGGCCATCGCCGCTGCAGGCCTCGCATCGGCCGCCCTTGACATTAAAGGAAAAGCGATTTTCCTTATAGCCCCTGACCTTGGCCTCGGTCTGCTGAGCAAATACCTTGCGGATCAGATCAAACAGCCCGGTATAGGTGGCAGGATTGGAGCGGGGCGTTCTGCCGATGGGGGACTGATCGATACTGATGATTTTATCCAGCTGCTCCACGCCCTCCAGTCCGTCAAAATCAGCCCTGCGCTGCCGGGCGCGATTGAGCTGATGGGCCAGGGCAGTATAGAGGATGGCATTGACCAGGCTGCTTTTCCCACTGCCGGATACGCCGGTCACGCAGCAGAAAACCCCCAGCGGGAAGGAAACATCGATGTTTTTCAGGTTATGCTCCCGCGCCCCCCGGATGGTCAGCCAGCCCTGGGGCAGCCGCCTTTTTTCAGGAATGGGAATGGCCTTCCTGCCGCTCAGATACTGGCCGGTAATGGATTCGGGGCAGCGCATCACATCCTCCACCGTGCCCTGGGCCACGATCCTGCCCCCATGCTCCCCGGCCCCCGGGCCAATATCCACCAGAAAATCGGCGCTGCGTAGCGTTTCCTCGTCATGCTCCACCACAATCAGGGTATTGCCCAGCTCCTGCAGATGGCGCAGCGTCCTGAGCAGCCGGGCGTTATCCCGCTGATGCAGCCCGATGGAGGGCTCATCCAGAATATACAATACCCCCATCAGCCCCGAGCCGATCTGGGTGGCCAGCCGGATGCGCTGGGCCTCGCCCCCGGAAAGGGTGGCCGCGCCCCGGGAAAGGGTCAGATAATCCAGGCCCACATCGCAGAGGAAGCCCAGCCGGGCATCCACCTCCCGCAGGATGGGGGCGGCAATCATGCTTTCCTTTTCGGAAAGGCGCAGGGCGGAAAGGAATTCCCGGGTTCTGCGGATATTCCATTCGCTGATTTCGGCAATGTTTTTGCCCCCTACGGTAACAGCCAGGGCCTCGGGGCGCAAGCGTCTCCCGCCGCAGGCAGGGCAGGTTTCATTGGCCATGAATTCCTCATAGGCCGCCTTCATTCCATCGCTCTGGGTCTCCCGGTATCTGCGCTCCAGGGAGGGGATCACCCCCTCAAAGGTGGTCTGATAGGAGCCCGTTTCAAATGCAATGCGGATTTTCTGCCCGCCGGTGCCATAGAGGATTTTCCGGCGGATCTCCTCGGGCAATTCCCGATAGGGGGTATCCATGGAAAAGCCGTAATGCTCGGAAAGGGCTTTGAACATCATGTGGGCGGTGGAATTCTGCTCCCCGCTGTTCCAGCCCATGCAGGATACCGCCCCCTGATTCAGGGAAAGGCCGGGATCGGCGATGATCAGCTCCTCGCTTACCTTGGTCAGCGTTCCCAGGCCGCTGCAGGCCGGGCACGCGCCATAGGGATTATTGAAGGAAAACATCCGGGGGGTAAGCTCCTCAATATTCACGCCGCAATCCGGGCAGGCATAATTCTGGGAAAACATCATTTCGGTGTTTTCCTGCATATGCTGCACTGCCGCCAGCCCCCCCGATTGCTTCATGGCGGTTTCCAGGCTGTCGGTCAGGCGCTGCTGAATGCCGGGGCGCACCACCAGCCGATCCACCACCAGATCGATCTGATGCTTCTTCTGCTTATCCAGAGCGGGCACATCATCCAGTTCATACATTTCCCCATCGATGCGCACCCGAACAAAGCCGCCCTTCCGGGCATCCTCCATCAGCTTCACATGCTCGCCCTTCCGGGCCCGCACCACCGGGGCCAGGATCTGGATCCTTGCCCCCTCGGGCAAGGCCAGAATGGCATCCACCATCTGATCGATGGTCTGCTGCCGGATTTCCTTGCCGCAGTTCGGACAATGGGGCACGCCGATGCGGGCATAGAGCAGCCGCAGATAATCATAAATTTCGGTGACCGTGCCCACCGTGGAGCGGGGATTGCGGGCGGTGGTTTTCTGATCAATGGAAATAGCCGGGGACAGGCCCTCGATGGCATCCACATCCGGCTTATCCATCTGCCCCAGAAACTGGCGGGCATAGGAGGACATGCTTTCCACATATCGCCGCTGCCCCTCCGCATAAATGGTATCAAAGGCCAGGGAGGATTTGCCCGAGCCCGAAAGCCCCGTAAAGACCACCAATTGATCCCGGGGAATGGTAATATCCACATTCTTTAAATTATGCTCCCGTGCGCCGCGCACAATGATGCTTTCTTCCATGACAGCCTCCCTCTGATCTGCGATCCCTGCAATTATAGCACATACGTTCTCATTTGTGAAGGGCAAATTTTGCCGCATGTCCCGCTCCACCCCCGGCGGATTTCCGGAGCGGGCAGGGGCGCGGGCGGCGAAAAATCCTGTAAAAAATCGGCCCGGCCCGGCCTTCGCCCTTCCTTGCCCCTTTTCATTTGGGCCGTTGTGCGGTATAATATGTATGAATTGGGATTTTCCCATTTTTCATGCAATATTTCCGGTTCATGGGCCGTTGTATTTCCGAACGGCGGAAAGGATGTGAAGTATGTCCAAAGGCTTTCGCTGCAGCCTGGCCCTCTGCTGTGTCCTGGCGCTGCTTTTCCCCGCCTGCCGGGCGCAGGCGGAGTTTTCTCCCCGCTATGCCGCCCTCAGGGAGGAGCGGCGGCTTTCCCTGGCTGTTTCCGCCCGGTTTGATGCCCTCTCGCCCCTATCGGATGCCTCCCTCGCCCTGATCAATGAATGGCTGGGGAAAACGGAAGCAATCCTTTCCGTTCAGGGGGAAAGCGAGGGCGTCGCCCTGATGCAGGGGGATGAAACGCTCTTTTCCGTCGGCATCACCCGGAAAGCGGATTACACCCTCACCGGCTTTTCCCCTTCGGGCAATGCGTATCTCACCCGGCCGGAGGATAAAAACGCCCTGGAGCTGATGGCGGGCCGCGCCTCCATTCCGGATTTTTCCGCCCTGCCCGCCTTCTATACGGCCCTGGCCCCCGATTTGTATGCCCTGCTGGGAAATGTGGTTTCCCCAAAGGCCTCCAAAACCGCCACCAGCATCAAAAATGCCTCGGCCTCAGCCTCCTATGAAAATTATACCCTGACCGAAGCGCAGATGAACGCCTGCTGGCCCGAAATCACGGCATTGCTGCTGCCCCGGATGAAGGAAGCCCTGGCCGGGCAAGAGGCATGGTATCAGGCGGCGGAGGGGCTGCTTTCCTCCCTGACCTTTTCCGGGGAATGCCGCTTCAAGCGGTTTCTGGATAAAAGCAAGGGCGATATGGGCCTGCAGTTTACCGGCAGCGCCCGGGCAGGAGAGGATACACGCAAAATCACGCTCTTTGGGGGCTATACCCCGGGCAAGGGCGGCTATTTTTCCCTGTCCCTGCCCCAGGTCAGGAGCGATGATCAGACGAAAATCGTCCTGACCGGCAAGGTCACCGCCAAGGAGGATACCCGCACCCTCTCCCTGGAGGGCAGCCTGAACCGCACCCTGAAGGGAAGCGCCTGCTCCCTTTCCATGGAAGGCACGCTGAAAAACGCCATAAAAAACGGAACGGAAAGCTGGAGCGGGAAAATCACCCTGAATACGAAAATCGACGGCGCTTCCGCCGTCTGGACGCTTTCCCCCGCCCTGACCATCACCGATGAAGGGCTGCAAGGCGAAATTGCCCTGCAGAAAAAGGAAGGAAAAACCACGAAAATCAAGGGGAGCCTGCGCTTGCGCTCTGCCGCGCCCCTGTCCCTCCTGCCCGCCGCCGAAACCGCCCGGGATCTGCGCGGCCTGGAGGAAAATCAGGCCCGGGCCGCAGCCGCCCAGGAAATGCTGCCCCTGTCCCGGCTCATGTATCGGCTGCTTTCCGCCCTGCCCGAGGAAAGCCGCGCGCTTCTTACCCATGATCTGCGCACGGAAAGCTGGATGAATGGAGAGAGCGTACCGGTGCTGCCCGGAAGCCCCAAGGATCAATGGATACTGGATGAAGAGGATGAAAACTGCTGGATTGTAGAGGAGGATGAAGAATGAAACGCCTGATTGCCCTGCTGCTGGCCGCGCTGCTGTGCTGCTCCGCCGCCGGCGCCCTGGCCGCCGATTATCCCATTGAGGAAAAATTCTATCGCCAGATGCTGGAATCCGCCTTCCGGGGCGAAATCACCCTGGAGGCCGAGGGCAGCGCCACCGCCGCCATGGATGCAGACGTCTGGAATCTGATCCGCCTGTTGGCCCCCCGGCTGAGCATCACCGCCGATCACAGCTATTACCGCGGCGAGGGCCAGGCCACCCTGAAGCTTTTATTGGATGGCCAGCCTGCGGGCGAAACCAGCCTGCTCTACAATGATACCCTGATGGGGCTGAGCAGTGATCTGCTGGCGGGAAAGAATGTCTGGTACACCGCCGATAAGAACTGGAACATCGGGCAATTGGCCCAGCTGCTGCTGCAGGGCGACAGCGCCTGGCCGCCCCTCTGGCGGACGCTGCTGGCCGTTGAGGGGGCCGGCGAGGAATGGAAGACCCGGGCCCGGGAATTCCTCACCCCCTATGAAACCAAGCTGAGCGTGTGGGTCAACGGCTATGCCGCCTATGCTTCGGGCGTTCAGGATAACGTAATGTATACCGAATTGAACTGCCGGATCCCCGCCAACGCCGTTAAGGCCGAAATCAAGCAGCTGATGGTGGATTTCTATTCGGATGAGGAATTGCTCTCCCTGCTGCGGGAGGTATTTACCGCCAGCGAAGCCGCCGCCTATCTGCAGAGCAGCATGCAGAATACCTTCTTTGTCATGCTGGATGCGCTGAAAATGGAGGGCGAGGTGGAGATCATCCGCCGCTATGATGCCGCCGGCAATCTGCTGCTGGATTCCATCTCCCTGCCCTTTGCGGAGGAGCAGGCCCTGTCCCAGCTGGTGCTTTCCATCTATCCCCAGGAGGCGGGCCAATGCTGGGATATTTCGGCCCGGCTGCGCAGCGGCGGAAGCTGCCGGATCACCTGCGTGCTGGGGGAGGAAAACATCGCCGTGGGCTCCCTGAAAGTGGAATTGCCCCCCGAAGAAAAGACGGATGACGATTTCATTGTCGGCGACGGCACGGAAGAAAACCGGAGCATCGCCTATGATTACAATCTTTCCTGGGATTTTGGCGAGGAAAGCTATACCCTGGCCACCGATAAATTTGAGCGCGCCCTGAGCGCCACGCTGGTAATCAAGCCCGTATCCGATACCGCCCAGCCTGCCCAGGCCCTGAGCATGGAGGCGCTCTTCTCCTCCGGCAGCTCCCAGCGCTCCGCCACCAGCCTGACCGGCAGGCTGACCTGGCAGGATCTGGATCATGACGCCTCCCTTTCTCTGATTCTTTCCGGGAAAACCGCCGCGCCCTTTGCCGTGGATTCTCTTGATCAGGTAACGGGCGGCCTCAGGGTGGATCAGATGGAGGGGGACGCCCTTGCCGCGCTGAGCAGCAGCTGGGAGGCCGGCTTTGCGGAATGGCTGGCGCAGTTTGCCGCCGGGCTGCTCCCCGCCGCGCAGTAAATGATAATTTGTCATTGTAAAATTGTGGTTTTCGTGTTATGATGCAAAATGACTGCATAAACTGTTTTTCAAGGAGGATGAACCCATGAAAAAAGCTCTGGCCGCCCTTCTGGCGCTGCTGCTCTGCCTTTCTTCCTGCTTCGCCCTGGCAGAGGAAGCCGATCTTACCTGCACCATGGATGTGGATATGCCGCTGGAGGAGATCCTCGCTCTGGCGGGCACGGAATTATCTGATGAGGAGCAGGCCGTTATGGATATAATCATGCCCCTGCTCAAGAAAATGCAGCTGCAGGCCGTCATCAGCGACGATGAAATGCAGCTGAGCCTCATCGCCAATGATTCCCCCATCGTTACCCTCTACGGCCAGATTCAGGGGGATCAGATGGTGCTGCTCAGCGATCTTGTTCCTTCCTATTATCTGACCATCTCCCAGGAAACCGCTCAGGCGCTTCTGCAGGAAATGGCCGCCTCCCTTCCCGATGAAGGGCAGATGGATGATCTTTTCGATTTTCTTGACGATGCGCTGAGCGCCATGATGGATACGCTGGAAACCTATGCCGGCGATATGGAAACAGGCGAATACCTGGTAAACGGTCAGCCCTTTACCGCCAAGATTTCTGTCAATATCACTTTGGAGAGGCTGTGCCAGATTATCCTCGCCTCACTCCGGGATAGCCTGGGCGGCCTGGTTGATTCCGGCTTCCTTTCTCAGGCGGAGGTTGAAAGCATCACAAAGGAATGGAATGCCGACATCGCCGAAATGGAGGAGATGGAGGCGGAAAACGCCCATCCCTGCGATTTTGCGTTCTATGGCCGTCCCGATGATCCCGCCTCTGCCGAGGAAATTGCCATCACCTTTGCTACCCGGGATGAAAACGATCTGATCGCCCTGTCCATGCTGGTGCTTAACGAGGAATTCAGCGGCTATCTGGTCTGCGGCGGCAGCGAAAACACCTCCTATGAAACCATGTATGCCCTGGCCTCCTCCGGCACGGATGAAGAGGCCTTTGTGCTGAACTGGAAGGGCCTGGAGGGCGAAGATGATTCCTACACCTTCGATCTCAGTCTGGTTACCGCCGGGATGACCCTGAGCCTGGATTTCCTGGGCAAGGAAGCCGAAAACGGCATGCATCTGGAATTCGGCATGGGCCTCTCTCCCCTCTTCCCGGAGCTTCTCCGCGTAAAATGCGATCTGGAAGCGGGCGGCCGCATCAGCATGCCCATTTCCACCAATGGACGGAAGGCCCTCTCTTTGGAGGAAATTCTCAGCAGCGTCGATCATGATGAGCTGCTGGAAGCCCTGATGACGGATATGGAAATCTACGGTGCTGCCAATGTGATGACCAACCTGGTGGTAGCCATGCCCAATGAGGCCTCCCAGTTCCTGGCCCAGATCACGACGCTGCAGCAGGGGACGGACGATGCCGCCATCGCCATCATTACCTCCCCCACCACCGAAGCGCCCGCGGCCGTCCCCTCCGCCCCCGCCTCCTCCGGCGGCTTCATGGATGTGATCCGCAATCAGCCCGCTGCCGAGCCGGCAGCCACCCCCGAACCCACGGCTGAGCCCACGCCGGTGCCCGCCTCCCAGCCCACCCCCGAGCCCATCTATGAGGGCTTCTTCAATCGCATCGGCAATTGATCGCTTATCCCCGCGCCGTCCGCTCCCCCGGGCGGCGCTTTCCATCTGGTCAGAAAGAAGGGAATGCTATTTATGCAGGATTTTTCTTCCCCCCTGGCGCAGCCCTTTGATTTTCCCGAAGGGGATCACGGGGTGCTGCTGATTCACGGCTTTACCGGCTCGCCCGCCCATATGCGGCTGCTGGGCGAAGGGCTGCACGAAAGGGGCTATGCCGTCCGGGGCATTCTGCTGCCCGGGCATGCCGCAAGGCCGGAGGATATGCGCCGCACCGGCTGGCAGGATTGGCTGCTGGCGGTGCGCACCGCCGCCCGGGAAATGCAGGCCCGCTATGCCCATTTTTCCGTTGCCGGGCTTTCCATGGGCGGGGTGCTTTCGCTGCTGCTGGCCCAGGAAATGGAGATAACGGCCTGCGTTTCCATCGCTGCGCCCATGAAAACCACCAATAAATTCCGCTTCCTGGCCCTGCCCCTCTCCCCCTTTGTGCCTATGCTGGGCTGGCGGGAGGAAAATGGCCCCCGGAAGGGCGTGGATGCCCGGTATGATATTGGCTACAGCAATTATCCCACCATCAGCGTGCATCATCTGAATGTGCTGATGAAAAAGGCCCGGCAGCATCTATCCCTGATTCATTGCCCGCTGCTGGCCGTGCAGTCCCGGAAGGATGAAACCGTCACCCCGGATAGCCCCGAAATCATTCTTTCCGGCGTCAGCAGCCGCGTCCGCGCCTCGCTCTGGCTGGATGAGGCCCCCCACGTCTGCACCATCTCCCCGGAATATCCCAAAATCGTTTCCGCCATGGATGAATTTCTCCGGGCGGCCGAGAGCGGGGCGCAGCCATGAGCCGAAAGCAGATCCAGCGTCTGGCCCTTTGCGGCCTGATGACCGCGCTGATGCTGGTGCTGGGCTATGTGGAAAGCCTGCTGCCCCTGCCCGGGGGCCTGCCGGGCATGAAGCTGGGGCTCGCCAATTCGGTGCTGCTGTACGCGCTGTATATGCTCTCCGCCCCGGCGGCGCTGCTGCTGATGCTGCTCAAGGCGCTGCTTTCCGCGCTGCTCTTTGGCGGCCTCAGCACGCTGCCCTTCTCCCTTTCCGGCGGCGCGCTGAGCCTGGCGGGCATGCTCCTCTGCCGCCGCATTCCGGGCATCGGCCCCATGGCGGTCAGCGCGGTGGGCGGCATGCTGCATAATGTGGGCCAGGTGCTGATGGCCATGCTGCTGCTGAAAACCGCAGGGCTGATGGGCTATATGGCCCTGCTCATGGCCGTTGGCCTTTTTACCGGGCTAATCACCGGCCTCATCGCCCAATTGACCATGCGGCATCTGCGGCTTCTTCCCCGCTGAAAGCCGCCCGCTTTCTGGCAGAATTTTTTCCTTTTCCGGGCGAATTGATGGCATGAAACCGATTGATGATACGGAGGGATTCACGCATGAAAATCCGCAGTCTGGAATTATTCCAGGTACCGCCCCGCTGGCTGTTTCTGAAAATCACCACGGAATCCGGGCTGGTAGGCTGGGGCGAGCCCATTGTGGAGGGCAAGGCCGCCACGGTGGCTGCCTGCGTCCGGGAACTGAGCGGCGCGCTCATCGGCAAATCCGCCGGGGATATTGAAGATATTTTTCAGATGCTCTATCGCACCGGCTTCTACCGGGGCGGCCCGGTGCTTACCAGCGCCATTTCCGGCATTGAGCAGGCGCTCTGGGATATCAAGGGAAAATTCTACGGCATGCCCGTCTATGAATTTCTGGGCGGCAAGGTGCGGGATAAAATTCAGGTCTATCGCTGGATTGGCGGCGATCATCCCCATGATGTGGTCAATCAGGCCCGTCAGGCCCTCGCCCAGGGCTATCGGGCCGTAAAAATGAACGGCACGGATGAGCTGAAATGGATCGATTCCTATGATAAATTGGATGCCGCGGTGGCGCGGGTAGCCGCCATTCGGGAGGCCGTGGGCATGGAACTGGGCATTGCGGTGGATTTCCACGGGCGGGTGCATAAGACCATGGCCCGGCAGCTGATGCATGAACTGGAGCCCTATCGGCTCATGTTTGTTGAGGAGCCGGTGCTGTGCGAAAATGAAGAACTCTTTGCGGAACTGGCCCGGGCAAGTCATATCCCCATCGCCACCGGCGAGCGCAATTTCACCCGCTGGGGCTTTAAATCCATGCTGGCCCGGGGCGGGGTGGATATCATCCAGCCCGATGTCAGCCACGCCGGCGGCATTCTGGAATGCCGCAAAATCGCCGCCATGGCGGAATGCCATGATGTGGCGGTGGCCCTCCATTGCCCCCTGGGCCCCATTGCCCTGGCGGCCTGCCTGCAGGTGGATTTCTGCACGCCCAACGCCTTTATTCAGGAGCAGAGCGCCAATATCCATTATAATGAGGGCTACGATCTGCTGAATTATCTGAAGAATCCGGCGGTCTTCCATTATCAGCAGGGCCACGCCGCCCTGCTCACCGGCCCGGGCCTGGGCATTGAGGTGGATGAGGAATATGTGCGCAAAATGGCGCAGGAGGGCCACGACTGGCACAACCCCATCTGGCGGGATGAAGACGGCTGCATCGCAGAATGGTAAAAATCTATCAAAAAAGTGGCCGAAGCCACTTTTTTGAATTTTGCGCTCCGTCACTGTCAGGCCTGTTCACAGGCCTGACGGTCGTTCCTCCGCGTAAGGTATGTTTCCGGCTGAGCCGGAAACGCCCCGCCCGACCGGCAAAGCCGGTCGATACGATTTCAGTCAGAGGGCCTGCGGGCCCTCCGACACCACCCGAGGGGGTACGCGCATCCTTACGGCTGCGCTCCTCATTCGCCCCGGCTTGGACGCGCCGACGAAGGAATGCAGGAAAACGAGAAAACAGGGAAAACAATCGCGGGAGGATGCTTTTGTGTCAAAAGCACCCTCCCGCACCCTCCCGAAAACCAATCCTGGATGTTTCATGGAGGGCTATAACCAAGCTGAATGCCACTGAAGCAAAGGAAAGCAAATTGTAAGAAAGAAAACAGCAATGCGCTCACCAAACGCGAGCGCATTGCTGCTGTTTACGATGCTGCTTTTCTTTTTTGCTGATCTGGCATTCAATTCGGTTGAATCCATCCATGAACCATCCAGAGCCGGTTTTCGGAGGGGGCGCGGGGGAACCACTTTTGACTCAAAAGTGGTTCCCCCGCAAATATTCCTCCCCGTTCCCGGGGTCAGTCGCGCACCTGATCGGAGACGCCGAAGCCCGTGATGCTGGTGGTGCTGCGGACGGTATTGGTAGATTTATTGAGCATTTCGCCCATGAACATCAGCGCCGTCGTGCCGCCGCCATCCAGGTTCAGCGCCTCGGTAACCCCATGCTCCAGCATTTTATCCGCAAGCCAGGTGAGATAAACGCCCTTGGAATCGCTGGTTCTGCCCTTCGCCACCAGCAGGAAATAATGATGCGGCTCAATCATGCCGATAGCGCAGCGGGGCTCCCGGAAGGTATAGTATTCATCCCGCAGCATATATTCGCTGAGCTGCCCGTTTTCCACCAGGATCGGGCCGAAGGCATAGGTATTCACCACGCCCATATCGATGTATTCCTGGGCGGTATGGGCATCGCTTTTGAAGGTTTTCAGGCTGCCATCCTGAAACAGCGCCAGAATCTCCAGATTGGGGAATTTGCCCTGACCATCCTTAAAGGTATAATCCTGAATGATCTTTCCATTGCGCACGATCACCCCGGGGCGCACGCCGCCATTCCAGCGATCACCGAAATGATCATCCGTGATGGCCAGCACCACCTTATTTTCCCGGGCCAGCGTCAGCGGATTGGCATAGCTCTTGCCCGGATTTTTCCCCTCCGGATTGGAAAGATAGGCGGTCATGGGCGTTTCATCGGTGGTATGAATATCGCCCTCAAACCAGACCACCGTGTTTTCCGTATCGGTATAGCGCTTGAGATCGATGGAAAGGGAGGCAGTGATATACATCCAGCGGCCATCCGCCTCATCGATATGGATAAATTCCTCCATCCCGGCCTCCTCGGAAAGGAAGCCCTCCTCCGTCAGCGGCGGCAGGGACGGGGTATTTTCCGGGCCCTTGGGGGGCGCCGGCGTGGGCGAAGGGGTGGGCACCGGGGAGGCCTTGGGCGCGGCATCGGTCTTTACCGCATTCCCGGAAAAGACCAGCGCCTGCAATTCCGCATCGGCCACGCCCGTTTCCTCCAGGCCATTATTCCGCTGCAGCCATTGCACCCGCTCCACGGTGGTGCCGTTATACTGATCAGATACATTTTCGGTGGTGAAATACCCCAGCCAGTACATGGCCTTTTTCAGGGCCAGCACATCCTTGCCCTCATCGCCCTTTTTCAGGGTGCGGTATTCGCTCTGGGCCAGGGCGGCCCCGCAAAGTGTCAGGGCCAACAGGAACAGCAATATCGCCGTCAGCTTTTTATTTCGCATTTTTTACCTGGCTCCACAAAGCGTTATAGACGGTCAGGAAATTATCGGGAATATCATGGAACCATTCGCAGCGCTCAATCACATCCGCATCGGGATTGATGGCCTTGTTTTCCGTGTATTCCTCGCCCATCAGTTCAATCGCGCCGGTATTGGGAGAGGAATACCAGATGTATTCGCAGTTCATCCGGGCAATTTCAGGGCGGCAGAGGAAATCAATCAGCTTCTCCGCGTTTTCCTTATTCTTGGCGGTGGCAGGAATGACCATGGGATCCACCCAGACATTGCTGCCCTCCTTGGGCACGGAATAGGCCAGCTTCTCATTGCCGTCCATGGCGTAGAGGGCATCGCCGCTCCACATCACCGCCAGCGCGGCCTCATCATTGATCATCTTATCCTTGATCTCATCCACGCCATAGGCCTTGACCAGCGGCTTCTGGGCAATCAGCTTATCGGTGGCCGCCTTCAGCTGCATGGGATCCCGGGTATTCATGGAATAGCCCAGATATTTGAGGGTAACGCCCATGGTATCCCGGAGGGAATCCATCATGAAAATGCTGCCGGCATATTTTTCATCCCAAAGGGCGCCCCAGGAATCCACCGGGGCATCCACCATTTCGGTATTATACAGGATGCCCACCGTGCCCCACATGAAGGGAACGGAATATTTGTTTTCGGGATCATAATCGGGGTTCAGCAGCCATTCCGAGGTATAGCGGGCGTTGGGCACATTATCAAAATTGATTTCGGCCAGCAGGTTTTCCTCGATCATTCTTTCCACGCAGTAATCCGAGGGGAAAACCAGATCATACGCCCCGGGGCTGACCCGCACCTGCACCATCATATCCTCATTGGTGGTGAAATACATGGTGTTTACCTTGATGCCGGTTTCCTGGGTAAACATATCAAAGACGCTTTCATCCATGTAATCATACCAGTTGTAGACATTGACCACCTCTTCGGCGGATGCGCCGGGCACAAGGCAGACCGAGCAGCAGAGCGCCAGCGCCAGAATCAGAGAAAGCCTTTTCATCGGTGTTACCTCCAGCATTTAATTTTTCACTCCATCCCGGCTGCTGCGCTTATTGACGACCAGCAGCAGGGCGAGAAGGGAAACAAACATCAGGGCGGAAAGGGCGTTCATGGTGGGCTTGATGCCCTTCCTCGCCTGGGAGTAAATCAGAGTGGAAAGATTCTGCACCAGGGGCGAAGTGGTAAAATAGCTGATGGTGAAATCATCCAGCGACAGGGTAAAGGCCAGCATCGCGCCGGTAATCACCCCGGGCATGATTTCGGGCAGAATCACATGGAAGAGGGCATACATGGGCGTGGCCCCCAGATCCAGCGCCGCCTCATAGCTGTGCTTATTCATCTGCCTCAGCTTGGGCAGCACCGAAAGAATCACATACGGGGTATCAAAGGTGATGTGGGCCAGCAGCATGGTCACATAGCCACGCTCCACCTTGGTAAAGATGAAGAGCAGCATCAGCGAAATACCCGTTACAATATCCGGCATGGTCATGGGGATATTGGTCAGCGTCATCATCAGGCTCTGGGGCCGCTTGCGCATGGCATGGATGCCAATGGCGGCCAGGGTGCCCAGGATGGTGGCAAAGATGGCGGCCAGCACGGCGATGCTCACCGTGATATACAGGGCATGCATGATGGCGGCATCGCTGAATAATTCCTGATACCAGCGGAAGGAAAAGCCCTCCCATTTGGCGCGGCTTTTTCCTGCGTTAAAGGATTGCACGATCAGCACCACGATGGGCACATACAGGAAAAAGAGAATCAGGGAAAGATAGAATCTCTTGATGAATTTCATCATACCATGCCGCCCCCTTCCCCCTCCGGATCGGCCTTGCGCAGCAGGCCCAGGCTCAAAAGAATCAGCACCATCATGATCATGGAAAGGGCGCTGCCCACATTCCAGTTATTGGCGGTCAGGAAGGTGCGCTCGATCAGATCGCCGAACATTTCGGTGTTGCCGCCGCCCAGCATCCGGGGGATGAAGAAGGTGGTCACCGCCGGCATGAAGACCATGGTAATGCCCGATACCACCCCGGGCAGCGAAAGCGGCAGCGTAACCTTATAGAAGGTCTTCCACTTGTTGCAGCCCAGATCCATGGCGGCCTCGGAAAGCTTGTAATCCATTTTGTTCAGCACATTATAAATGGGGAAAACCATGAAGGGCAGATAATTGTATACCATGCCCAGCAGCACCGCCTCTGTATTATACATCAGCTGCCTGCGGCCGATCCCCAGCCATTCCAGAAGACGATTGATCAGCCCGTTATCCTCAAGCAGGCTCATCCAGGCAATGGTGCGCAGCAGGAAATTCATCCACATAGGAATCACAAAGAGAATGACCAGCGTGGAGCCCAGCCTGAATTCCCGGTCAGCCATGATATGGGCGGTGGGATAGCCAAGCAGGAGGCAGATCACCGTGCAGAGGAAGGCCATCCACAGGGAATACACCAGCGTATCCACATTCACCGTGCCCCGGGAAAAGCCCATTTCCTCGGGCTGAAAGCCCATGGCGATCAATTCCTTATTCATATCATAATTGCTGTCCCAGAAATTCTTGAAATTATCCAGGGTGAATTTCCCGTTCACATCCGTAAAGGCGTAATAGCCGATGAGGATGCAGGGCAGAATGGTAAAGAGGATCATCCAGAGGGAATAGGGCGAAGCGAAGACGGGCCGCTTCAGGCCATGATTGCGCCGGAAATACAGAATCAGAAGCCCGATGAATATCCCCAGCCCTGCCAGCATGGCCCATACGCCCCATGCCGGAATCTGCAGATTATTCATTCCCGTTTTCCTCCTGCATGGGATGCATAATATGGATATTGAAGGGAACCACGGCGATGCCCACCCGGCTGCCCTCGGGCTGCATGCTGGTGGAATGCACCTTCCAGGTGGAATGGCCCGCATCGATGATCATTTCATAATGCACGCCCTTGAACAGCACGGATTTGACCACGCCGGTCACCTGGCCCACATCCTCGCCCACCAGCAGAATATCCTCGGGCCGGATGACCACATCCACCGGCTTATCCTCCCCAAAGCCCGCATCCACGCATGGGAAATCGGTGCCGCAGAAATGCACCAGCTCATCCCGCACCATGGTGCCGGGGAAAATATTGCTTTCGCCGATGAAATTGGCCACGAAGGCATTCTTGGGCTCGTCATAGATAGATTTGGGGGTGCCGATCTGCAGGATATGCCCGCCCCGCATGACCACGATGGTATCGCTCATGGTCAGCGCCTCCTCCTGATCATGGGTGACGTAGAGGAAGGTGATGCCCAGCCGCTGCTGCATGGATTTGATTTCCAGCTGCATTTCCTTGCGCAGCTTTAAATCCAGCGCGCCCAGGGGCTCATCCAGCAGCAGCACCTCCGGCTCATTCACCAGCGCCCGGGCGATGGCAATGCGCTGCTGCTGGCCGCCGGAAAGGGAATCCACGCTGCGCTTGCCATAGCCGGAAAGATTCACCAGATCCAGCATCCGATCCACCTTCCGGGCGATTTCATCCTTGGGCGTCTTTTTCAGCTTCAGCCCGAAGGCGATATTATCCTGCACATTCAGATGGGGAAAAAGCGCATATTTCTGGAATACGGTATTGACCTTGCGCTTATAGGGGGGCAGATCGGAAATATCCTTTCCGTCAAAAAGCACCCGGCCCGTATCCGCCCGCTCAAAGCCGCCGATGATGCGCAGGGTGGTGGTTTTGCCGCAGCCCGAGGGGCCCAGCAGGGTCACAAATTCCTTCTTGCGAATATAAAGATTGATATTGGAAAGCACGGTCACCCCGTCGTATTCCTTGCTGATGTTTTCCAGATTGATCAGGCGCTGCTCTTCCATGGCCACGGCCTCCTATGCTTAAAAATTAGGCGGGTTGGATACCCAGAGGAATTTGGCGGGGCGCTTGCCCCCGTTGTGAAGGGAATGGGGCGCATTGGGATGCAGGCAGAAGCTCTCCCCCGTCCGCACCTTCAGATGCTTTCCGCCGATATCCAGCGTGATGACGCCGGAAAGCACATAGCCGAATTCTTCGCCCTCATGCGGGGGCATCTCCTGGGTTCTGCCGCCCTCCCCAAGCTCTACCAGAATCGGCTCCATGGCGTTTTTCTGGGCGCTGGGCACCAGCCAGGTAATGCTGCCCCGGAGGGTTTCCTCATCCTCCTTGACAAACATATCCCCCTGGGCGAAAACGGTCTTTTCATCGCCCTTTTCGGAGAAAAATTCATTCAGGTTGCTGCCCAGGCATTCCAGCATATCCGTCAGCGTGGCAATGGAAGGGGAGGCCAGATCCCTTTCCACCTGGGAAATGAAGCCCTTGCTCAGCTCGCAGCGATCCGCCATCTCCTCCTGGGTCAGATTTTTCTGCAGCCGGAGCCTTCGCAGCTTTTCGCCGATATTCACCCTCATTCGCTCCTTCCCGCCGGAATTCGTTTACTTTTACTAAACCGGAAATCAATCTGCCTGGTTTAGTTTTTCTAAACCGGAAGTGAATCCGCACGGTTTAGTTTTTCTAAACCGCAAAGCCAGAAACATTAAACCACACGCCCCATCTCTTGTCAATACATTTCCTGAAATTATTTGGCGAAAAAGCGGGAAAATTTCATCAATTCCTGAAACGCCGCTCCGCCGCCCCGCCCGCCTTCGCCCTTTCCCGTCTTTTTTTCGCTTTTTGTCTTGTAAATCGGCAAAAACTGTGCTACACTACAGTAGATCAAAGAAAGACAATTCCCAGGAGGGATGACCATGCGATTGAGCGATACCATTGAAAGCTTTATCAAGCAGATGCTCCAGGAGGAGCAATACGAGGTGGAATTAAAGCGCAATGAGCTGGCGGAATATTTCCATTGCGCCCCGTCCCAGATCAATTATGTGCTGGCCACCCGCTTTACCCCCGATCACGGCTATGTCACCTCCAGCCAGCGGGGGGGCGGCGGCTATATCCGCATCGTGCGGGTGCGGCAAAGCTCGGGCGATCATCTTACCTATCTGCTCAGGGAGCGCATCGGCGACAGCCTGAATGCCCAGACGGCGCAATTGCTCTGCGCCCAACTGGCGGAAAGAAAGATCATCAGTCTGGAGCAGGCCCAGCTCATGGCCTCCGCCGTTTCCGCCCAGGCCCTTTCCGCCCCGGCGCCGGAGGCGGTAAAGGATGCCATGCGGGCAAAAATCATGAAATATATGCTGCTGACCATTGCCAAGCAGAAGGAGCAGGCGGAAAACGGCTGATTTTTCCGCTGTGCGAGCGGCCCTTTTGCGCATACAATAGAGAGAAGCGGTTCAGAGGAAGGGAGAATGCCTATGCTTTGTGAGGAGTGCGGAAAGCAGCCCGCCGAGGTGGTGCTGACCACCATCGTAAACGGCCAATCCGCCACCCGGCATCTCTGCCGGGAATGCGTGAAAAAATATAAAGCCGGGGATATTCAGGCCGTGCTGGCCGCGGTATTATCCGCCATGGCCCAGAAGCAGCAGACGCCGGATATCGCCTGTCCCCGCTGCGGGGAAACCTATGCCGAATTTCAGAAGACGGGCATGCTGGGCTGCGCGGAATGCTATCAGGCCTTCCGCAGCGAATTGACCCCGCTGATTACCAGCGTTCAGGGCCGCACCCAGCATGCAGGCCGCCGTCCCCCGGTCAGCAAGGAGGAGCAGGCCCTGATCACCGAGCGGGAGCAATTGCGCACCCGCATGGAGGCCGCAGTGGCCGAGGAAAATTTTGAAGAGGCGGCGCGGCTGCGGGATGCCCTGCGGGCCCTGACCCCCGCCAGGGAGGAAAAGGCATGAGCGGCATTGTTTTATCATCCCGGGTGCGTCTGGCCCGGAATTATGCAGATCTGCCCTTCCGGGCCCATATCTCCCCGGAGCAGAGCGAGGAATGCGTCAGCCGAACCCTCTCCGCCCTGAAGGCGCTGCCGGAGGGCTATACCTTTTTCCCCCTGCGCAGCGCCGATGAAACGGAAAAAAAGGCGCTGATGGAGGCCCATTTGATCAGCCCCGATCTGCTTTCCAATACGGAAAACGCCGCCGTGCTGATCCGCAGCGACCGGAAAATCTCCGTCATGATGAATGAAGAGGATCATCTGCGCATCCAGGCCTTTGCCCCCGGCGAAGGCCTGAAGGAGGCGGCCGAAAACGCCTTTTCCATCGATGATGAATTGCAGCGCCATCTTTCCTTTGCCTTTGACAGCCAATTGGGCTATCTGACCGCCTGCCCCACCAACACGGGCACCGGCATGCGCGCCTCGGTGATGCTGCATCTGCCCCTGCTGACGCTGCTTAAGCAGATGGGCAAGGTGAATCAACTGGCCTCCAAGCTGGGGCTGACCCTCCGGGGCATTTACGGCGAGGGCAGCGAGGCCCAGGGCAATCTGTATCAGCTCAGCAATCAGATCACCCTGGGGCGCACGGAAACCGAAATTGTGGAGGCCGTGGCCGCCGTGGCCCGGCAGATGGAGGAAATGGAAACGGTATTCCGCCAGAAGACCCGGGAAAAGGATGCCGTGGCCTTTGAGGATCCTATCTATCGCTCCTTTGGGCTGCTGCGCTATGCCCGGCGCATGCCCCTCAAGGAATTCATGGTGCATTGGTCGAATCTGCGGCTGGGGGCGGCTATGGGCATTCTTCCCCTCTCCCCTGCCGCCTGCGATCAATTGCTGACGGCGGCCCAGCCCGGGCATGTGCAGAAAAAAGCGGGAAAGGCCCTTTCCCCCAAGGAACAGGATGAACAGCGCGCCGGAATGCTCCGCAGCGCGTTAGACGGAGGAAACTGATCATGGCTATCTTTGCAAAATTCAATGAACGCGCCCAGCGGGTCATTGCCGCTGCCCAGAAGGCGGCGGTGGATATGGGGCATGCCCATGTGGGCAGCGAGCATTTTCTCATCGGGCTGCTAAAGGAAGCCCGCGCCGATGCCCCGGCCCTGCCCGATATCGTCACGGATAAAACGGTCATCATGACCGTCAAGCAATTGACCGGCACGGGCCTTCAGTCCCCCACGCAATTGGAACTGACCCCCCGGGTCAAAAAGCTGTTGGAAACCAGCATCCAGGAGGCCAAGCGCCTGGGTCATCCCTATGTTACGGCGGGGCATCTCTGGCTGGCGCTTCTGCAGGATCAGGAAAGCGTGGCCATGCAGGTGCTGACCGGCATGGGCTGCGATATTGAACGGCTGATCGCCAGCGTGCAGGAAGCCCTGGGCAGAGAGCCCGGCGCCGCCCGGGAGCAGGAGGGCGGCCAGGATACCCGCTGCCTGCAGAAATACGGAAGGGATCTGACAGAGGCCGCCGAAAAGGGCGAATTGGATCCCGTCATCGGCCGGGCAAATGAAATCGAGCGCATCGTGCAGATTCTCTCCCGCCGCACGAAGAATAATCCCGTCCTCATCGGCGAGCCCGGGGTGGGCAAATCCGCCGTGGCGGAGGGCCTGGCCCAGCGCATCGTGCAGGGCAGCGTGCCCGAAACGCTGACGGATAAGAAAATCATCTCGCTGGATATGGGCGCCATGGTGGCCGGCAGCAAATACCGGGGCGAATTTGAGGAGCGGCTGAAAAACACCCTGGACGAAGTGAAAAAGCGGGGCGATGTGATCCTCTTTATTGATGAACTGCAGAATATCATCGGCGCAGGCAAAACCGAGGGGGCCATGGACGCCGCCAATATTCTCAAGCCTGCCCTGGCCCGGGGCGAAATGCAGTGCATCGGCGCCACCACCCTGGATGAATACCGCAAGCATATCGAAAAGGATGCCGCCCTGGCCCGGCGCTTTCAGCCGGTTACGGTCAATGAGCCCAGCGAGGAGGAAACCCTGGCCATCATGAAGGGGCTGCGGGATAAATACGAGGCGCATCACAAGGTGCGCATTACCGATGAAGCGCTGGAGGCGGCGGTGAAGCTCTCCGCCCGCTACATCGCCGATCGGTTTCAGCCCGATAAGGCCATTGATCTGATGGATGAGGCCGCCTCCCGGGTGCGCATTCATGCCTTTACCGCGCCGCCGGATGTGAAAGCCCAGGAAAAGAAGCTGGAGGGCGTGCTGCGGGAAAAGCGGGAGGCCATCGATAAGCAGGATTACGAAAAGGCCGCCGCCCTGCGGGATGCAGAGCATGCCCTGCGCGCCGAAATCGATGAAAAGCGCGGGGCCTGGGAAAAAAGCAAATCCGCCGCCAAGGATACCGTGGGCGAAGAGGATATCGCCCAGGTCGTGGCAAGCTGGACGGGCATCCCCGTGAAAAAAATGACCGGGGAGGAAGCCAGCCGCCTGCTGCAATTGGAATCCATTCTCCATCAGCGGGTTGTGGGCCAGGAGGAGGCGGTATCCGCCGTCAGCCGGGCCATCCGCCGCGCCCGGGCAGGGCTTAAGGATCCCAAGCGCCCCATCGGCAGCTTTATCTTCCTGGGCCCCACAGGCGTGGGCAAAACCGAGCTTTGCCGCGCCCTGGGCGAAGCCATGTTTGGGGATGAAAACGCCCTGATCCGCCTGGATATGAGCGAATATATGGAAAAGCATACCGTCTCCCGGATGGTGGGCTCCCCGCCCGGCTATGTGGGCTTTGAGGAGGGCGGCCAGCTTACCGAGGCCGTGCGCCGCAAGCCCTATTCCGTGGTGCTGTTTGATGAAATCGAAAAGGCGCACCCCGATGTATTCAATATCCTGCTCCAGATTCTGGAGGATGGCAGGCTCACCGATAACCTGGGGCGCGTGGTCAGCTTCAAAAACTGCATCATCGTGATGACCAGCAATGCCGGCGCGCAATCCGCCCAGCGGGGCGGCATGGGCTTCGGCGCGGGCCGGGATAGCGCCATGGATTACGAAAGAATGCGCGAAAGGGTGCTGGCCGATATCAAAAATGTCTTCCGCCCCGAGTTTCTCAATCGCGTGGATGAAACCATCGTTTTCCATAAGCTGGAGCAAAAGGATATCGAAAAAATCGCCGCGCTGATGCTGGCCCAGGTGGCGGGCAGACTCAAGGAAAGAAATATTTGCCTGGATTATGACGCCGATGTGGTCAGCCACCTGGCACAGGCCGGCTTCGATGATCAGTACGGCGCGCGCCCCCTGCGCAGGGTGATCCAGCGTACCATCGAGGATTCCCTCTCCGAAAAACTCATCGCTGGCGAAATCCATCTGGGCGATCACTTGACCATGCATATGGAAAACAACCAGATTGCCTTTACCAAGACCGGGGACGAGGCGTGAGAATATGGGGAAAATATTGGCGGGAGGATGCTTTTGCGTCAAAAGCACCCTCCCGCACCCTCCCGAAAACCGGCTCTGGATGATACAAAAAAAGAAAAACCAGATTGGATGCCAGTGAAACAAAAAGAAACAGGCGGTTAGAAGCAAAACAGCAATGCTCCATCAAACAAAGAAGCATTGCTGTTGTTTTTTCCTATTGCTTTTCGCTTCTGCTGATCTGGCATTCATCTTGGTTTTATCCACCCATGATCCATCCAGAGCCGGTTTTCGGGAGGGTGCAGAACTGTTTTTACTCTGTTGCCGCTCCTTTTTGCTTCACTGGCATTCATCTTGGTTTTATCCACCTATGATCCATCCAGAGCCGGTTTTCGGGAGGGTGCAGAACTGTTTTTGCTCTGTTGCCGCTCCTTTTTGCTTCACTGGCATTCATCTTGGTTTTATCCACCCATGATCCATCCAGAGCCGGTTTTCGGA
>CAZJUJ010000012.1:0-50081 GCA_964549135.1 uncultured Oscillospiraceae bacterium | reverse complement strand
CTCCATGAAACATCCAGAGGTGGTTTTCGGGAGGGTGCGGGAGGGTGCTTTTGACACAAAAGCATCCTCCCGCAAAAAATCCCGTTCCCGTCCCTCTCCCGTTCCCCGTTACAGCACCATGACCAGCGTGCCTGCTCCCAGCAGGAGGCAGCCGATGAGTGATTTAAGGGTAAATTCCTCATGCAGGAAGAGGAAGGCCAGCACCAGGGTAATCACGACGCTCAGTTTATCGATAGGCACCACCTTGGATACCTCGCCCAGCTGCATGGCCCGGTAATAGCACAGCCAGGAAGCGCCCGTAGCCACGCCGGAGAGGATCAGAAAGAGCCAGCTTTTTTTGCTGATTTCGGAAATTCCCGTCTGGGCATGGGTAAGAAACACCATTCCCCAGGCCATTGCCAGGACCACCACCGTGCGGATGGCCGTAGCCAGATGCGAATTGACCCCCTCGATCCCGATCTTGGCAAGAATGGAGGTCAGCGCGGCAAAAACCGCCGATAGAAGCGCGAATACGAACCACATGCTCTGTTTTCCTCCCCTTCTCTATTCTGCGCCCGGCGCCGGAAAATCATCCGTCCGGGCGCTCATTTTTTGCAATCTGCTCCGGGGAAATGCATCGCGCCCTTTCCTGGGCGATCAGGCATAGCTCCGCCGCCTTAAAGGCATGGCGCTGGGTCATGGCATATTCCGTGCGGTTCAGGCAATCGGTGATCAATTGCCCGAAGAAGGGATGGCCGGTCATGCCGGTGGCATCCCAGCGCCGCTCGCCCCGGTGATTCACCAGAAATACATGATTGCCCCCCGGCTTGCCCGAGGCGATATCAATATACTTGCGGATTTCGATATAGCCCTTGGTGCCCAGGATCAGCGTTCTGCCATCGCCCCAGGTGCCCAGGCCATCCGGGGTGAACCAATCCACCCGGAAGTAATTGGTCGTGCCCTTTTTGCCGGTAATGGCGCAATCGCCAAAGTCCTCCAGTTCGGGATACTGGGGATGATCATAATTGCCGACCCGGCTCATGGTCACCTCCCCATCCTCCTCCCCGGCATAGTAGAGGTATTGCTCGATCTGATGGCTGCCGATATCGCAGAGAATGCCGCCGTAATCCGCCCTTCTGTAGAACCAGGGCGGCCTGCCCGCCGCGCCCAGCCGATGGGGGCCAAACCCCGTCACCTGGATCACATCGCCGATTTCCCCCTGCTCGATCATCTGGCCCGCCAGCACGGCCCCCTCATTATGCAGCCGCTCGGAATAATAGACCATGTATTTCCTGCCGGTGGCCCTGACGGCCTGCCGCGCCGCCTCCAGCTGGGCAAGCGAGGTAAAGGGGCCCTTATCGGTGAAATAATCCTTGCCCGCCGCCATCACCCGCAGCCCCAGCGCACACCGCTGAGCAGGAATGGCCGCCGATGCAATCAGATGCACACCGGGATCCTGCAATAGTGCCTCCTCTGAGGGAACGGCTACGGCCTGCGGAAATTTCCGCAGAAAGGCCGCCAACTTGCTTTCATCCGGCTCGTAAACGGCCCTTAGCTGCGCCCCGGCCTTAATCAGCGCGCCGCACATGCCCTCGATATGCCCATGCTCCAGCCCGGTTACCGAAAATACAAAATCTCTCGGCCTGACCGCCTGCTTCTTTCCTTCCACATTATCGCCTCCTCTTCCCCTCCATTATAGCACAGCCCTCCCGCCAGATAAAGAATCGGGGCGAAAAAGGAACGGGGAAAATATTGCGGGAGGATGCTTTTGAGTCAAAAGTCCCCTCCCGCACCCTCCCGAAAACCACCTCTGGATGTTTTATGGAGGGATAGAACCAAATTGAATGCCAGTGAAGCAACGGGGAACAAGGTGTAAATAATAAAGCAGCAATGCCCACACCAAACGTGAAGGCGTTGCTGTCTATTCGAACCGGATTGAATGCCAATGCAGCAAAAGAAAACAATCCATAAGGAACAAAACAGCAATGCTTTCACCAAATGCGGGAACATTGCTGCTGTTTTTCCAATCGTTCTTCTTTTTTGCTGATCTGGCATTCAATTTGGCAGGATTCATCCATGTTCCATCCAGAGCCGGTTTTCGGGAGGGTGCTTTTGACTCAAAAGCATCCTCCCGCAATTATTTCCCGTCCTCCCCTATTCCCTGTTCTTCCCGTTCCTCCAGCGGTACCGGGATGGCCAGTTTTTCCCGCAGGCCAAAGAGGAGCGCCTGATGCACCGGGCGACGGGTAATGCGTGCCAGGGCCCGGGCGTACCACTGCAGCTGCAGCTGGTAGCGGGAGAGCAATTCCGCTTCCCCGGCGCGGTCGGTTTTATAATCCACCAACACCCAGCCCTCTTCCTCCAGGAAGCAGAGATCGATAACGCCCTGGATCAGGCTCTGGTTTTCGCTTTGGAGGTTGAAGGCCCATTCCCGGTGAATTTCCCGGGCGGCCAGGGCGCGCCTGCCCGTTTCGGACTGGAAAAAGCCCTTCAGCCAGGGGATGCGCACGGCCTCTCTTTCCGCCGGGGAAAGCAGGCCCTTTTCCTGCAGCTGATTCAGCGCGTCGGCGTAATGATTTTCCCGGATTTTATCATAATCGATGAGCCCCAGCACCCGGTGAGTGACGGTGCCCCGCTGGGCGGGGGAAAGCTCCTCCTGCTGGAGGAACTGGGGCAGGGGCGCTTCCTCCATTTTCGGGGCGCGCTTATCCGAGGGCGATTCCCAATCGTCCTTTTCCTCCTGCAGGGTTTTGGCAATGGCGGTTACGGAGGTTTTCAGCGGCGGCTGCGGGGGCAGACGGCGGCTGAGCCGTGCGGAAACGGCGGGTGCGGCCTCCTCTCGGGCCGGGGCGGGCAGGGACATATGACAGGCGGCAGGGGGCGCGGTCAATGCATCCGCCGCCTGCTTCTGCATCTGCCAGACGCTGCCGTTTTCGGCGATGAACGCCCCCTCCCGGTATCCGCCCAGACTTTCCATCACCCAATCCAGCATGCAGCCGGCGCTTCCGGCGGCATAGGCCGTGGCGGAGCGCTGCCATTTTTCCAGGGCGGCGGATAAGCGCCGGGGCGAGCCCAGCAGGATCAGCCGCTCCCGGGCCCGGGTCATGCCCACATAGAGCAGCCGCGCCTCCTCGGCCCGGGCCTCCTTATCGCTTACGCCCTTGAGCGCCGTCAGGGCGCAGGGCTCCCGGGTGGCCCGGCGCTCCCCATCGATATAGCGCAGGGCCATGCCGTATTTGGCGTGCAATTGCATTTCGCCCTCGCCGCCCTTGCGGAAGGGCCGGGCCAATTCCATCAGGAATACCACGGGAAATTCCAGGCCCTTGGATTTATGCAGGGTCAGGATGCGCACCACATCCTCATTTTCGCCCAGGGTTTTGGCGGCCTTGCTGTCATCGCTGCCCCGGAGCCGCCCGGTTTCCCGCAGGAAGGCGCTCAGCCCCTCCCGGGCGCTTTCGCCCTGGGCGCGCTCAGCCAATAGGCGCAGATTGGCCTGGCGCAATTCCCCCTCCTCCAGGGCCCCGGCCCGCATATACAGGCCGCTTTCCTCCAGCACCCGCCAGATCAGCTGATCCACCGGCACATTCATGGAAAGAAAGCGCCATTCCTCCAATTGCGCCCAGGCGGCCCGGGCCTTTTGCCCCAGCGCACCCTCCTTTTCCATGACGCCCAGAAAGGCGCGATAGAAGGGCGTGCCCGGGGCCCGATCCACCAGGCGAATCCGGGCCAGTTCCTCCTCCGTAAAGGAAAAGCAGGGGCAGCGCAGGGCAGAAAGCAGGGGAATATCCTGCAGGGGATTATCAATCACCTGCAATACATTCATCAGATCCTTTACCTCGGGCAGATCAAAAAACTGGGCGTCGGCATCGCTGTAAACAGGGATGCCCGCCATCTGCAGCGTCCGGGCGATCTGGGGCGCGCGGCCGGAGGCATAGCGCAGAAGCAGCGCAATATCCCGATAGCGCAGGGGACGGGTGCCCTTGCCCTCCCGAACGGTAGCCGTATGCATCAGCTCCCGGATTCTTCTGGCCACAAAGGCGGCCTCGTAGCGATAGCCCTGGGTCAATTCCCCCTCCTCGCCCTCCTCCTCTTCGGCGGCGATCAGATGAATTTCCACCGGCGCGCCCAGGGGCTGCCCGCCGCCGGGGCGGAGCATGGCCGCCTGATCATAGGCAATTTCTGTTTCCCTTTCCCGCATGGCGTGGAGAAACACCTGATTGACGGCGGAAAGCACATTGGCATCCGAGCGGAAATTCTGCTGAAGCAGAATCTTGCGGCAGGGGGCGTTTTCAGCCAGGGAATAATCCCGGTATTTCTGCAGAAACAGGGTGGGATCGGCCAGCCGGAAGCGATAAATGCTCTGCTTTACATCGCCTACCATGAAAAGCAGATTTTTTCCTCCCCCATGCAGGGCAGTGAGAATGGCCTCCTGAATGCCCGATACATCCTGATATTCATCGATGAAAAGCGCATCATAGCCCCCGGCCACCTGGGCGCAGACCTGGGGATCGGAAAGGGCCTTCAGGCAGAGATGCTCCAGATCGCTGTAATCCAGATAATTTTTCTGCTGCTTGAGGGCAAAATATTTTTCCTCCATCTGCCGGGCCAGATGGCAGAGCGCCCGGAGGGCGGGCAGGGTATGGTGCAATTCCTCCCCCGCCTTTTCCATCTGCTCGGGCAGCAGCTTCCGCGCCTCCTGAATCCGCTTTTTCCATTCATCCCGCAGGGCCTTGAATTGCTCGGCAGCCTCCGGGCTTTCCTCGGGAGCGGCCTTTTTGGTGCTGAGCCGGGCAAAGACGGTTTTTCCGCCGGTCAGGCTTCCATCCCCGGCTGCGGCGATCAATTGATGGGTCAGGGCGGCGTCCCCCTCAAAGGCCGGGGCATAGCGCTGGGGGCCATCCCCCTGCTGCAGGATTTTTTCCATTTCGGGCAATAGCTCCCTGGCCCCCTCCAATTGGGCGCGGCAAAGCTCCCGGAGAATGGGCAGCCATTTTTCAGGATCGGCGGCATCCTCCCGGCAGTTTTCCTCCGCCCAGCCCCAGGGATCGGCCTGGGATAGGAGAAATTCATGCAATTGCCCGATGAGGGCGGTGATCTGCTCATCCTCAAACTGGGAAAAGAGCGCCTGTTCATCCTCGGTGGGGGCGGCGTAGGCGCTTTCCAGCGTTTCATCCAGCGCCCGCTTTTTCAGCTGCGCCAGCTTTTCCTCATCCCCGATCCGGGCCATGGGATCAATCCCGGCGGCCTCAAAACGCTCCCGCAGCACCCGGCCGCAGAAAACATGCAGCGTGCAGATGGCAGCCCGGGGCAAGCGCAGGGCCTGGCGGCGCAGATGGGCGCTTTGCCCCCCTTCCTCCTCCAGGCGGCGGCCGATGCGCTCCCGCATTTCGCCGGCGGCGGCCCGGGTGAAGGTAACGATCAGCATCCGATCGATCTGCATGCCCTCCCTGAGCAGGGAAAGCACCCTTTCCACCAGCACCGCCGTCTTGCCCGAGCCTGCGGCGGCGCTGACCAATACGCTGTCATTACGCGCCTTGATGGCCGCTTCCTGTCCTGCCGTCCATTGCATCCCTTTTCCCTCCGGAATCGCGTTTGTGTATTGCTTCCTGTCTATTTTAACCCAAGGGGCGAGAGTTGACAAGGCGGGAATATTTTTCTATACTATGGAAAATATAAGTAGCGGAGGAAGGGAAAATGCAGGCTGCGGTCAGAAATCTGGTGAATCCCCCGGCGCTTTCGGATATCGAGCTGCGGGGCCCCATCGCCAGGCAGATGGAAGCATTTTTGCAGGAGCGGATCTTTTCCGATTCTGCCAAAGAGGAGATTTATGCCGAAACGGAGGAAAAATTCCGTCTTCAGGAGGATGATGAGAGCCTGGTGGGCATGTGGCGGGGCGAATTCTGGGGAAAATGGGTGATTGGTGCGTGCCGGGTATGCCGCTATAAAAAGGATGCGGAACTGAAGGAATTTCTGCATCAGGCGGCGCTGCGGCTGCTGGCTACCGCCGATGCGGACGGCTATATCGGCACCTATCGGGATCCTGCGAACTGCTTTGCCCCTGATCCTGAGGAAACCGTAAAAATCGTGGGCTGGAAATGCGGCTGGAACTGGAATATCTGGTGCCGGAAATATACCCTGTGGGGGCTATTGGAATGCTATGAGCTGACGGGAGATGAAAAAATCCTGCAGGGCGCAGACCGCACCGCGGGGCAGCTGCTGGATATGCTGGAAGCCCGGAAAATCCGTCTGGGCGCGACCGGCACCTTCTGCGGCATGCCCTCCTGCTCCATTTTAAAGCCCATGCTGCTGCTTTATCGCCATACCGGCAAACCCCGGTATCTGGATTTTGCCGTTTCCATCGGCGAGGATTGGGATCGCCCGGATCAGGCGGCCCCCAATCTGGTGGGAAACGGCCTGAAGAATATCCCGGTGCATACCTGGTATCCCGCGCCGGAAAGCTGGGCCAAGGCCTATGAAATGATGAGCTGCCTGGATGGGCTGCTGGAATTATACCGGATGACCGGCACGGAAAAATATTTTACCGCCGTGAAAAATATCTATGCACAGCTTAAGCAGCATGAAAGAAATCCCCTGTTCAGCGTGGGCTTTAACGATCTGTTTGTCCATGGCGCGGAGGGGATGAACGCCTGCTCCGAGCCCTGCGATGTGCTGCACTGGATGAGGCTCTGCTCTGAGCTGTATAAGCTCACCGGCGATCCGGAATATATGGACAGCATGGAATTGGCCTTTCTCAATCCCTTTCTTGCGGCCTCCTTTGAGGATGGAAAATGGGGCGCGCGGGCGGTGCGCAGCGTGGGGCGGCATCAGGTGGCCACGGGGCAATCGGGCATGAAATACAGCCATTGCTGCGTAAATAATATGCCCAGGGGCTATATGAACGCCCTGGAATCCTTCGTGATGCGGGGCGAAAAGGGGCTTTATGTGAATCTGTATACCCCCTTTGCCTGCCGCTTTGAGGGCGTGCAGGCAGAGATCGGCGGCAGCTATCTGGAGGATGGCCGGGTGCTGCTGACAATAGAAACGGAGCGGGCGGAGCAGCTTTTCCTGCGCATTCCGCCCTGGAGCCGGGAAACAACGGCAAACGGGGAAAAAATCGGCGCGCCGGGGGAATATGCCCTGCTGCCGCTGAAGGCGGGCAGGCATGAAATCCGCCTGGTATTTGATATGAACCCCCGCCTGATTGAGGAAGCCCCCGGCCCCCGGCCCGATCCGGAAAACATCCGGGTGCGGCGGATGGTGCAGGGCAATGATATTCCAGAAAGCTATCTTACCTGGGAGAAAAGGGCGCGCATGCTCTATGGCCCCCTGCTGCTTACCCGCAGTCGGCGCATCGGCAGCACGGAGGAGGAGATGCTCTCCCGGCCCACGGTATGCGGAAGGGGCTTTTCGGTCAGCGCCCATCCGATAAAAATGCCGGAGGTGCGCAATGCCTATCATGTGACACTGGATAACGGAGCGGAAACGCAGGAAATGCTGCTCTGCGATTATGCCACGGGCTCCAATCTCTGGTCGGCGGAGGAGCCGCTTCTCTTCCATATCTATCTCTGAGGGGCGCGCAGAGGCCCTCCTGCTTGCCAAGGGAGGGAAAAAGTGGTATAGTGTATAGCGTTTCCCTGTAGAATTGGGGAGGAAAAGATAAAAAAGTGGAGAATTCCCAGCGGCGCGGCGGAGAAAAAACAAAAAAAGTGGCGTTTTTCACCCATAAACAGGGTGAAAAAGAGGATTTCCCATTCTTTTGTCGAATACCTACACGAATATCCTGATAATGAGGAGAAGCATTGATGGCAACGGTTCTGGACATTGGCGTCGATCTGGGCACGGCCAGCGTCGTCATTTACGGCAAGGGAAAGGGCGTGGTACTCAATGAGCCCGCGGTCATCGCCTTTGACCGGGAAACGCGGAATGTGCTGGCGGTGGGCGAGGAGGCGCGCCGGATGATGGGGCGCACCCCGGGCAATATTGTGGCCATGCGTCCCTTGGGGGATGGCATGATCGCCGATTTTGAATTGGCCAGCGCCATGCTGCGCTATTTTGTCACCAAGGTGGTGGGCAAGCGCATCCTGGGCGGCCCCCGGGTATTGATTTCCATGCCTGCCGGGGTGAACGAGGTGGAGCGCCACAGCATCATGACCAGCCTGTTTGAGGCCGGCGCCCGCCGCACCCAGCTGATGGAGCGGCCCATCGCCGCGGCCATTGGCGCCGGGCTGCCCATTGGGGAGGCCTATGGCCAGATGGTCTGCGATATCGGCGGCGGCGTGACGGATATTGCCGTTATGGCCCAGGGGCGCATCATCGTGCGGGATTCGGTAAAGATCGGCGGCGATTTATTCGATGACGCCATCATCCGCTATATCCGCCGCAAGCATAATCTGCTGATTGGCGAACTAACGGCGGAGGATCTGAAAATCAATGTGGGCAGCGCCGTTCCCCGCAGCGAGCAATTCTATATGGAGGTCACGGGGCGAAACCTGATTTCCGGGCTACCCAAGGTGATGCGCATTACCAGCGATGAAATCACCGAGGCGCTGGATGAGCCCATCCAATCCCTGCTGGAGGCCATTCATGCGGTGCTGGAGCATACACCGGCAGAATTGGTGGCGGATATTTTTGAATCGGGCATCGTGCTTTCGGGCGGCGGCGCGCAATTGGCCGGCCTGTGCGAGGCAGTGGCCCTGGCGCTGAAGGTGGATTGCCATCTGGCCGAGGATGCCCAGGAATGCGTGGCCCGGGGCTGCGGGCTGACCCTGGAAAACCTGAGCGAATACGGCCAATTCCTGGGCGACCGCAAAAAGCGCGGGTAAGCGCCCCGGCGGCCCCATGTTTTTCATAAATACAGAAAAAAGCCTTGAAATCGGGCGGGGGATGCTATACAATAGCATCAATCCCGCTTTCGTATCGGGCAGAGTAGTGTTTGGCGCGTTAAGTGTTCATGGACGGGGAGTTGCCATGAAACGAAGCCGGTGCTTCCGGCGCGGTGCCAGATGCGCATCCCGCTGCTTTCGGTTGCTGCCTCCTGCGACGGGAAAAATCTTTCCGTGACAGGAGGTTTTCTTGTGCTTACAAAAAGTGCCATGGCAACCAAACGGCTGACCCTGCTTTCCATGCTCATTGCGCTGAATGTGGTGATGGCGGAGCTGCTGAAAATCAAAATCATTCCGGGCGTGCTGGAATTATCCTTCAACTTTCTGCCCATTGCGGTCAGCGGCATGCTCTTTGGCGCGCCCGGGGCCATGCTGGTGGCGGTCACAGCGGATATAATCGGCGCGCTGATTTTTTCCGGGAGCAATTTTTTCTTCGGCTATACCCTGACCGCCCTCTGCACCGGGCTTTTCTACGGCCTCTTCCTGCATAAAAAGCCCATGAAGCTATGGAAAATCCTATTGGCCCAGGCGCTGGTATCCTTTATCTGCTATGCCTGCCTGAATACCCTGTGGGCATACATCATGGGCTATGGCAAAAGCCAGGCCTTTATCAAAACCCGGCTGCTTGTCAATCTGGTCAGTTATCCCATTTACAGCCTGATCCTCTGCCTTCTTTCCCGCTACCGCGCCGCGCTGGAGGCGGCCCTTCGATAAGCCATGAATCAGAATCAGCAGCAAATTCTTGCGGGTCTTCGCGCCCTGTATCCCCATCCCCAGCCCGAACTGAATTTTTCCAATCCCTATGAAGCGCTGGTGGCCACCATTCTGGCGGCCCAATGCACCGATCAGCGGGTGAACCAGGTAACCCCCGCCGTCTTCCGGGATTTTCCGGATGCCTGCGCCATGGCCCGGGCCACCCCGGAGCAATTATATGCCTATGTGAAAAGCTGCGGCTTTACCAGCAAGGCGAAAAATATCGTGGCCGCCTGCCGAATTCTGGCGGAAAAATATGATGGGCAGGTGCCCTGCACCCTGGAGGAATTGACCGCCCTTCCCGGCGTGGGCAGAAAAACCGCCAATGTGGTATTGGCCTTTGCCTTTGGCATTCCCGCCATGCCGGTGGATACCCATGTGTTCCGGGTGAGCAATCGGCTGGGCCTTGCGGAGGCCTGGACGGTGGAGGAAACAGAACGGCAATTGACCCAGCTGATTCCCCGGGAGGATTGGTGCGACGCCCATCACTGGATTCTTCTGCACGGGCGGCGGGTATGCCATTCCCAGCGACCGGATTGCGGGGCATGCACCCTTCGCCCCTGGTGCCGGGCCGCCCATGAGGAGGAAATGCTCCATCCCAAGCTGGAGGCCAAAAAGCGCGCCCGGGCCCGGAAGCAGGAAAAGGCCACCTGAGCCCGGAGGCCCTGCCCCCTGTGCATTTTTGACTGCTGAAATCACCCCTTCGCCGCCCTTCCGGGGCAGCGGGGGGCTTTTTTGACCCGGCGCAGATTCCCCTGTTTTTTCAGTTGCAAGGACGGGGGAAACATGCTACAATGAAAAAAACGATGGACTAAAGGAGAACCTTACGATGGAATACAGAATTCTTTCTTCCCTGGAAAAGGTATTTCCCGATGGGCGCGGGACGGATGCCCCGGCCCCTGAACTGACCATGCTGAAGGGCGAAAGCCTGTCCTTCCAGCTGGCTCTTCGCTATGAACCGGCGGAGGGCGAGGGCAGCTTCCGGGCCGCCTTTGTGAAAACGGAAAGCGAGATAAACGCCCGGATTACCGCCCGCTGGGTAAAAAATGTGCCGGTGCAGCATCCGCGCCCTGCCGAAACGGCGGATGAAAATTATCTTTCCCTGGAGCCCGGCATGTATCCCGATGTGCTTTCCCCCCTGGAAAACAGCCCGGCGGTGCTTTTCCAGCATGAATGGCAGTCCATCTGGCTGGAAATCGAGGGAAATGAGGAAATGGCGGCGGGAGAATATCCCCTTGTCATCCGGCTCTCCGATCATCTGGGGAAGGAATATCTGCGGGCAGAGGTCAGGGTGACGGTGCTGAATGCCGTTTTGCCCAGGCAGACGATCATGCATACCGAATGGTTCCATTCCGATTGCCTGGCGGATTATTACGATACCCCGGCCTTTTCGGAAAGGCATTGGGCGATCGTGGAAAATTTTGTGCGCACGGCTACCCGCCGGGGCTGCAATATGCTGCTCACCCCCCATTTCACCCAGGCGCTGGATACCTATATCGGCGGGGAGCGCACCACGGTGCAATTGGTGGATGTAACGGTGGAAAAGGGCGAATATTCCTTTGATTTTTCCAAGCTGAAGCGCTGGATTGATATGGCGCTTTCCTGCGGCATGGAATGGATTGAAATGGCCCATCTCTTTACCCAGTGGGGCGCGGCGGCGGCCCCCAAGGTGATGGCCACGGTGGATGGGGAATACAAGCGCATCTTTGGCTGGGATACCCCCTCGGTGGGGGGCGAATATACCCGCTTCCTGCGGATCTATCTGCCGCAACTGACCGCAAAGCTGCGGGAATGGGGCGTGGCGGAGCGCTGCTATTTCCATATTTCGGATGAGCCCATCGATCAGCAGCTGGCCAGCTATAAGGCCGCCAAGGAATCCATCGCCGATCTGCTCAGGGGCTTTCCGATTATGGATGCCATGTCGCATTATGAAATCTATGAGGAGAGCGGCATCACGCCGCCCGTAGTCAGCGAGCGGGCGCTGAGCGTTTTCCTGGAGCATCAGGTAAGCCCCCTATGGGATTATTACTGCTGCGGCCCCACCCAGATCATGACCAATCGCTTTATCGTCATGCCCCTGGCCCGCACCCGGGCGCTGGGCCTGCAATTGTGGAAGTATCAATTGCAGGGCTTCCTCCATTGGGGCTATAATTTCTATAACACCACCTGGTCTCTGGCCCATATCAATCCCTATCTGGATACCGAGGCCGCCGGTGCCTTCCCCCCCGGCGATGCCTTCCTGGTGTATCCCGGCCGGGATGGAAAGCCGGAGGAATCCATCCGCCTGATGGCCATGCATGAGGCCATGCAGGATGCCCGGGCCCTGGCCCTCTTGGAAAAGCTGGCGGGCCGGGAAAAGGCGCTGGCCGTTCTGGAAGCAGAGGGCGAAGTGACGCTGGAAAAATACCCCTGGGACAGCGCCTCCATGCTGCGCGCCCGGGCGCGGATCAATGCCGCCATCGCCGAGGCCATCGGGTAAATTCCCGGGCGGCAGAGAAGGAGAAAGCCCATGAAAATCTGTTCTTTCGGCTCCCTGAATCTGGATCATGTTTATCGGGTGAAGGATTTTGTGCGCCCGGGAGAAACCATTTCCGCCCGCTCTGAGCAGGATGTCTGCGGCGGCAAGGGGCTCAATCAGTCCATTGCCATGGCCCGGGCGGGGGCGCAGGTCTATCAGGCCGGAAATATCGGCATGGATGAGGCGGGAGAAAAGCTCCGGGGCGCCCTGGAGCAGGCGGGCGTGCAGACCGGTTTTCTTCGCGCCCTGCCCATGCCCAGCGGGCATACCATCATCCAGGTCAGCGATGCCGGAGAAAACGCCATCATCTGCTTTGGCGGGGCCAATCAGGCGGTGGATGCGCAGCAGGCGGAAGCGGTGCTTTCCCATTTTGCGCCCGGGGATCTGCTGGTATTGCAGAATGAAATCAATCATCTGGAGGGCATTCTGCGCTGCGCCCGGGACAGGGGCCTGAAAATCGCCATGAATCCATCGCCCATTACGGAGGGGCTGGAAAAGCTGCCCCTGGAAATCTGCGATATTCTGTTTGTCAATGAGCTGGAGGCCGCCTATCTCTGCGGCAGTCGGGAGGGCAGCCTCTCCGCCCTGGCCCAGCGCTTTCCCGGGGCCATGCTGGTATTCACCCAGGGCAGCCGGGGCGCGCAGGTATGGCATGCGGGCAGGGTCTATACCCAGAAGGCCTATCGGGTGCAGGCGGTGGATACCACTGGCGCCGGGGATACCTTTACCGGCTATTTCCTGGCCGCCCTGAGCGAGGGGCAGGATATCCCGGCCTGCATGCGCCTGGCTGCCCGGGCCGCCGCCATTGGCGTTTCCCGCCCCGGCGCTTCCGTTTCCATTCCCACCCGGGAAGAGGTGGAGGCCTTTCGCCCCGACGAGGCGTGAAAGCAGACAGCGGGCAGGAGAAAAAGGGAGGAATGAGCATGCCGGAAATTGCACGTTTTTACGGGATTGTCATCAAAATGTTTTTCAAGCCGAAGGAGCATGAGCCAAGCCATATTCATGCGCTTTACGGCGAATACATGGGAGAATTCAATGTCCGCACATTGGAAATGATACAGGGCGATCTTCCTGCCAAGGCGCAGGAGCTTGTCCGGGAATGGCTGGCTCTGTATCAGGATGAATTGCAGAGCATGTGGGATCGGCAGCAGATTGGAAAGCTGCCGCCGCTCTGAGGGGAGGGAATTTCATGATTCAGCGCATCAAAAGCATGAAAGCATTGCCGGATTATATGCTTTCCGTTACCTTTGACGATGGCTGCCATGTGCTGTATGATGTAAAGGAGGATTTTTCCCTTCCGGGCTATGAAGCGCTGCGGAGCATCCCCGGTCTTTTTCAGCAGGCGCGGCTTGACAAAAGCAGAACGGTTGTCTTCTGGAATGATGAAATCGATCTGCCAAGCGATATTATCCGTGAATATGGAAAAACCAATTGACAGGAGTATTTCCCCCGCCCTGCCTGCCGCTTCTTTGGGAAGCGGGCTCCGGGCAGGGCGCTTTTTATTCAAAGGAGGCGCGATGAAATGTTTCGCGTAGGTATTCTGGGAACCGAAAATTCGCATGCCATGGCCTTTGCAGAGCTGCTTAACGGCCTGAACCCTGCCTTTTCGGGGCAATTTGATGATTTTCGCGTGGTGGCTGTGGGCGGCATGAATCGGGAGGCCAGCCGGGCCGTGGCGGAAAAATGCGGCGTTGCGGCCATTGCGGATACGCCGGAGGAGATGCTGGGCCGGGTAGACGCCGTCATGATTACCGCCCGGGACGGCAAATATCATGCGCCCTATGCCCGGCCCCTGATCGAGGCGGGCATTCCCCTCTTTCTGGATAAGCCCTTCACCCGGGATCCCGGGGAGGCCCTGGCGCTGGCACGGCTGGCCCGGGACAGGGGCGTGAAGCTGGTGGGCGGCTCCTCGCTGAAGCTGACGGACGAGGTGCTGCGCCTTCGTGCGCTGGCGGAAAAGCAGGGGCAGGGTATTGCGGGCGGCGATGTGACCGCCCCCGTCATCCTGGTCAATGATTACGGCAATTTCTGGTTCTATGCCTCGCATCTGGCCGAATGCTGCCTGAGCATTTTCGGGCTGCATCCCCAATGGGTCTTCGCAAACCGCACGGAAAAGGGCGTTACGGCGGTGGTGCATTATCCGGGCTTTGATGTGACCAATCATTTCGTGGAGGGCGTGCATCATTACGCCGCCTCCGTCATTACCCCGGAGGGCATCGCCCGGGAGAAAATCTCCCTGGAGGATATTTATGCCCGGGAATGCCGCAGCTTTGCGGATATGCTGCGCCGCGGCGTGATGAGCCATAGCTATGAGGCACTGGTTGCCCCTGTGTTCCTGATGGCCGCAATCGAAAAATCCTTCGAAACAGGAGAAAAAGCAGCGGTGGCGGACTTCCAGGTGTAAGAAACGGGGAACGGGGATACGGGGATACGGGGAGTATTTTGCGGGAGGAGACTTTTGAGTCAAAAGTCCCCTCCCGCACCCTCCCGAAAACCACCTCTGGATGGAACATGGGTGAATCCTGCCAAATTGAATGCCAGATCAGCAAAAACAAATAACGATTGGAAAAACAACAGCAATGCTTCCTCGTTTGGTAAAAGCATTGCTGTTTTGTCCCTTACAACTATCTCTCTTTGGCTTTATTGGCATTCAATCCGTTCGAACAAGCAGCAATGCTTTCACGCTGGTGCGGGCATTGCTGTTTTCTTCTTTACATCTTATTTCCTTTTGCTTCACTGGCATTCAATTTGGTTTTGTCCCTCCATGAACCGTCAAGAGCCGGTTTTCGGGAGGGCGCGGGAGGGTGCTTTTGACGCAAAAGCATCCTCCCGCATAAATTCCGTTCCTTCCCTGGTTTTCGGAGGGGGTGCGGGGGAACCATTTTTGGCATCAAAAGTGGTTCCCCCGCAATTATTATCCCCCGTTCGCGTCCCTCCGTGCCATCCCCCGCTGGCGGGGCGTGAATATTTGAGGAAAAAAAGTCATAGGAGTAGTTGACAAATGCCGTGCGGTCTGCTAAACTAACCATACAGTTAGTAAACGTTGGCGGCGATCCTCCCGTTTTCTTCATGAAGCGGCGGGAAGAACGGCCCGGCGGCTCTTTTCCGGGCCGGGGGACAGCAGCCGCAGGGCATTGGCCTATGAAGACACCGGCGCGGGTGAGGCCTTTGCCCGTTAAGGTAGCGCCACGGGCGAGGAAATTGTCTGTCAAGACACCGGCACGGGCGAAGCACTTGCCCATTAAGACACCGGCACAGACGAGGAAATCGTCCGTTAAGGCATCGGCGCAGGCGGGTCATTCGCCTATCAGGACATGGACACAGAAGCGGGATTCGCCCGTCAGAGCATCGCTGCGGGCGCGCAATCTGCACGAAAAAGGAGAAACAGCCATGGAAAAAATCAGGGTGCTGGCAGCCATGCCCCGGGGGCTGGTGCGGGATAGCTTCATTCCGCCGGTGCTGGCAGAGCGGCTGGAGCGGGAATTCAGCGTTCGCTGGAATCCCCTGGACAGGAATTATACCGAGGAGGAATTGGCCCGGGAAATCGGCGATGCCCAGGTTTGCCTGACGGGCTGGGGCAATGCGGAGATAACGGAGAGGGTGCTTGCCGCCGCCCCCGATTTGCGGGTGATTGCCCATACCGGGGGCACGGTGGCCTCTCTGGTGGGGGACGCGGTCTATGACCGGGGGATCAAGGTGCTGAGCGGCAATGAAATCTATGCCCGCTCGGTGGGCGAGGGCGTGATCTGCTATATGCTGGCCGCCCTGCGCGATATTCCCAAATATGCCGCCTGCGTGCAGAACGAGGGCTGGTCTGCCCCCGATTGGCAGAATGAGGGGCTATTGGATCAGAAGGTAGGGCTGATCGGGTTTGGGGCGGTGGCCCGGTATACGGCGGAGATGCTCCGGGCCTTTGGGGTGGAGCTTTTCATCTGCTCCGGGCATATGACGGAGGCGGAGGCTGCCGCCTATGGCGCAAAAAAGGCCAGCATGGAGGAAATCTTTGCTTCCTGCAAGGTGGTATCCCTGCATATGGCGGCCACCCCTGCCACCTATCATCAGGTGGATGCGCGGCTGCTTTCCACCCTGCAGGAGGGGGCGCTGCTGGTCAATACCGCCCGGGGCTCGGTGATTGATGAGGCCGCCCTGGCAAAGGAGCTGAGAAAAAAGCGCTTCAAGGCCATATTGGATGTGTATGAGCAGGAACCGCTCCCTGCCGAAAGCCCCCTGCGGGGCCTGGATAACTGCATCCTGATTCCCCATATGGGCGGGCCCACGCTGGACCGGCGGAAATTTGTGACAAAAGCGCTGCTGGATGAATGCCGCCGGGTGCTGGAAAAGGGCGAGGCATCCTATCTGGAAATTGACCGGCAGACCGCCCGGCATATGACCCGGTAAGGGGCGGCGCGCCGATCCCGGGAAAAAGGCATTCGGTTCCATTCCCGCGTGCACGGGTGTGAAATAGACAAAAAAACAAACAAGGAGGAATCTCATCATGAAGAAACTGCTTGCGCTGGCATTGGCCGTATTGCAGCTGATGTGCGTATTCGCCGTGGCGAGCGCCGAATACGAAGACAAGCTGGGCGGCCTGACCCTGCCCCTGACCGACGAAGAAGTGACCATTACCATGTACTTTGGCACCCAGTACCCCATGACGGAGGAGTATTACACCTTCAAGCGGCTCTATGAGCTGACCGGCATCAAGGTGGTGCCCATTGTGTACACCAAGGATATCGCCGGGGAAAAATTCTCCACCTATCTGGCCTCTGCCCAGCTGCCCGATATTATCCTGAACAGCTACATGGGCGGCCTTTCCAACATCAATATGTACGGCGATCAGGGCGCGCTGGCCAACGTGCATGATTATCTGGATGTGATGCCCAATTTCAAGGCCATCTTTGTGGATGACAAGGAAAACAACGGCCAGTGGGCCACCTACGCCAGCAACACCACCGGCGCCAATTATATCATGCCCGTTTACAAGCTGAACCGCGATGTAAACTTCGGCTGGATGTACCGGGCCGACGTGCTTAAGGAATTGAACCTGGAGCCCTGGACGGATACCGAATCCTTTGTGGAGGTGCTGCGCGCCATCAAAAAGGCCTATCCCGACAGCTATCCTCTCTCCTCTACCTCCACTGCCCTGGGCCTGAGCAACCGGGTTGCCGCCCATTGGGGCATGAACGAGCTGCCCTTCTCCTATGACTGGGAAACCGGAAAATACTGGGATTCCGTCACCAGCGAAAACTATAAGCAGATGCTGGATTTCTTCCAGGGCCTGATGACCGAAGGGCTGATGGATCCCGAATGGTTCACCCACACGGTGGATTCCTGGTCTGCCGCCATGCTCAATGATCGTTCCTTTGTGACCGAGCAGTGGATTGGCCGCATGGCGCTGATGAACGATCAGACCGCCGAAAGCGACCCCGATTTTGATCTGGTGTATGGCCGGCCCATCGGCAACGGCAAAATGCTGGGCCTTCCCAAATTCAATACCTGGGGCGCCGTGGTTGCCAACAATGAAAACACCGAGGCGGCCATGAAGGTGATCGATTTCATGTACAGCGAGATGGGCTCCGAGCTGATGACCATGGGCCTGGAAAACGAAACCTATGTGGTCAATGAGGACGGCAGCCTCACCTATCCCGAAATCGAGGGCACGGTGACCATCAATATCCTGGAGGAAAAGTATGGCATGTGGCTGGAAGGGCTGTATCTGCATCCCTCCCGCAAGAGCCCCTATTATGCCTATACGGAATATGAGCAGTTCGCCCAGGATCTGATCAACAATGAATGCGGCTATGTGATCCCCGCCCTGGATTTTGTGGCTGACGATGATGATGACGCCGCCACCGTGGATCAACTGCTCCAGGAATACAAGCAGAAGATCGGTGCGTTCTGTGCCAGCTATATCATGAATCCCAATGCCGGCGAGGCCGAATGGAATCAGTGGGTGGAAACGGCCCGGAAGAATTATTCCGATCCGCTGCTGGCCATTATGAACAAGTAATTTTCTGCGGTCATTCCCTCAGAAGGGAATCAGGGGGGGGCGGCCGGGTGCTGCACGGCGCACGGCTGCCCTGCCCTCCCTTTCCCTTCTTCATCCGCCAATGAGGAGGAAAGCCCATGGTCTCATCCTGCAAATCCAAGCAGCCGGGCCTGCTGAAGCGCTTGTGGCGCGATCGGCAGCTGTGGGTGATGCTGCTTCCCGGCCTGGCATTTTTCATCATTTTCCGTTATGGCCCCATGTATGGCCTGCAGATTGCCTTCAAGAAATACAGCCCCTTTCTGGGCGTGGATCGCAGCCCCTGGGTGGGCCTGCAGTATTTTGCCCAATTCCTGGGCAGCGGTGATTTCGGCATGCTCTTTCGCAATACCGTAACCCTGGGCATATTATCGCTGGCGATTGGCTTTCCCGCGCCCATCCTTTTCGCGCTGATCCTCAATGAGGTGCATCAGCCCAAGATCAAAAAAATCTTCCAGACCGTTTCCTATCTGCCCCATTTCCTTTCCGTGGTGGTGGTGTGCAGCATTTTTATGGATTTCTTTTCCCCCAGCGTCGGGCTGGTCAACCGCGTGATCACCGCCATGGGCGGCAAGGCCATTTATTTTGTGGCCAGCCCCCAATGGTATCGGTTTGTGTATATTCTCAGCGATGTCTGGGCGGGGCTGGGCAGCGGGGCCATTATTTATCTGGCGGCGCTTTCCGGGGTGGATCCCACCCTGTATGAGGCGGCATCCATTGATGGCTGCACCCGCTTTAAAATGATCCGACATATTACCCTTCCCGGCATCGCCCCCACGGTGGCAACCATGTTTCTGCTGAATTGCGGCTCCATCATCAATATCAGCGCGGATAAAACGCTGCTGCTCTATTCGCCCCTGACCTATGAGGTGGCCGATATTTTCAGCACCTATGTGTACCGGGTGGGCCTGGTGAACCGCAATTATTCCTTTGCCTCCGCTGTGGGCATGTTTACCTCTGTGATCTGCGCCGCGGTGCTGGTGCTTGCCAATGGCGTCAGCCGCCGGGCAACGGGCGAAAGCCTTTGGTAAGGGGGAGAGAAAAATGAAGCAATCAGAAAATCTTCAGGGAATCAGCGGCAGGAAGGAGCGCTTCGGCTTATTTGACGCGGCGGTCTATCTGATCCTGATCCTGCTGACCATCTGCTTTCTCTATCCCATGCTGCATGTGATTGCCGTTTCCTTTTCGGATACCTATTCCGTTTCCGCCAATAAGGTGCTGCTGCTTCCCCGGGGCTTCACCCTGGAATCCTATGCCTATCTGATGAAGAGCGATAAGGTGCCCCGGGCGTTTCTCAATACCGTTTTTTATACCGCGGCGGGCACGCTGATCAATCTGGCCATGACGGCGCTGATGGCCTATCCCCTGTCCAAGCCCCAGCTTACGGGGCGGGGCATCGTGCTGAAAATGGTCATGTTTACCATGTTCTTTGGGGGCGGCACCATCCCCACCTTTATGCTGGTCAAGGATCTGGGGCTGATTGACAGCGCCTGGGCCCTGTGGCTGCCCAATGCCATCTGGACGATGGAAATGCTGATCATGATTTCCTTCTTCCGCTCCCTGCCCCCGAGCCTGTTTGAATCGGCATATCTGGATGGCGCCAGCGAATACCGGGTATTTCTGCAGATTGCGCTGCCCCTTTCCAAGGCCTCCATCGCCTCCATTGCCATGTTCTATTTCATGGGGCATTGGAACAGCTATTTCATTCCCATGATGTATCTCAACGACAGCGCCAAATTCCCGCTGCAGCTGGTGCTGCGCTCGATGCTGCTGGAGGATGCCAGCAATTTTGCGGCCCAATCGGATATCGTCCAGGTGGCCGTTACGCCCACCAGCGTCAAAAACGCCGTGATTTTTATTACGATGGTGCCGGTGATGATCGTCTATCCCTTTGTGCAGAAATATTTTGTCAAGGGCGTGATGATCGGCTCCGTCAAGGGGTAATCCATGAACGAGGATGGAGGAAGCAACCCATGTGGAATGAAGAAAAGCTGGATGAGATTCTTTCCTGTCCAGGCCAAGCGGTGATAGAGGATCTATCCGGAATTGAGGGCGATATCATGATTCTGGGCGCAGGCGGCAAGGTAGGCCCCACGCTTTCGGTGATGTGCAGGCGTGCCAGCGAAAAATGCGGCAGGCCCCGGAAGGTATACGCCGTTTCCCGCTTCAGCGATCCTTATGTGGTGGCGCTGCTCAAAAGGGAGCGGGTGGAAACCATCACCGCCGATCTCACCGATGAAGCGCAGGTTGCGGCCCTGCCCAGGGTGCCCAATATTATTTTTATGGCGGGCCGCAAATTCGGCACCAGCCAGAATGCCTGCGAAACCTGGGAAATGAATGTGGCTGTGCCCGCCATGATTACCCGGCATTTCGGCGCGGCCCGGTATGTGGTTTTTTCCACCGGGAATGTCTATCCCTTTTCCGCCGTGGCCCAGGGGGGCTGCGATGAAAGCGTGCCGCCCAATCCCGTGGGCGAATACGGCATGAGCAGCCTGGGCCGGGAAAGAATGTTTGAATATGCCGCCCGGCATTACGGCGCGAAGGTGCTGATTTATCGGCTGAATTATGCGGTGGATCTGCGCTATGGCGTACTGTATGATCTGGCCGAGCGCATTCTGGCGGGGGAAAAGGTATCCGTAAGCGTGCCTGCCTTTAACTGCGTCTGGCAGCAATATGCCAATGAAACGGCGATTCGGGCGCTGAAAAAATGCAGCCCGCAGGTGGAATATCTGAATGTGACCGGGCCGGAAATCTGCTCCGTCCGGGAAACGGCGGAAAAGCTGGCAAAGGCCCTGGGCCGGGAGGTACAGTTTGAGGGCGAAGAGGGAGAAAAGGCCCTGCTGAGCGATGCGGGCAAATGCATGCGTCTCTTTGGCAGGCCCGCCGTCGGCGCGGAGGAAATGATCCGGATGCAGGCGGAATGGCTGCTGGCCGGCGGCCGCAATTTGGGGAAGCCTACTCATTTTGAAGAATCGAAGGGGAAATTCTGATGCGTGAAGCAGCCAGGGCCCTGCTGATGCAGGGCGCGTTCATTCCCGCCATGCCGCTGGCGCTGAATGAAAACAGGGAATTTGATGAAAAAATCCAGCGGCGGCTGGTGCGCTATTATCTTGCAGCCGGGGCGGACGGCATTGCCGCCGCCGTACATACCACCCAGTTTGCCATCCGCGATCCTAAGGTACATCTGCTGGAAAGGGTTTTGCGGGTGGTAATGGAGGAAATCCGGGAATACAGGGCGAAAAATCAGCGGGAGATCCTGGCGGTAGCGGGGGTCTGCGGCCCCTGCGGGCAGGCGGTAACCGAGGCGCGGCTGGCCCGGAGCCTGGGCTATGATGCCGTGCTGGTCAGCCCCGGCGGGCTGGACGGGCTTTCCGAGGAGGAGCTTCTGGCGCGCACCGCCGCCATCGCCCGGGAAATCGATGTGGTGGGCTTTTATCTGCAGACGGCGGTGGGCGGGCGGATTCTTTCCTATGCCTACTGGGAAAAATACTGCGCCATTCCGGGGGTCGCGGCCATTAAATGCGCCTCCTTTGATCGGTATACCACCATCGATGTGGCCCGGGCCATTGCGTTTTCCGGCCGGGAGGTGGCGCTCTATACCGGCAATGACGACAGCATCATCAACGATCTGATGACCGAATATCAATTCCGGGACGGGGAGGCCACCCGCTCCGTGCGCACCCGGGGCGGCCTGTTGGGGCATTGGGCGGTATGGACGCATACGGCGGCATGCCTCTTTAAAGAGCTGCGGGCACTGAAAAAGGACGCGCCGATTGATCCCAAATGGTATACGCTGGCTGCCCAGATAACCGATGCCAACAGCGCCTTTTTCGATACCCGCCATCATTTTGCCGGGTGCATTGCGGGCATTCATGAGGTGCTGCGCCGCCAGGGACTGATGGAGGGCATCTGGTGTCTGGATCCCGGGGAAACGCTTTCGCCGGGGCAAATGGAGGAAATCGACCGGGTGTATGCCCTCTATCCCCATCTGAATGACGACGCCTTTGTTCGGGCGTTTCTGGAAAGCGAGGCATAAGAAATGGCACGCTATGTAACGGTGAGCATTGTGGCGCCGGCCATTGCCGGCCAGCGGGACGGGCTGAGCGCGGAGGAAAGAGTGCAGGAAATGATGCGGCACTGGGAAGGCCAATTAGCCCCCGTGCTGCCCGAAAAGCCGGATATTATCCTGCTGCCCGAGGCCTGCGATCGCTATACCCGCCCCGGGGCGGATATTTCCTGGTCGCAGGAATTGGGGGAATATTACCGGGTGCGGGGAAACCGCATGCGGGATTTCTTTGCCCGGATTGCACGGGAAAACGGCTGCTATATTGCCTATTCCGCCGCCCGGCAGCTGGAGGACGGCAGCTTCCGGAATTCCACCCAGCTGCTGGGGCGGCAGGGGAAGACGGAGGCCATCTACAATAAGAATTTTCTGACGGTCTATGAGGGCCTGCCCGGCAGCCCCTATCCCATGCAATGCGGCCGGAGCGCGGAGGTATTCCCGCTGGATTTTGGCCGGGTGGGCTGCGCAATCTGCTTTGATCTGAATTTTGATGAACTGCGCCGCCAGTATGTGGAGAAAAAGCCGGAGCTGATGCTGTTTTCCTCCATGTATCACGGGGGCTTCATGCAGCAGGCCTGGGCCTATGATATACGCAGCTGGTTTGCCGGGGCGGTGGCGGGGCAGGATTGCCGCATCATCAATCCCGTGGGCGAGGTGATTGCCAGCAGCACCAATTATTTCCCCTATGTGACGGCGAAAATCAATCTGGATTATGCAGTCTGCCATCTGGATTTCAACTGGGATAAATTCCGGGCCGCCAAGAAAAAATACGGCTCCGCCCTGGGCTTCCGGGATCCGGGAAAGATCGGCGCGGCGCTGCTGACCAGCGAAACGGAGGAATTGACGGCGGCGGATATCATCCGGGAATTTGATATTGAGCTGTTGGATGATTATTTCGCGCGCAGCAGGAGAAGCAGAAATGAACGCATTGAAAAATGAGGAAAAATCCATCGTCTTTATCGGCGACAGCATCACGGACTGCGGGCGAACCTATCCCACCGTCAGCGAATACGGATATGGCTTTGCTGCCCTGTGCATTCAGCAATTGCAGGCGGCCTATCCCCGGGCCCGGCTGTATAACCGCGGCGTTTCCGGGGAATGCATCGGCCAGGTGCATGCCCGGTGGGAGCGGGATTGCCTGGCGCTGAAGCCGGGGCTGGTTTCCATTCTGGTGGGGATCAACGATGTGGATTATTCCTATCGCATGGAAAATCATCCCTTTGAGGAAGAGCGGCTGGCCCGGCAGTTGGAGGAAATGTATGCCTCCGTAAAAGAGGCCGGGGGCGGGCTGATGGTAATGGAGCCCTACGCCTTTGACGGCGAATTATACCGGGATTCCTTTGCGCCCCGGCTGATATGGCTTCAGGAAACCACCGCCCGGCTGGCCGCCCGGTATGCCGATGCCTATATCCGCCCGCCCATGACCAGGGAGCTTACCCAGGATGGGGTGCATCCCACCCCCGAGGGGCATCGGCTGCTCTGCCAATGCTGGATGGCTACGGCCCGGGAAAAAGGATTATGGCGCTTCCTTGCGGAATAAAGAAAGTGCCCGACGGGAATGCACAGACTGGCAGAAGGAAGAAATGCTTGTATGCTGAATGAAAAAATGCTGCTGCAGGAGGCCCGGGAAATGGATGCGCAGGTGCGGGCGATATACCGCCATCTGCATCAGCACCCCGAAGTATCCCATCATGAAACGGAAACCAATCGCTTTATCCGGGCGGAATTGGATCGTCTGTCCATTCCGTATCTGGCGCCGAAGGAGAATATCACCATCGCCCTGGTGGACAGCGGGCTGCCCGGGGCGACGGTGGGCCTGCGCTGCGATACGGATGCGCTGCCCGTGCAGGAGGAAACGGATCTGCCCTTTGCCTCCCTGCATCCCGGGGTCATGCATGCCTGCGGTCATGACGGGCATACGGCCATCGGCCTGGGCGCAGCGCAGCTGCTGAAGCGGCACGCCGGGGAATGGCAGGGCCGGGTGAAGATCATTTTCCAGCCCGCCGAGGAGGGCGAGGGCGGCGCGGATGAGGTGACGGCCCTGCATCTCATAGACGATGTGGACGTATTTTTCGCCCTGCATCTCTGGAGCCCCTGGCCCACGGGCACACTGCATGCCGCGCCGGTTACGGTGAGCGCGGCGGTCAATATGTTTGCCATCCGCGTAACCGGAAGGGGCGGTCACGGGGCCACCCCGGAGCAATGCGCCGATGCGCTGGTGGCGGGGGCGGAAATGATTTCCGCCCTGCAGACCATTGTTTCCCGCCGCATTTCGCCCATGGAGCCGGCCGTATTGACCATCGGCAGCTTTCATGCGGGCACGGCGGGCAATATTGTGGCCCCCGAGGCAGAGATGAAGGGCACCATCCGCTCCTTGAACGAGGCCTCCCGGAAAAAAATCGAGGAGGCCATGGCCGAAATCGTGCAGCATATTGCCGCCATGCATCATTGCACGGCGGAGATTGAAAACAGGCGCATCAGCGATGCCGTTGAAAATGATCCCCGCGCGGCGGAAATCGCCCTGGCCTGTGCCCGGGAGCTGGCCGCGCCTGAGCAGATCGGCGGCCAGAAAACCCTCATGCTGGGGGATGATTTTTCCCGCTACGGCGCGATTGCCCCGTATTGCTATATGCAGCTGGGCATTGCCGATGCGCAGAAGGGCACGGCCTTTGCCCATCACAGCAGCCGCTTTGCCATCGATGAGGAGGCGCTGGCCCTGGGCGTTGCCTGGATGGCGGCGGTTTCCGCCCGGGCGGGGGCATGCTGGCGCTGATGGCATAGAAACCAAATAAAAAAACAGGCTCTCTTTCGTCCGAAACGAAAGGGGGCCTGTTTCATGCAGCGGGACTCACTGCGCCTGTTCCGGCTGCACCGGAGCGGTCAGATAGGAAAGCAGGATATCGATGGCCTGCTGCTTTCTTTTCTCATGAATGGCGGGATCATACAGATCAAAGCCCATCATGCGGGAAAGGGTATAGCGATTGGAAAAATTGCTGAAGCAGATGGTGATCATGGTCAGCAGAAACTGCCTTTCATCCAGATCGGCGCGGAATTCCCCCCGATCGCAGCTCTGGCGGATGCGCCCGGCGATTTCATTCAATGTGGCGCGCTCGATGCATTCATCGGGCAATTGTTTGACGAAGCGGGCCTGGGTCAGATTTTCGCTCATGAGGATATTGACGAAGGTTTCGTTATCCCGGAGAAAATCGAAATAGGCGCTGAGCAGCGCGGTAATCAGTTCCCGGCCCAACAGCTCCTTTTCCAGCACTCGGCGCTCCACATCCTCCATGCGCCTGTAAATATTGATCAGCACACTGCGGTATAATTCTTCCTTGTTTTCAAAGTAGATATAGAGCATGTTTTTATTCAGCCCGGATTGCCGGGCGATTTCATCCACCCGCGCGCCGTAAAAGCCCTTTTTGCCGAATTCCTGCTCTGCCGCCTGCAAAATATCTTTTCTGGATTGCTCCGCATTCCGCGGCCGTTTCCTTTCCATGCTTTGCCCTTCGCTTTCTGTCAAATCAGTTAATTATACCAGCTTTTTGCCAAAATGGAAAGCATCTGCTGCAGAAAAACGGGCAAAGAGGGCTACCGGGAAAGCTCCTCCAGAATCAGCGATCCATCCCGGCCGCTCATATACAAGGCATAGCAGCGCGCCGCGCCCTGAGCATCCAGAAAGGAGACGCCGTATGCGGTCATATCGCCGGGAAAGACAACGCCCGCCACCAAATATGCTCCCTTTTCCAGGCAGGAAGCGCCGAAGTATTCCTGATCGATGGCATAGCCCGCCTCCTCATAGCGCAGGGAGAAAAAGCGCACATCGGTCAGAGGCTCCCGGGCCCGGAGAGCGATTTTCATCAGATATTCGGAGGTCTCGAGCAAAAAATCGCATTGCTCGGGCGGCAGGGAAAAAACGGCCTCTGCCGGGCAGACGGAAATGGGCCGATCATCCTGGGCCGCAAGGGCGCTCAGGCAGATCCAGCCCGCGCCGGATTTGAGTCTCCCCCAGGTATCGCCCGCCGCATCCCGGATTTCCTCCACGATGGTGTATACGCCGTCCTCCCCTACATAGCCGGAAAGACCCTCCTCCGCGCCGGGGGCGGGATAGATGCCGGTTTCTGCCTCCAGCGGCAGGGTATAGGAGACCGCCCGGGCCGCAGGGGCGCAGAAAAGCGCGCACACAAGCAGCAGCGGCAGTAGCCGGCGGGCAATACGCATGGGATCAGCCCCTTTTCTTTATTCTTCGGGCGCAAGCTGCAGCAGCATCGCGCCAAGGAAATCCAGTTCAAAGCCCTCTTCCGTAAGCGTGGTCTTCATGGGGTTTCCGCTGTAATCGATGATCAGGCCGTCGTCCGTTTCCGTCCAGTTGAGCTTCATCGTCATGATTCCCCCGATGACGAAATCCACCGTGCCATCGGCATGGAAGCACAGGGAATATTCGCCGCCCAGCTGGGAGCCCAGCATGGGCTCTTCGCCTACCAGCGCGCTGACGCAGATGTATTTGCGATCCATGCGGTCGTCAAGGGAAATGGGAGCGGCAGGCTCTTCGGTCGGAGCAGCAGGTTCTTCGGTCGGAGCAGCGGGGGCTTCGGTCAGGGCCGCATCGGCTTTGACGAAGTACAGCTTCGAATCCTCGTCCGCCATGAGCAGCCGCCCGTCCCCGGTCACCTCAATGGCAACGCCGTCAACGATCACCTGGCCGTTTTCATAGGCCCAGGCGCCGCTTTCGGTGCTTTCGCCGTCATAGGATTCCGCCGTGCCATCGGCATTCAGGGTAAGGCGCATGTCCAGCCCCATCAGTCCCACGGGATAGCTTTCGCCATCCATTTCCAGGGTATCCGCCTGCCAGACGCCGACGAGAGATGCGACATCCGTGGCGACCGGGACTGCGGGCGCTTCGGGCTGGGCGGGAGCGGCAGGGGTCTCGCCATCCGCCTTAACGAAGATCAGTTTCATGCCCTCGTCTTCCATAACCAGCGTGCCATTCTCGGCGAAAGTCAGGAGCATTTCCGTTACGATCACCAGCCCATCCCCAAACGTCCAGTCGCCGGTTTCGGTCTCTTCGCCGTCAAAGAATTCCGCCGTGCCATCGGCATTCAGGGTAAGGCGCATGTCCAGCCCCATCAGCCCCACAGGATAGCTTTCGCCGTCCATTTCCAGGGTATCCGCCTGCCAGATGCCGACGAGAGATGCGGCATCCATGGAGACCGGGGCTGCGGGCGCTTCGGGCAGGGCGGGGGCAGTCGGGGTTTCGCTTCCGTCCTTAACGAAGATCAGCTTCATGCCGTCCGCTTCCATGATCAATTCGCCCGTTTCGCTGACGGTGATGGGCATTACGCCCTCAATTCCACCGATCACGATCGTATCATTTTCAATCGTCCAGACGCCGCTTTCGGTGATTTCGCCGTCATAGGATTCCGCCGTGCCATCGGCGTTCAGGGTGAAATACATTTCCGCGCCCATCATGGACATGGGATAGCTTTCGCCGTCCATTTCCAGGGTCACGGCACTCCAGGTGCCCACATAGGGCGCACCCGCATCGCCCACAGGCACGGCGGGGGCGGCGGTGGGGGCAGGGGTGGGCTCAGGCATGGGATCGCTGCGGACAGCCGTCAGCAGCGTCTCCACATCGGGCATCTGCGCAGAATCGGTAATGCATTTGCTCAGATCGAAATTCGGGCAGCCGATAAAGGCCTCATCGCTGATTTCCTTTACATACGGGCCCACATAGACCGTTTCCAGCTGCTCGCAGCCGTAGAAAATGCCGCGGCCCAGGCTGCGCACGCCGTTGACGAAGACCACCTGACGCAGATTGGTGCAGCCCTCAAACATGCCGGCGGTTACTTCCAGCGGGGCATAGCAGATAACGGTTTCCAGGGTTTCGCAATTGGCAAAGGTGGTGGAATAAATATTGGTGTAGTTTTCGGGAATGACCACGGAGCGCACGGGCAATTCCATTTCGTAGTTATCGCCGCCGCGGGCACGGCCCATCATATCGCCGCCCAGGGTATTCAGCGTTACGCCCTCTGCCTCCCGGGGGAGATAGAGATTCAGCTCATAGCCGTGATAGCGATCCAGGCGCGCATACTCGGTATCATACCAGAAATCATCGATCAGGAACATGGCGTAGGGCATCTGCACCAGATCATGGGGCGCTTCGCCCAGGCGGCTGATCGGCGCATACCAGGGCCGGCCGGCCTTTTCGCTGAGCAGAAGCAGCTGCTCCTCGGTGGCATCGGGGGCGGCATAAATGGCGGTGCGGGCGGCGCATTCATCCAGCAGCCCCTCCGGCAGGATGGCCGGATCGCACAGCACGATCAGCTCCTCCAGATTTTCGCAGCCCGCCAGCGCATCCGCGCCGATGCTGGTCAGGGAGGCAGGCAGAATCAGCGATTTCAGATTCAGGCAATTGCGGAAGGCGCCACTGCCGATGGTGGTAATGGTGCCAAACATCTCCACATATTCCACGCTGCTGTCGGCAAAGGCCTCATTGCCGATGGTGGTGAAATAGCCGCAATGATCGGGATAGAAGGCGCGGATGGTCTGATTGCCCTTGAATACGCCGTCGCCCAGGGTCGTCACCGGAATATCGTTATACTTCGTCCAGGTGGTCAGGCTGGGCTGATCGCCCTTGTACATCGTCCACACGCCATTTTCAAACCGGCAGATGGATTGATCGTTGATGGGGGTTTCCGCTACCCCGGCAGCTGCGGGATTATTGATCCACACCGTGCAGTCGGGGCACTGCTCCCGCAGGAGTTCTGCATAGGCCGCCCTGTTTTCAAAGGAGCAATCCCAGGGCAGATCCAGATCGGCGATATGGTTATCGGCAAAGGCATCCGCCGCAATATCGATGGGCGCATAGAGATCAAAGGACATATAATTGAGGAAGGTATTGGCAAAGGCGCGGGAGCCGATGCTTTCCAGCGCATTGCCCAGGTAAAGTTCCTGACAAGTGGAGCGCTCAAAGGCCGATTCGCCGATGGTTTTTACCGTGGAGGGCAGAATCAGCGTTCTGCCCACATAGGGGCAGAACGCGCGGGCGCCGATGGTTTCCAGGCCCTCGCTCCAATCGATGCGCTCAAAGCGCGTATTGTTAAAGCCGTCATCCTCAACGGTTTTGAGGGTGGAGGGAAGCCGCAGATAGACAAGCTCATAGCAATTTTCAAAGGCCCCTTTTTCCACGCGCTCCAGCCCCTCGGGCAGCACAAGCCCATAGATCGAGGAATCGGAATACACGGCGCTGGCAGCAATGGATTTTACCGCCGTGCCATCGATGGCGGCGGGAATTTCCACAAAGGCATGATAATCGATATAGCCGGTAATCGAGCCGGTGTCCGCATCAAAGGTAAACCAGTCTTCGTTATCCATTGGCTTCCGGGCCACGGCGTTTTTGCCGCTGGGCTGGATATGCTCCGCCGCGCCGTTGGCATCCTCAAGCGCCTCTCTGTAGGCCGCCACCTGATCATCCGGCACATAGATCACATAATCCTCCGGCAGATCCCAGAAGATCCAGCCCAGGCCCAGGAAGATGGGGCATTCGCCCTCAAAGCGAATTTCCCGCAGGCTCGGGCAGCTTTTAAAGGAGTCGTCAATCAGCCGCACGCTGGCAGGAATGGTCACGCTGGTCAGCGCGGGCAAATCCGTAAAGTTGGTGTCGCCGATGACCTCCAGCGTATCATTCAGGGTAATGCGCTCAAGGGCGGCCATATGGGTCAGGGAATTGTCCTGCAGCGCATACATGGTGTCCGGCAGGGTCAGGGAGGTGACCGCATTCTGATCAACCATGGCATACATATACAGCGTGTATACCGTATTCCCCTCGATCTGGCCGGGGATGACCACATCGCCCTCCAGCGCGCCCTCCACATAGGCGCTGTAGGTTATGCTGTCGTAGCACCATACGGGCTCGCCCATGGGCAGGGCCGCGCCGTTTTCCGCCAGGGCCGCGCCGCCCAGCAGCAGGCAGAGAGCCAGCAGGATTGCCAAGGTTTTCTTCATTTTGTCTATCCATCCTTTCATGCTGAGATCATTCTGGCAGGAATGATCCTATTGATTCCATTTATCCCTGTTCCTTTCTGCATCCATGCCGTCTTTTCCTGCCTGCGCTGGCAGTTTTTACAGGGAAGGCGGGGGCAAAATGCCGCGCCGACCTTGAATTATTCGTTTCCGCATGATACAATCAAGCCGATGCGGATGCAGCCCGGCGGATGCTTTTGCTGAGCCCGCCGGAAAAGGAGGCGCGTTGAAAGCATGCACATGCGGAGAAAAAAATGGGCCCGGCCCGAATTGGAATCCTGCCCCTATTACCGGGAATTCCCGGAGGAATGCAAGGGGAAATGGGCGGCCCAGTTTGCCAAGGCCGCGCCCCTGCATATTGAGCTGGGCTGCGGCAAGGGCGTTTCCACCGCCCGGATGGCCCGGGAAAACCCGTCGGTCAATTATCTGGCCATCGATCTGGTGCGCGATGTATTGGGCAGCGCCCGGCGGAATATCGAAATCGCCTATGGGGATGCGCCGGTGGAGAATATCATTCTCTGCGCCCTGCATATCGAATATATCCATAAATATTTGGGGGATGGCGACCGGGCCGAAAGGCTCTATATCAATTTCTGCAATCCCTGGACCAAGCGGAAAAAGCATGAAAAGCGCCGTTTGACCCATCCCCGGCAGCTGATGCAATACCGGGATTTTCTGGCGGACGGCGGCGAAATCTGGTTCAAGACCGATGACGATACGCTTTTTGAGGCCTCTCTTTCCTATTTTGCCGGCTGCGGCTTTGAGGTAACCTATCTCACGCGGGATCTGCACGCCAGCGGCTTTGCCCCCAATTATCAGAGCGAGCATGAAATGCTCTATTCCGAAAAGGGCGTGCCCATCAAATTTGCCATTGCGAAAAAGGGCCCGCTCCCGGCGGATTGGAAGGAATGGGCGGACGAAGCGGAGGAATAATGCATTTCCCCCGGCGCTCCGGCGGGAAAACCCTTGCGTTTATTCTGCATAAAAAAAGGAACGGAAGCTTTTTCGTTTCTGAATCGTTTTGTTTACGGGAGGGAAATCTATGCATGCGTTGGATATTACCCGGCAATTGGCGTCTGCCATCCGGGAAACCGAGGAATACAAAGAATATGCGCGCTTCAAGGAGGAAATCGACGGGGATGAAGGCATCAAGGCGCTGCTGGGGGAATACCGAAAGCTGCAGACCGCCCTGCAGATGCGCATGCTTTCGGGCCAGAGCATGGAGGACGATGATGCCCAGCGCTTTCAGCAGCTGAATATGCTGCTTTTCGCCGATTCGCGCACCTCGGGCTATCTGATGGCCGAAATGCGGCTGCAGAAAATGATGGCCGAAATTTTTGAAACGCTGACCCGGGCGGCGGGAATTGAAATTCCCCTGCCCGTGTAAGGGGGAGGAAACGCTTGAAACGCAAACCGCCTGAAAAGGATTACACCCACGAAAGCCTGCGCCGGGAGCGGGAATACGGCCTGTTCTGGTATAGCTGGCTCTGGCAGCTGCTGCGGCCTTTGATGCTGGCGCTCTGCGTGGTGATTGTGGTGGCGGGGGTGGTCATGGCCGCCGTCAACTGGGTAGACCGCAATTTCTTCGCCCCGGTGGATGAGGGGGAAACGGGCTATGTGACCTTTGAGGTGGCCTCCGGCAGCAGCCTGACCCGGGTGGCCAATAATCTGGAAAGCCAGGGCCTGATCCGCAATCACACCGTCTTTAAGTATTATGCCGATTTCCTGGGCTATGGCCAGAAAATCCAGGCCGGGGAATATCAGGTGAGCAAGGCCATGCGCATGCAGGAAATCATGGAATTGCTTACCACTGGGGATGGCAACCCCATTACCCGGAATATCACCATCATTCCCGGCTGGACGATTGAGGATATCGCCGATTATCTCAAGGCCCAGGGGATCATTGAGGAAAGAGAGGATTTTCTCGCCCTCTGCCGCACGGGCAAGGATTATGCCGCCTATTATTACATTGCCGATGTGCTGGCCACGGCGGATGTAAGCAGCCGGCTGTACGCACTGGAGGGCTATCTGGCCCCCGATACCTACGAAATCTATACCAGCGCCACGGCGGCGGATATCGTCCGCAAGCTGCTCTCCCAGACAGAAGCGGTCTTTAAGGCAGAATATCATGACCGGGCAGAGGAAATGAACATGACCATGGATCAGGTGATCACCCTGGCCTCCATGATCGAAAAGGAGGCCAAGACCGGTGATTTCGCCCGGGTCTCCGCCGTTTTCCACAATCGCCTCCGCACCGGAATGACCCTGGGCAGCGATGTGACCATTAAATACGTCTCTGGCGTTAAGCGAATGTCGCTGACCAATGAGGATCTTGCGCTGGATTCGCCCTATAATACCTACCGGCATCAGGGGCTGCCCCCCGGGCCGGTCTGCTCGCCCTCCGCTGCGGCGATCTATGCGGCGCTGTATCCCGATGAACAGATGATCGCCGAAAACTACCTCTACTTCTGCTCCAAGGATCCCAGTACCGGCGAATTGCATTTCAGCCGCACGCTGGAGGAGCATAATACGGCCGTGAGCATTTACGCCCCCCTGTGGCAGGCCTACGATAAGGAACAGGGCCTGTAAGGGAGACGGGGAAGGAACGGGGATATTTTGCGGGAGGATGCTTTTGCGTCAAAAGCACCCTCCCGCACCCTCCCGAAAACCGGCTCTGGATGGTTCATGGGTGAACCCTGCCAAATTGGATGCCAGTGAAGCAGCAGAAAGCAAGGTATAAAGAATGAAGCAGCAATGCCCGCACCAGCGCGAGAGCATTGCTGATTATCCCAACCAAGTTGAATACCAGCGAAGCAACAGAGAACAAGGTATAAAGAATGAAGCAGCAATGCCCGCATCAGCGCGAGAGCATTGCTGATTATTCTAACCGGGTTGCATGCCAGCGAAGCAAAGGAACGCAAGTGGTAATAAACAAAACAGCAATGTCCTCATCGAAGCGTAAAGGCATTGCTGCTGTTTCTTCTATTGCTATTCTTTTTTGCTGATCTGGCATTCAATCCGGCAGGAACCTGCCATGTTCCATCCAGAGCTGGTTTTCGGGAGGGTGCGGGAGGGGACTTTTGACGCAAAAGTCTCCTCCCGCAAAAAATCCCCGTTTTCCCTCATCCCCGTGCTTATTTTTTGAGCTTTGCGCGGATGCCGCGGACGAGGCTTTCCCGGTGCATTTTCCGGAACACGCCGGCCATATTTTTCTGTGCCTGGGCGCTCTGATCGATTTCCTCCACGTCGCTATCCCTGGTAAAGGCGCGCCAGCGGGTGGTAAGGATAACGCCCATGATCAGGATCAGCACGCCCCGGGCCACGGTAGTAAACTGGACGGAGTAGAGATTCATGCCCAGCATATAGACGGGCTGATCCCCGGTGAGGGAGCTGATATAGGTGCCGCTGATCAGGCCCAGGAAGGCGAAAATATTGCAGCCGATGGTATTAAAGGCCACGCAGGGGGTAGAATTTTCCTCGGGCAGATTCATATAGAGGATATTGGCGTAGGAAAGATTGAGCCCCACGCTGAGCAGATGCTGCACGATAACCATGGGCACATAGATCCAGGTTCGTTCGGGCGTCATGAAGAAGAAGATAAATTCCGTCGGCACCCAGAAAAGGCAGGTGAGGCCGAAGGTTTTGATCCAGGAAAGGCGGCGGATCTGCCTGCTCCACCAGGCAGAGGTGCAGAGCAGGATGACCGTATACAGGGCCGACATGCCGTTGATCAGGGTATAGGAAAAATTCATGTGATTGAGCAGATGATAATTCCACAGCCCGTTATTCAGGTTGGAGATATAGCTCCAGCAGAACTGCATCAGCATGCAGTAGAGAAATTTCCGATATTTGAAGGGAATCGTAAACACCTGGGAAAGGCGGAGGCTGGTATCCTCCCGGGGCGAAAAATCCTTGGCCCGGCGCTGAATGGCGAATACCTCTATGGCCACCAGTACAAACGCCAGATACCTAAGCCCCAGGATCAGATCCTGCTGATAGGGGGAGCCGGAAATGGCATCGGTCAGGATGCTGCTGCCCAGCATGATGATGGTGGACATGATGGAGCTGAAAATCTGCAGCAGCATGATATACCGGGTGCGCCGCTGATTATCCTGGGGATAGAATTGATAGAACCAGACGGTAAAGCCCGTGCCGAAGGGCGCATAGCCTGCATGCCCCAGAAACAGGATGATCACAAACCAGATCAGCCGCTGATCGGGATCGATGACAAATTGGGGCATGATGGTGGTGGCCAGGATATACATGGCGTAGAAATACATCTTGGCGCACAGAAGCGCCCGCTTTTTATTCCGGAAGCGGGAAAGCACCTTGGAAGAAAAGATACTGAAGATATTGGCGATGTAGGGAATGAAGGTGACGATGCCCGCGCCGGTGATGGAAATGCCGTACATCGTCAGAAAGCCGGTATAGAAAATGCCGGTAATGAAGACATTGTAAAACGCCGCCAGCAGCGTGCAGCCCAGGTTAATGGTGCGTCCCTTGGCGTAATCGTCGCGATTGCTGAAAATCTCGCTGAACGATAGCTGGAAAGCCTGGATTTTTGCCTTCCACATGGTTTCTTTCCCTCCTGCGAATCATGCTCCTCTTTGGCGGATTATAGCATATCGGCGGAGGACTTTCAATAGATGGAGATCACTTCCTGCCGCTCAAATCCGGATGTTTCATGGCCGGGCGGCAGATAAATTGACAATTGCGCCTCAAATCTCTATAATCATGCTGTAGCGGCGGGGAAGCCCGCCGCAAAAAACGAAAGGAAGCGGCATTGCATGCAGCCTGAATTGCTGGCCCCTGCCGGGGGCATGCCCCAGCTCCGGGCCGCCCTGCGCTTTGGGGCGGACGCCGTTTATGGCGCGCTGCCCGCATTTGGCCTGAGAGCCTATGCGGGAAATTTCACCTGGGAGGAGCTGGAAGAGGCGCTGTCGCTTGTTCACAGCGCAGGGAAAAAATTCTATCTCACCATGAATATCCTGCCCTATGATGATGAAATGGCGGGCTTTATCGATGCCGCCCGGCGGGCCTGCGCCCTGGGGGTGGATGCCGCGCTGGTCGGCGATCTGGGGGCGTTTCTGGCGCTGAGGGAGCAGGCGCCCCGGCTGAAATTGCATATCAGCACCCAGGCCAATACCCTCAATGCCCCCAGCGCCGCCTTTTATGCCCGGATGGGGGCGGAGCGGGTGGTGCTGGCCCGGGAGCTTTCCCTTGCGCGCATCGCCGCCCTGAGAAAAAATACGCCCCCGGAATTGGAACTGGAGGCCTTTGTTCACGGGGCCATGTGCATGTCCTATTCCGGCAGATGCATGCTTTCCGATCATCTGACCGGCCGGGGCGGAAACCGGGGGGCCTGCGCCCAGCCCTGCCGCTGGGAATATGCGCTGGTGGAAAAAAAGCGGCCGGGGGAATACTGGCCTATCGGCGAGGACGCCCGGGGCACCTATCTATTGTCCGCCTATGATCTGAATATGCTTTCCCATCTGCCCGAGCTGCTTGCCTGCGGAGTGACCAGCCTGAAAATCGAGGGGCGGATGAAGACGGAATATTATGTCGCCACCGTGGTGGGGGCCTATCGCCGGGCGCTGGATGCCCTGGCCGAAAGCGAAGCGGCTTACCGGGCGCTGCTGCCCGAGCTGGAAGGGGAATTATGCAAGGCCAGCCATCGCCCCTTTAATACCGGCTTTTATTTCGGCGCGCCCAGCCCGGCAGCCGGGGCACAGGGCTTTTCTCAGGAAATGGAATATGTGGCCCGGGTGGAAAAATGGGAGCATGGCCTGGCGACGCTGCACCTGAAAAACCGCTTTTATGTGGGCGATACGCTGGAATTGCTCTCCCCCGCCGGGGTTTTCCCCGTGCCGGTGGAAAGCATCCGCGATGCCGAAACCGGAGAAAGCCTCCCTACCGTTTCCGTGGCAGGAAAGAAAATCCTGCTGCCCATGCAGCACCGCGCCGAGCCGGGAGACTTCCTCCGCGGCCCCAACCGCAATCACCGGGGAGATCGGACGTAGGTTTATGCGGGAGGATGCTTTTGCGTCAAAAGCACCCTCCCGCACCCTCCCGAAAACCGGCTCTGGATGATTCTTAGAGGGCTCCTGCCCAGTTGAATGCCAGAGCAGCAAAAATGAATGGCAACATTGAGAACAACAGCAATGCCTCCGCGTTTGGCAAGGGTATTGCTGTTTTGTCCTTTATTGCTTGTTTCTTTTCGCTTCACTGACATTCAACCCGGTTCGAATAACCAGCACCGCCTTTACGTTTGAGAGGGCATTGCTGCTTTATTCCTTACTACTTGCTCCCTTTTGCTTCACTGGCATTCAAGCCGGGTTTATCCTTCCATGAAACATCCAGAGTTGGTTTTCGGGAGGGCGCGGGAGGGGACTTTTGACTCAAAAGTCTCCTCCCGCAAAAAATCCCCGTTCCCCCGCTCCCGGGTCGCATATAGGCGAGGGGGTGTGCATAGGCATAGAGGGAAAAGAGGAAGGCGAGGAGGCATTACAATGAATCAGGAGCTGAGCCGGGGCGCGCGGCCCCTTTACCGGGATATGGCGGAGAGGACGCAGGGGGATTTATACATTGGGGTTGTTGGGCCGGTACGCACGGGGAAGAGCAGCTTCATCACGGGATTTATGGAAAAGATGGTGCTGCCGCTGATGGAGAGCGGCCCGCGGCGGGAGCGGCTGACGGATGAATTGCCCCAGTCCGGTTCAGGCAAGACGGTCATGACCACCCAGCCCCAGTTCATTCCCGGGGAGGGCGCGGCGGAAATTCAGCTGGATGAGCAGCTTTCGGCCCGGGTACGCATGGTAGATTCGGTAGGGTATCTGATTCCGGGGGCGCTGGGCAATCAGGAGGGGGAGGAAATCCGCATGGTATCCACCCCCTGGGCGCAGCAGGATATGCCCTTTGAGGAAGCGGCGGCCCTGGGCACCCGGAAGGTAATGGAGGAGCATGCCACCATTGGCGTGGTGGTAACCACCGATGGCACCATTGCCGATCTGCCGCGCTCCCAGTATGTGCAGGCGGAGGAAACCATCATCCGGCAGCTCAAGGCGCTGGAAAAGCCCTTTGCGGTGGTGCTGAATTCCGCCCGGCCCGAAAGCAGCCAGGCAAAGGAAATGCGCGCCGCCCTGGAGGCCAAATATGATATTCCCGTTGCGCTGATGAATGTCAAGGAAATGCAGACGGAGGAAATCCAGGGGCTGCTCTCCTCCCTGCTGTTGGAATTCCCGGTGCGGGAAATTCATTTTTCCCTGCCCGAATGGGTAGGCGCGCTGGAAGAGGAGCATTGGCTGCCCGCCCATACCCTGGAAACCGTGCGGGTGCTGGGCAAAAGCATCCGGAAAATGCGGGATAAGCGGGAAATCGCCGCCGCGTTTGCCGCATCGCCCTATCTGGGCGCGCCGGTGAGCGAGCGGGTGCAATTGGGCGAGGGCGCAGTGGAGATTCAATTGCCCGTGCGGGAGGGACTTTTCAACCAGGTGCTTTCCGAGGAATGCGGGGAGGAAATCCGGGGCGATGCCCATCTGCTTTCCCTGATGAAGGAATTGACGGCGGCCAAGCGGGAATACGACCGGGTAGCCGGGGCGCTGCGGGCGGTGCAGCAGACGGGCTACGGGCTGGTGACCCCGGCCATGGAGGAAATTACCCTGCAGCCGCCGGAGCTGATGCGCCAGGGCAGCCGCTACGGCGTGCGGCTCAGGGCCAGCGCGCCCACCCTGCATCTGATCCGCTCGGATATCGAAACGGAGATCGCCCCCGTGCTGGGAGAGCAATTGCAGAGCGAGCAATTCGTGCAGGCGCTTTCCGAAGAGTATGAAAAGGATCCGGGCAGCCTCTGGCAGACCAATTTCTTCGGCAAATCCCTGCAGGAACTGATCCAGGAGGGCCTGGCGGGGAAATTATCCCGCATGCCGGCCGATGCCCAGGAGAAGGTGCAGCAGGCGCTGACCCGAATGCTCAACGAAGGCGAGGGCGGCATGATCTGCATCCTGCTGTGAGGTAATTTGTCACATTATCGCCATAAAAGACGAAGATTTGGGGCTGTACATTTGCGCGATTTTGCGGTATGATGATAGAAGGGTATTGACCCGAATTTCCAGAAGTGAGGAAAATACATTGTATACAGAAAAGGATTATGCCGATATTCGCGCCCAGCTCCATCGCCGTCTGCTGGCCCTGGGCCTTCCCGCGCTGCTGGCGGCGGCGGGGATCGTCGTGGCCGCCAGCTTCCGCATTCAATGGCTGGCCATAGTGGGCACGCTGCTGTTGGGGATCTATGCCATCTTCTGCTATGGGATGCTGCTGCAGCCCGTCATCGCCTATGGCAGGCATCTCAAAAATGTGCTGCACGGCAGGGTGCGCACCCTGACGGGCGCATTCAAGGAAATGGAAGAGAATGATGTGATCCGCGACGGCGTGCATTACTATCCCATGCTGCTGAACGTGGGCAATATGGAAAGCGTGGAGGATGACCGCCTCTTCTATTTTGATGCCAATCTGCCCCGCCCCGATTGGAAGCGCGGCGAAATACTGACCATTACCTCCCATGATAAGGCGGTGGGCGCCTGGGAGCGGGCAGGAGAGGATGCAAAATGAACCGGCGCGAGGGCATCCTGGTTTGCGTGACGGTGCAGAAGGAATGCGGCCGCCTGATCGAACGCGGTAAGGCGCTGGCCGAAAAAATGGGCCAGCCGCTGAGGGTATTGCATGTCAGCGAGGGGAAAAATCCCCTGGGCAATCCCGATGCGGCAGAGGCGCTGAATTATCTCTTCTCCCTGGCCCATGAGGCCGAGGGGGAAATGGATATTCTCTATGAGGCCAATGTGCCCGCCGCTATCGCTGGCTATGCCGCCCGAACCGGCGCCGGAACAATCATCCTGGGCGCTGACCGCAGCGGCGTCATGGCCGATGCGCTGCGCGCCCTGCTCCCTGAGGGCACAGAACTGATCTGCGGGGAGAACGAAGAGAAATAAGGGATTTTTTGCGGGAGGATTGCTTTTGCGTCAAAAGCACCCTCCCGAAAACCAGGGGAACGGGGAATAATTTGCGGGGGAACCACTTTTGAATCAAAAGTGGTTCCCCCGCACCCCTTCCGAAAACCAATAGAGATGGGATGGGAATTTTTGCGGGAGGATGCTTTTGCGTCAAAAGCACCCTCCCGCACCCTCCCGAAAACCGCCTCTGGATGGAACATGGATTCCTTTCACATAGTTGAATGCCAGTGAAGCAAAAAAGAGATAGTAGTAAGGAACAAAACAGCAATGCTTTTACCAAACGTAGAAGCATTGCTGTTGTTCTTCTAATTGTCATTCGTTTTTGCTGCTCTGGCATTCAACCTGGCATGAACCTGCCATGAATCATCCAGAGCCCGTTTTGAGGGGGATATTCTTGAAAGCCAAAGTCCTTCGTTTTCTTTGCTGCTCTGGCATTCAGCCCGGCAAGAACCTGCCATGAATCATCCAGAGCCGGTTTTCGGAGGGGGAGCGGGGTGCTTTTGACTCAAAAGTGGTTCCCCCGCAATATATCCCGCGTTTCCCCGGTTCCCCGGTTCCCCGTCCCCGGGGTCTTTATTTGGATTCAGGCAGGGTAGCGTTGAGCAGGTCGCCTGCCCGCACGCCCAGGGCGTCTGCGATATTGAAGAGAACCTCCAGGGAGAAGGATTGGGCCGCGCCCGGTCTTTCCAGAGCGGCGAGGAAGGAGCGGCTGATATTGGCCCTTTCGGCCAGCTTTTCCTGGGATATGCCGCGCATTTTCCGCACCGATGCAATCGTCAGGCCCAATTCCACAAAGCGATCCCGGTTCTGAAACGATGCTTCCTTCGGCACGGCGCATATCCCTCCCTTCATGCCTCCATATTCTATCGTTTTTCCCGCGCCTTTGCTGTATTGTTAGGATGCGGAATTGACTTATTTACAATACAATTGTATAATTTTGTTAGTCAATTTCAGGAAGAAAAACCCATTCCAGCGGAGGTGCATCATGACCTATCAGAACATCGAAAAATTCTTTTCCAGCGATCTGTACGACGCCGATTTGCTGCCCCGGGAGCAATTGCTCATCTGCTGGGATTATCAGCAGGGCATGCCGCCCGGAGAGATTGCCCGGAAGCACGCCCTGCCGGAAGCAGAGGCAGAAAATCTGCTGAAACAGGCCGACGCGCTCATTGCCCAGCGGCTGCAATGGAAAAAGGAAATGGAAAAGGGCGTTTTCTGCTTCCCGCTGACCCGCCCGGATTATTATCTGCTGCTTTCCGCCCTGCATGCGGTGCAGCTGACCTGCTATCAGCATTGCAGCCGGGATGCGGCGGGCCAATGGAAAAAGGGCCTGCCCGCAGAAATGAAAAAGCTCTGCAGGCTCTATGAGCTGCTGCAGAGCGGCTTATTTGGCAGGGTCATGCATCCGGGCATTCTTTCCTGGGCGGCAGAGGAGGACGCGCCGTCCGCTCAATCCGCCTTCAATTTCCCCACCATCGCAATCAGCGATTGGATGCAGGATTCATATTCCTGATCATCCCCGCCATAGGGATCGGGGATTTCAAGCGGGGGCAGGAGAATTTTTTCGGCGCAGTGGGGATACTGTGCCCGAAGCAGCCGGGCATGCTGAAGGGTCATGGGGCAGATGAGGGCCGCCGCCTCTGCCAGCGCCGCATTCATCTGCCGGGCCCTGTGGCCGCTCAGATCGGCCCCGTGGCGGCGGGCGGCGCGAATGGCCTGGGGCGATGCGGGCATGCCGGGCGCGGCGCTCAGCCCGGCGGACTGGGCATCCAGGCCCATTTTCCGGGCCATGGCCTCCGCCATGGGACTGCGGCAGGTATTCCCCGTGCAGACAAAAAGAATCAAGCGCATGCCCTCCCCTTCTTCGCGATCCTTAAGCATTATAGCATAGCCCGCATTTTGGCGCAAGGAGGATTGAATTTCCCCGCCTTTGGGCGTATAATGGGGATGATTTTACCGGGAGGTGATGCGTATGGGACAGATTTGCCCCCGCTGCCAGTATGAATCCAGTATCGTTTCGGATTATTGCCCTTCCTGCGGCGCGCCCATGAATGAGCATGTATACTCCGGGCAGCTTAAGCGCGCCCGGATGGCGGAAAGCAATGCCGCCCTGCTGCCCCTGAAATGGCATAAATTCCTGATGTATTTCAGCCTGCCTGTCAGCATCCTGATGGGCCTTATCGCGCTAATTGGAACGCATATCCCCGCCGTTCGGGATTTTGATCCCGCCCTGTATAAGGAGGGCTATCAGGAACTCATGCTGTTCAGCTATCAATTGTCGCTGTGGGTGCAGGTGCTGCTGCTGCCCGGGCTGATTGCCGCGGAAATTGGGCTGGTGAAGAAAAAATGGTTCGGCGTTTATGCCCTGGGCTTTGTTTATCTTGTGCAGTTTTTCTACGCCGGGGCGAATCTCTATATCCTGGCGCAGGCGAATATTACCGATGTGACCACCATCGTTTCCGCCATCGAAATGCTGCTGCTTTTTATCCTGACCCAGGTCTACTACCGCAAGCGGCGGGGCCTTTTTTCCTGAACCGGAAAGGGATTTTCCCCCAAAAACACGGAAAAATAAAAAAATTTCGAAAAGGCCTTGCGTTTTGGCCGCCATTGTGCTAAAATAGCCAATGCTGATTATCAGCCACAAGAAGACACTTAGGAGGTGAAGGAAGTTGCCGAACATCAAGTCCGCTATGAAGCGCGTGAAGGTGAGCAAGAAGAAGAACCTGCGGAATCGTATGGTGAAGACGGGCGTTAAGACTGCCATTAAGAAGTATCAGGTCGCTCTGACTGAGGGCGTCGCCCCCGCCGGTGCGCAACTGAGCGCCACCACCTCCGCTATCGATAAAGCGGTGGCTAAGGGCGTTATGCATAAGAATACTGCCAACCGTCGCAAGGCTCGTCTGGCCAAGGCCATGGCCAAGGCTGAAGCGTAAGCCTGAACCGCGAAAACCCGCCGTTAGTGCGGGTTTTTTATTTAGGCAATTCCGGGGCGGCGCGGAGGAAGCAAGCGCGCCTCCCGATTCCCCGGCAGACAGCAAAAAGGAGGAAGCGCCATGCCCGCGCGCAGCGAAATCATCATTCGCGATCCCTTTGTTTTCCCCCTGGGAAAGGGATATCTGCTCATCGGCACCACCCGCCCCCAGGGCGCAGCCCCGGGCATATACGGCTATGTGACCCAGGATCTGGAGCATTTTGAGGAGCCCGTCTGCCTGTTTGCGCCGCCGACGGATTTCTGGGCCGACCGGGATTTCTGGGCCCCCGAAATCCATGCGTACCGCGGGCGCTATTATCTCTTTGCCAGCTTCTGCTCGCCCGAGGGGCATCGGGCTACCCAGATTCTTGCCGCCGATCAGCCTCTGGGCCCCTATCAGCCCCTGGCCGCGCCCCAGACCCCGGCGGAATGGCTCTGCCTGGATGGCACGCTGTTCATCGATGAAGCGGGGCTGCCCTGGATGGTCTATGTACACGAATGGGTGCAGACGGTGGACGGGGAAATCTATGCCCAGCGGCTGAGCGAGGATCTGCGCGTGCCGGTGGGCGCGCCCATTCTGCTTTTCCGCGCCAGCCAGGCCCCCTGGGCCGCCCCCAGCCCCCAGGGCGGCTTCGTGACCGATGGCCCCTTCCTGTTCCGCCTGCCCTCCGGGGCGCTGGGCATGCTCTGGTCTTCCTTCTGCGAAAGCGGCTATTGCCAGGGCTTCTGCTGCAGCGACAGCGGAAAAATTCAGGGCCCCTGGCGGCAGGAGCCGCTCCCCCTCTATACGCAGGATTCCGGCCACGGCATGCTGTTTACCGCCCGGGATGGTCAAAGAATGCTGGTTCTGCATGACAAAAACGCAGGCCGCGCCTCCCACGCCGTGCTGCTGCCGGTGCGCCTTGAGGAAAGCCGATTGATCCTGACGTAAAGGCAGGGCGATGGGCGAAGATTTTTTTCTGTATTTACGCGGTATTTCCCCTTGACAAAGGAAAAAGCCGGTGGTAAACTATGCCCAATTTCATATCAAAGGCGATGACGAAGACGGCGGGAGAAAACGCAGCTTCCAGAGAGCCGGTATTGCTGGAAACCGGCAGCAGGCATTCTCCAATGGCCCATCCCTTCCGAGCCGAAGCGCAGAAACCTGGGAAAGCCGGGGAGTAAGCGTCTTCCGTGATGCCGCGTAAGTGCAGCGGGCTTGGAGCGCGAGCCTGACGAGGGGCGTAGCAATACGCAATTTGAGTGGTACCGCGGGTTGTTTTTACAGCTCGTCTCAAAGAAAAAATCTTTGGGACGGGCTTTTTTATCGTCCCGGAATGGAGGAATCCCCATGGAAAGCATGCAGAAGGTGCCCAGCCAAATGCTGGAGGTGGCCGCCCGTATCCGCGAGCTGCGCGAAATCAGCGGCTATTCCACGGCCAAAATGGCCAGCATGACCGATCTTACCGAGGAAACCTATCTGGCCTACGAAAATGCAGAGGTGGATCTGCCCTTTTCCTTCCTGCATAAATGCGCCCTTTGCTTCAAGGTGGAAATGATTGATCTGATGGAGGGCCGCTCCCCCCAGCTTTCCTCCTATACCATCACCCGCAAGGGCGCGGGCGAGGTAACCGCCCAGGAAAAGGGCATCGATATCCGCAATCTGGCCCCCCGCTTCCGCAAGAAGATTGCCGAGCCCTATTTTGTGCGCTATACCTTTGATCAGGCCCTGCAGAATCGTCCCATCCATCAGACCACCCACTCCGGCCAGGAATTCGATTATATCCTCTCCGGGGCCATGAAGGTGCAGATCGGCGAGCATGTGGAATTGCTCCGGGAGGGGGATTCCATCTATTATGATTCCGCCACACCCCATGGCATGATCGCCGCCGAGGGCGGGGATTGCGTCTTTATGGCCGTGGTGCTTCCCGGCGAGGAAACGGAAGAGCATCAGGTGATGGAAACCATCAAGGCCGGGCAGCCCATGGAAAGGCTGGTCTGCGAAAAATTCGTCCATACCACGGAGGATGAGCGCGGTGCGCTGAAAAAGATCGATTTTTCCAATCTCTCCACCTTCAATTTTGCCTTTGATATTGTGGATGAGCTGGCGGAGCGCAAGGGCGATGCCCTGGCCATGCTGCATCTGGATAAGGATCAGAACGAGCGGCGCTTTACCTTCCTGGATATCAAAAAGCAATCCGCCCGTACCGCCAATTATTTCCGTTCCCTGGGCATAAAGAAGGGGGATAAGGTGCTGGTGGTACTCAGGCGGCAGTATCATTTCTGGCTGACCATGATGGCCCTTTGCAAGCTGGGGGCGGTGGCCATCCCCGCCACCGATCAATTGCTGGCCCATGACTATGAATACCGCTTCAATAAAGCCGAGGCCGCCGCCATCATCTGCACCGGCTATGGCCGGGCCACCCAGCAGGTGGAGGAGGCCCTGCCCAAATGCCCCACGGTAAAAACCCTGGTGGTCTGCGGCGGCAGGCGGGAGGGCTGGCATGATTTTGACAGCGAATATTCCCTCTATTCCTCCAAATTCCCCCGGACTGAGGAGACCGCCTGCGGCAATGATCCCATGGTTATGTTCTTTACCAGCGGCACCACCGGCTATCCCAAGCTGGTGGCCCACAGCCATACCTACCCCCTGGGCCATTATATCACCGCCCGCTACTGGCATTGCGTGGTGCCCGGCAAGCTGCATCTGACCATTTCGGATACCGGCTGGGGCAAGGCCCTCTGGGGCAAGCTCTACGGTCAATGGCTGTGCGAATCCCCGGTATTCGTCTATGATTTTGAGCGCTTTAACGCCGCCCAGATCCTGCCCATGTTCAAGAAATATGATATCAAGACCTTCTGCGCCCCGCCCACCATGTACCGCATGCTGATCAAGGAGGATCTTTCCAAATACGATCTTTCCTCCATCCTCCATGCCACCGTGGCCGGAGAGGCGCTGAACCCCGAGGTCTTCTACCAGTTCCAGAAAGCCACCGGCCTTTCCCTGATGGAGGGCTTCGGCCAGACCGAAACCACCCTGACCATCGGCAATCTGGTGGGCATGACCCCCAAGGTGGGCTCCATGGGCAAGCCCTCGCCCATGTTCCATGTGGATATCGTCGATCGGGAGGGCCGCTCCGTACCCACCGGCGAAACGGGCGAAATCGTGGTGCGCCTGGGCGAAAATCAGCCTGCCTGCGGGCTGTATCTGGGCTACTGCGGCCAGGATAATTCCCATCCCGACGGCCTCTATCACACCGGCGATACCGCCTGGCGGGATGAGGATGGCTACTTCTGGTATGTGGGCCGGGTGGACGATCTGATCAAATCCAGCGGCTATCGCATCGGGCCCTTTGAAATCGAATCGGTGATCATGGAACTTCCCTATGTACTGGAATGCGGCGTTTCCGCTGCGCCCGATCCCGTGAGAGGGCAGGTAGTCAAGGCCAGCATTGTGCTGGTTAAGGGCAAGGAGGGCACGGAGGAACTTAAAAAGGAAATCCAGAATTACGTCAAGCAGCGCACCGCGCCCTACAAATATCCCCGCATCGTGGTCTTCCGGGATTCGCTTCCCAAAACCATCAGCGGAAAAATCCAGCATAATCTGCTCTGATTCCTGCTTCCCGGCGGCGTTCTGCCCGCCGGGTTTTTGCATGTTTGGGCGGGCGCGGGCATAAAATCCCTCCAGGGCAGGTGATGAAAGCATGCGGAAAAGAGGCGGGCGGCTGCTGGCGCTGCTGTTGGTCTGCCTTTTGCTTTCCGGCTGCGGAGAAGGGGAGCGGCCCGCCGCCAGCCAGGGGATGCCGGGGCTGATCATCTGGGTAGAATTGGATCAGAAGCGGCTGATCGTCTATGAAAGCGGCCGGGCCGCCGCCGTTTTCCCCATCGCCTCCGGCGCAGGGGATACCCCCTCCCCCATCGGCGTTTTTTCGGTGACCCATCGCTTTGCCACCCGGCTTTCCGGCTTCGGCACCCGCTTTCTGGGGCTGAATGTGCCCTGGGGGCAATACGGCCTGCACGGCACCAATCGCCCCGCCTCCATCGGGCAGAATGCCTCCCACGGCTGCATCCGCCTATCCGTCCGGGATGCAGAAAGGCTCTATGCCATGATCCCCAACGGCACCCCGGTGGTCATTGACGGCGGGCCCTGGGGGCCGGTGGCGGAGGGGCTGCGCGCCCTAAGGGAGGGGGATCGGGGGGCGGATGTGGCGCTTCTGCAGCGGCGGCTGATTCAGCGCGGCTTTCTGCAGGGAAAGGCGGACGGGGTCTTTGGCCCGGCCACCCGGCAGGCGGTCATTGCCGCAAGGCGCGCCCTTTCCCTGCCCGTGGGCGATACCGTCAGCCCCGCCCTCTGGCGGGCAATGGGCGTTCTGCAATTCGAATAAGAGCGGCGCCGCGCCTCCCCTTAAACCAAAAAAGGCCCCCTTCGCAGCATGGCGCGGGGGGCCTTTCTTTTATGCCCGGAAAGGAATCAGCCGATGACCTGATAGCCCTGATCCTCCACCGTCTTTTTCAGCAGCGCGTCCTCCACGGGCGCATTCAGGGTGATCACCGCCGTGCCGCTTTCATGGCTGACCTGGGCCTCGGTCACCTGGGGCAGCGCCTCCAGGGCCTTCTTCACCCGGCCGGAGCAATGGGGGCACATCATGCCCTCGATTTTCAGGGTCTTTTCCATGGTTTTTTTCTCCTTTGCCTGTTTGATTTTTCTATCCTTTTTCGTGCTGTGGAGATCAAAGAAATTGAGCCGCAGCGCGTTGGATACCACGCAGAAGCTGGAAAGGCTCATGGCCGCCGCACCGAACATGGGGTTCATCTGCCATCCCAGCAGGGAAATAAACGCCCCCGCCGCCAGGGAAATGCCAATGGCATTGTAGAAAAATGCCCAGAAGAGATTCTGGTGGATATTGCGCAGGGCGGCGCGGCTCAGTCGAATGGCGGCGGGCACATCGGAAAGCCTGCTGTTCATCAGCACCACATCGGCGGCATCCATGGCAATATCCGTTCCCGCGCCGATGGCAATGCCGATATCCGCCCGGGTCAGGGCCGGGGCGTCATTGATGCCGTCCCCTACCATGGCCACTCTGCCCTGCTTTTTCAGGGAGCGGATCGCCGCCTCCTTCCCATCGGGCAGCACCCCGGCGATCACCTCATCCACCCCGGCCTGACGGCCCACGGCCTCGGCGGTGCGCCGGTTATCCCCGGTGAGCATGACCACCCGGATGCCCATCTGCTTCATTTCCCCAATGGCCCGGGCACTGTCCTCCTTGAGGGTATCGGCCACGGCGATAATCCCCATCAGCCTTTGCCCCCGGGCAAACAGCAGCGGCGTTTTCCCCTCCCCGGCCAGGGCCTCGGCCCGCTGCAGCCAGGCGGCAGGCAGGGTGATTTTTTCGCCGATAAATGCCATGCTGCCGCCCAGCAGCCGCTCCCCCGCCCGTTCGCCGGAAAGGCCGTTTCCGGGCAGGGCGGTAAAGCGCTCGGCCTCCGGGGCGGAAATGCCCTGCTCCCCGGCATATTCCACCACCGCCCGGGCCAGGGGATGCTCGCTCATTTTTTCCAAAGCGAGGGCATCGGCCAATAGATCAGCCGCCGTTTCTCCCTCTGCAGGCAGAACATCCGTCACCCTGGGCGCGCCCTGGGTGATGGTGCCCGTCTTATCCAGGGCCACGATCTGGGTCTTTCCCGTGTTTTCCAGGGAAACGGCGGTCTTAAACAGGATGCCGTGCCGGGCGCCCACGCCGCTGCCCACCATAATGGCCACGGGGGTAGCCAGCCCCAGAGCGCAGGGGCAGGAAATCACCAGCACCGAAATGCCCCGGGCCAGGGCATAGCCAAAGCTCTGCCCGCAGAGCAGCCAGATGAGCGTGGCCAGGGCCGCAATGCCCATCACCGTCGGCACAAAAATCCCGGATACCCGGTCAGCCGCCTTGGCAATGGGGGCCTTGGTGGCGGCGGCATCGCTGACCATGCGGATGATCTGGGAAAGGGCGGTATCCTCGCCCACCCGGGTGGCGCGGCATTTGAGAAAGCCCGATTGATTCAGGGTGGCGGCGGATACCTGATCCCCCTCGCTCTTATCCGCCGGGATGCTTTCCCCGGTCAGCGCCGCTTCATTCACCGCGCTGGCCCCGGCAATCACCTCGCCATCCACCGGGATATGCTCCCCGGGCCGAACGATAAAAATATCGCCCCTCATCACCTGGGAAACGGGAACGGTCACTTCCTTTCCCTCCTTGAGGAGGGTGGCCGTCTGGGGCGAAAGACGCATCAGGCCCTTCAGCGCATCGGTGGTCTTGCCCTTGGAGCGGGCCTCCAGCATCTTGCCCACGGTAATGAGGGTCAGGATCATGGCGGCCGATTCAAAATAAAATTCGTGCAGATAATGCATGGCTCCCTGGGCATCCCCCGATGCCTGGGCCGCCGTCATGGCAAAGAGGGCATATACGCTGTAGGCAAAGGATGCCCCCGCCCCCAGGGATACCAGCGTATCCATATTGGGCACGCCATGAAGAACGCCCCGGAAGCCGCTGATAAAAAATTTCTGGTTAATAACCATAACGATCCCTGTCAGCAGCAATTGCAAAAGCCCCACCGCCACGGGATTGCCCGCAAAAAAGCCGGGCAGGGGCCAGCCCCACATCCCATAGCCCATGGATACATACATGAGCGCCAGCAGAAAGCCCAGAGAGGCAAGCAGCCGCCGCTTCATGGCCGGGGTTTCCCGATCCTCCAGGGCATCCGCCGGGGCGGAGGGGCTGCCCTGCCCCGCCTTTTCTTTGTCCTTGGGGGATGCGCCATAGCCCGCCGCCTCCACCGCGGATATAATCGCCCCGTCCTCCGCGCTGCCCTCAACACCCATGGAATTTGTCAGCAGATTGACTGCGCAGCGCTCAACCCCCGGCACCTTCGATACCGCCTTCTCCACCCGGGCGCTGCAGGCGGCGCAGCTCATGCCCGTAACCGTAAATTGTCTCATGCTTATCCTCCGCTATTATTTCATCAGCCGCTGCAGCGTGGTCACCAGTTCGTCAATGGTCTCATCCCGCCCGGCACGAATATCCCTCGCCACGCAGGTGCGGATATGATTGGCCAGCAGCTCCCGGCTGAAGGCATTCAGGGCGGCGTTCACCGCGCTGACCTGCATCAGAATATCCGTGCAGTAGGCGTTCCTTTCCACCATGCTCCGAATGCCCCGGATCTGCCCCTCCATCCGGTTCAGCCGGTGAATCAGCGCCTTGTATTCCTCCGGGGAGCGCTCCTTGGTTCTGGGACAGCAGCATTCCTTCTCTGTCATCCGCTTTCCTCCTTGAGGATTATGATTCCCCAACCGGGGATGATTTCATCATATACCCCCACGGGGTATTTGTCAAGCCCGCCGCGCCGGAAAATGCGCACGCCCGCCCCCGCCTGACCATGGATGAGAAGCAGGCTCTGCACACCTCGCCCCTGCCTGAACACGATTTGGAAACAGACGCTGCTCGCTCCTTTCCAAACCAGCGCAGCCCAAGGGAAAATCCGTTTCCGCCCAAAAACCTAAAAAAGTGGAGAACATGAGACGCACCACCAGTATTTTTTAGCAAAAAGTGGGCAAACCATGCCAAAACAGAGAAACGGAAGAAATAATTGCGGAAGTCGACTTTTGCGTCAAAAATCCCCTCCCGCGAACCAGGGAATGGGGAAGGAACGAAGTTTTTTGCGGGAGGGTGCTTTTGACGCAAAAGCACCCTCCCGCAAAAAATCCCCATCCCATCTTCATTGGTTTTCGGAGGGGGCGCGGGGGAACCACTTTTGACTCAAAAGTGGTTCCCCCGCAAATATTCCTCTCCGTCCCTCGGTTTTCGGGAGGGTGCGGGAGGGGACTTTTGACTCAAAAGTCTCCTCCCGCAA
>CAZJUJ010000011.1:3729-50260 GCA_964549135.1 uncultured Oscillospiraceae bacterium | reverse complement strand
CGGTGAAGGAGGTCAAGACCCCCAAACGCCCGCTGGCGTTTTATTATCTGATCGCGCTGGCCGTGATGCTGCTGTTCAACACGCTCATCATGCCGTCCATTGCCGAGGCCCGTGTGCAGGAGGTGGACTACGGCACCTTTATGTCCATGACCTATGCCGGGGATGTGGGCCTTGTACAGGTGGAGGACAACCAGATCGTGTTCACGGACTCCGAGCAGAAGCAGGTTTACAAAACCGGCATCATGAACGACCCGGAGCTTACGCAGCGTCTGTACGAAAACGGTGCGGAATTTTCCAGCGAGATCGTGCAGGAAATGAGTCCGTTTATGAGCATTTTGCTCACATGGATCCTGCCGGTGGTCATTTTCATCGTGCTTGGTCAGATTCTGTCCAAGCGCCTGATGGACAAAGCCGGCGGCCCCAACTCCATGATCTTTGGCCGCGGTGGGAATTCCGGCGCGAAGGTGTATGTGAAATCGTCCGATGGCATCCGCTTTGCGGATGTGGCCGGCGAGGATGAGGCCAAGGAAAATCTCACAGAGATCGTGGAGTATCTGCACGACCCGCAGAAGTATCAGGAGATCGGCGCGTCCATGCCCAAGGGCGTGCTGCTGGTCGGGCCTCCGGGCACCGGCAAGACCATGCTGGCCAAGGCCGTGGCGGGCGAGGCGAATGTGCCGTTTTTCTCCATGTCCGGCTCCGAATTCGTGGAGATGTTCGTGGGCATGGGCGCAAGCAAGGTGCGCGATCTGTTCAAGCAGGCCAAGGAAAAGGCGCCCTGCATCGTGTTCATCGATGAAATCGATGCCATCGGCAAAAAGCGCGAGGGCGGCAATCTGGGCGGCAATGACGAGCGGGAGCAGACCCTCAATCAGCTGCTTACCGAAATGGATGGCTTTGAGGGCAATAACGGCGTGATGATTCTGGCGGCCTCCAACCGGCCCGAATCTCTGGATCCCGCGCTGACCCGTCCCGGCCGCTTTGACCGGCGCATCCCGGTGGAACTGCCCGATCTGCAGGGCAGGGAAAAGATCCTGAAGGTACACGCAAGAAAGGTAAAGACGGAGGACGATATCGATTACATGCAGGTGGCGAGGATGGCCTCCGGCGCATCGGGGGCAGAGCTGGCCAATATCGTCAACGAGGCGGCGCTGCGGGCCGTGCGCGATGGACGGCAGACCGTCACCCAGCATGATCTGGAGGAAAGCATCGAGGTCGTTATCGCCGGATACCAGAAGAAGAATGCCATCCTTACCGATAAGGAAAAGCTGACGGTGGCCTATCATGAAATCGGCCATGCGCTGGTGGCGGCTATGCAGAGCCATTCCGCGCCGGTGCAGAAGATTACCATCATCCCCCGCACCTCCGGGGCGCTGGGCTATACCATGCAGGTGGAGGAGGATAATCACTACCTGATGACCAAGGAGGAAATCGAGAACAAGATCGCCACCTATACCGGCGGCCGGGCGGCGGAGGAGGTTGTCTTCGGCACCATTTCCACCGGCGCATCCAATGATATCGAGCAGGCCACGCGGCTGGCCCGGGTGATGATTACCCGCTACGGCATGAGCAAGGATTTTGATATGGTGGCCATGGAAGCGATGACCAATCAGTATCTGGGCGGCGATACCACGCTGTGCTGCTCCGCTGCGACCCAGGCGGAAATTGACCGGCAGGTGGTGGAAACGGTCAGAACCCAGCATGAAAAGGCGCTGGCGATCCTGGAGGAAAATAAGGAAAAGCTCCACGAACTGGCCAAATACCTCTACGAAAAGGAAACCATTACCGGCGAGGAATTCATGCAGATTCTGGGTTGACGCATGGGAAAAACGGAATATTTTGCGGGAGGAGGCTTTTGCGTCAAAAGTCCCCTCCCGCAATTATTTCACGTTCCCGTTTCAGATGTGGCAGGCGAAGGCCACCCAATCGCCCTTATGCTGGATTTCATCGATGACATAATTTGCATGAAGCAGGGCGGAATGGACATCCTCCTCAGCCTCGGCAATGATACCGGAGCAGATGAAGCGCCCGCCGGGGGTGAGATAATTTCTAAGCGGCGCGGCCAGCATGCAGATCACCGGGGCCAGAATATTGGCTACGGCAAAATCAAAGCGCTGGGAAAGCCCCTGGAGCAGATCGCCCTGACGCACCTCGATGGCATCGTCAAGGCCGTTATGCGTTACGTTTTCTTTGGCTACGCGCACGGCATCGGGATCGATATCCACTGCCAGAATCCCGCGGGCCCCCAGGCGCGCCGCCGCAATGGCCAGAATGCCGCTGCCCGTGCCCACATCCAATAGGCTGCCGCCCTGATAATATTTTTCGATCAGCCCCACGCACATGGCGGTGGTTTCATGGGTGCCGGTGCCAAAGGCCATGCCGGGATCGATCTCGATGATCAGATCCTCCGGCTGGGTATCCCAGGGCTCCCAGGTGGGCTTGACCACCATATGCTCGCCCAGGCGGAAGGGCTTATAATACTGCTTCCAGTTTTCGGCCCAATCCTCCTCCTTAACGCCCACAAAGGAAAGGGAAAGCGTGCCCATGTCCGGGCCCTTGAGCAGGGCCAGCTGTTCAGGCAGGGCTTTGGCTATTTTTTTCAGCGCTTCATCATCAAACCAGGCCTTGACCTGCACATCCTCGGGCATGGCATCAATCACCGATTGATCCATCAGCTCCCAATTGGCGGTGGGCTTATCAGGATCGGGCAGATCGGCGCGATCCAGGATCTGGGTGCCAGCAGCGCCCAGACGCATCAGCAGATCGGATACGATATCCGCGCCCTGGGTGGTGGTGGAAATGGTGGCTTCTGTGTAATTCATGGCTTATTCCTCCGTTTGTCTGATCAGGCCCATGATCACCGCATCGTGATACACGCCCTCTCTGTATATTTCCTGCTTCAGCAGTCCTTCGCGGATGAACCCGCATTTTTCATAGCAGCGGATGGCGGCCTGATTGAAATCAAAGACCTGGGCCTTGATCTTATGCAGATTCAATTCCTCAAAGCCGAATCTGCAGAGGATGGAAACGGCATCGCTGCCATAGCCCCGGCCATGCATTTGGGTATCGCCGATCAAGATGGCCAGTTCGCCCACCCGATTTTTCCAGTTGATTTTTATGAAGCCGCATTTGCCGATAAAGCGGCGCTCGGCCAGGGTTTCGATGGCGAATTGATATTCGCCGGAGGTGTAGCTGGTATTATTGCCGATGGAGCGGGCCTCATCATCCACGGTGGCGGGATAGAGAATCCCGGCAGAGGCCCCGCGCATGACTGAATAATTGTTGCTGTATTCCAGCGACTGCATCAGATCGCTGTTGTCAAAGGCCCTGAGCCGCACAAGCTTTCCTTCATACATGGGGGGATTCCTCCTTGGTCGCATGTTTGCTTATTCTGTCTCCAGCCTTGTCACAAAGCTGCTCATAACATAGCCTTCGGCGTCATCCGTTTTTACCCGGAGCCATTCGCCCAGATCCTCTGTGACCAGCAGCTGCTGGCCATAATAGAGCTGGCGCAGCACGGCGGACTGGGTATTGGTCTGGGCCCGGAGATTGAGATAGGAATTGACGCCGATATTGGTGACCGCAGCCAGATACTGCCCGGGGCCGGGGGTGGCGCTGACGGGCATGAGGGTGGGCCGAGGAGTAGGCGTTGCGGCCGGGCCGGGGGTGGAGAGAAACTGCTGGCTCACAGGGGCGGGCAGGGCAAAGGAATAGGAGAGCGTCTTTAATTCCATGCCGGGATAATAGAAGCGCAGAATCTGCTCATACGTCCAGCCGTAGGCCCCGGCCATTTGCTGCGCGCCCCGCTGGGACATGCCCACGCCATGCCCGTAGCGGCGGGATTCCAGGATGAAAGCGCCGTCCGTTTCGCGGATGGTCATGATTTCATTGCTGCCGCCGTTAATGGATAAATCCAGGGCGCTTTCCACCCCGGGGAAAAGATCCAGCGCCACGGTAACGGGGGCGGGCAGCGTCTGCATGGCGGAATAGCGGGGCTGCTTTTCCGCCGGGGAAGCGGTGGGCGGGGCGGCGAAGATGGAGATTTCCTCCTCCTCTTGCCCGGTCAACAGCTTTCTTCCCTGCACGATCAGGGAAAGCTTCAGCAGCGTCATGACCCTGGAGGGGGAATCCTGATACATCGGCAGGGCCACCTCTGCGTTGCTTAAACCGATCACCCGGATGCTCTCCGTATCGCCGTCATAGCCCAGGCTCTCCATGGCCTCGGATAAAAGGCCCAGCACGCTGTCCGCAAGGGGCCCCAGGGCCTTTGCGCTTTCCATTTCCTTGGGGAAGGAATAGCTCTTGACCACGCTTTCAGGGTTTTCCAGATCATAGGGATCATCCGCCATGGTCAGATAGCTGTAATCGCCGCTGCCCCAGACATGGGAAACCAGCTCGGTCTGGCCGCCATTGCTGGCGGAATAGAAGCATTCGGCCAGCGCGCCGTGATAATAGCCGCATACGCCCCGGGTTTCCTCAATGGCTCTGGCCGCGCTGGTATTTTCAAATTTCACGCCGTAATAGGCCTGATCATTAGTGTTATCCACCACATCATAATCGCCTTCCGCTCCTGTCTTCCGCAGGGCATAGGTGCGGGCGGTAACGGCCTGGGCCTTGAGCGCCTCCAGGGGAAAGGAATCGCTCATTTCATAGGGCACGACCCCCAGCAGATATTCCTCCACCGGGGCATGCAGCACGGCGCGCAATTGCCCGTTTTTAACGGAAACCACCAGATCGCCGGGATGCAATTCATAGCCGCCGTTGATGCGCAGGCCGTTTTCCAGGCCCTCCTTCACCTGATGCCGCCGGAGGGTTACCTCCTGCCCTGCATCCAGGGCCATGCCCTCATAATAGACAATGAGGGAGCCCCCGGCGCAGGAAATAACCAGATCGCTGCCGCGCTGGAAGGAAATGCCGCTGATGGTATAGCTTCCGTCCAGGGAAAGCTCCATCCGGTCGGTCAGATTCAGCCGGGTCAGCAGCACGCGCACCAGGCCCGCATTTTTTTCCGCCCGGGCAGGCAAAAGAGGCGCGGCGAAAAGCAGCGCCAGCAGCAGGGACAGGAAACGAAACGATTTTTTCAAGGCATTCTCTCCTTATCGGATGGGGATTCGCCTGATAGAACGATTCACCCGCCCGTTTTCATTCAGCGCAGGGGATGCAGCCGATGCAGAAGATTGAAATCGCGCACGGTGGAAAGGGTGACCCAGAACATGGCGTGGCTGATCTGCCAGCCGGTGATCAGCCCCCTTTCATTCTTGACGGCGGAAACGATTTCGCTGCCGGGAATGCATTCGCGCACGGCGCTGCGCACCCGTTCATCGATGCTTTCGCTGTAGGGATCGGCGGCCAATACCTGCTTTTCGCCCTTGAAGACCCGCGCGCCCACCAGCGCCACGATATGCCCCACCCGCAGATTGCACAGGGCGGCATCCCCCTGCAGCAGCGCTTCATGCAGCGCGTCAAGATCATTGCGCAGGCCGTCATAGGCGTAGGAAAAGCCATGCTTTTCGGCAAGGCCCATATCCTGCATGGCGGCAAGCAGCACCGGGCGATCGGTGCCGTCATCGCCCCGGCCGCCATTGGCACAGGAAAAATCCGCCAGCGCCTCGGGCACCACGGGCTCGCCCCCCAGATACCACGCCGCGTTGGCCAGGGCAAAAATACCGCAGCCCGCGCTGGACAGGGTGGAGCCGTTATCCTGATAGGTATAGGGATGGGTCCAGTCCCGGCAGCGCTGGTTGCAAAGCTCATAATGCGTGCCGTTATAGGCGGTAAGAATAACTTTCCCGGTTACATCCATGTTCATGCACTCCCTTGTCAGGCAATATATGCAGTATTATAGCGAAAAAATGCAAAAAAGAAAAGACATACTTTTTAAAAATGCAGCCTAAGTACCCTGGGCCGCGCTTGCCCCCCCTGAAAAACAGCGGTTTTTCTTTGCTGGGCTTCCTGCATAAGGCAAATTTCAAAATTGACAATAATTACCGTTTGGAGTAAAATATGGATGAAGAAGGCCGCTTTCCCGGGAAGAACGGCAGGAAAAATGAGAGAGGATGTGATCATCAGATGCGTATCTTTGGCTTGATGGCGGGAGCGCGTCCCCGCGCATGCAGACGGGTAATCCTATCGGCAGCCGCCGTGATGCTGGCAATGCTGCTGCTTGCTTCTCCGGTGATGAAGCCCGGCGCCTCGGCGGCATCCGGCACTGACGAATTCACGCCGGGGAATTATGTGTTCTTTGGAACGTATCCCCAGTCGGAATTCGGGGATGACAAGACGCCCATTGAATGGCTGGTGCTGGATCGGGAGGGCGATAAGGCGCTGCTGCTGAGCTGGTATGGGCTGGATACGCAGCCATACAACGAGGATTCCAGTGATATCACCTGGGAGGCCTGTGCCCTCCGCAAATGGCTGAACAGTGATTTTATGAATCGCGCCTTCACAGCAGAGGAGCAGGCGGCGATTCTCAAAACAGAAGTGGATAACACCAGGAGCCAGGGCTACAGCGAATGGGATGCAAACGGCGGGAAAAATACTGAGGATAAAATCTTCCTCTTGAGTTATGCCGAAGTCAGCCGGTATTTCGGCGTAGTCTACGGCAGAAGCGGCAATACAGCATCCCGCGTATCGCCCACGGGGTATGCCAAAAAGCAGGGCGCCAACGCCTATCCGGCCTACAAGACGATAGAGGCCGAAGACGCCGGCTGGTGGTGGCTGAGATCGCCCGGCTATCATCAGGGCAGTGCGGCGCGCGTCGGCGCCGATGGCTCTCTGGGCGGCTTTGATGTTTACGAAAGCAAGGGCTGTGTCCGCCCTGCCTTATGGGTGGATTTGGGTTCCGGCATTTTCTGATTGGGCATGGCAAGGTATGCGTCAAAAAAACATTCCCTTTCCGCCGCTGCGTGCTGCTGCGGCGGTTTATTCTATGCGGATATTTTGCCCGTGCGGATTTACAGGGACGGAAAAGCATGATACAATAAAACCGTATGGCTTAATGCAGGAAAGGGGAGATGGGGAATGCAGGCTGGTATTCTCCGGCGGGTATTTGCGCCGGAATATCTGGTGAAAAAGGAGCATCGCCTGGGCGAAATTCCGGGCGGCAGGGAGGCGTATCGCAATGCGCTGAAGATCGCCTTCCCCTCCATTATCGAAATGGTGCTGATGAGCCTGATTGGCTCGGTGGATACGATGATGGTGGGCAATGTGCTGGGCGCAGAGGCGCTTTCCTCGGTGGGGCTGCCCACCCAGCCGCGGATGCTGCTGCTCTGCATCTTTTTTGCGCTGAACACGGGCGTTACCGCCATTGTGGCCCGCAGAAAGGGCGAGGAGCGCAAGGCGGAGGCCAATGCCACCCTGCGAACCGCCATACTGATCGCGCTGGGGCTGGGCATCGTGATGGCTGTGCTGGCCATATGGCTGGCGGAGCCGCTGATGAAGCTGGCGGGCGGCGATCAGGCTGAGAGCGAAAAGGTGCTTCAGGATGCGGTGGATTATTTCCGGATCATGACAAGCGTTTTGCCCCTCAACGCCCTTTCCATGTGCATCTGCGCGGCCCAGCGGGGCATCGGCAAAACAAAGCTGACCATGTGGGTTAATATCGTCAGCAATCTGACCAATGTATTTCTCAATTATTGCCTGATCGGCGGCAATCTGGGCTTTCCGCGCATGGAGGTGCAGGGCGCGGCCATTGCCTCTGCGGTGGGCATGGGTGTCGGCTTTCTCATGTCCCTTTCCACCCTGCTGACGGGCGGAAAACGGGAGGGCTATCTGCATATCTCCCGGCACGATTCCTGGCGCTTTGACCGTGATACCCTGAAATCCGTCACCCGCATCTGGGGCAATGCCGCCCTGGAGCAATTCGGCGTTCGCTTCGGCTTCTTTATCACGGCGCGCTTCATTTTTGCCCTGGGCACCACCATGTATGCCGCCCATCAGATTGCCATGCAATTGCTTTCCATCACCTTTACCCTGGGCGATGGGCTGGGGGTGGCCGCTACGGCGCTGGTGGGGCAGAATCTGGGGCGGAAGCGGGCCGATCTTTCCATGCTCTACGGCAAATGCTGCCAGCGGATGGCGCTGGTGGCGTCGCTGGCGGTCTGCGTGCTGATTCTGGCCTTCCGGGGCACGCTGGCCTCCTGGTTCATTGGCGAAAACACGCTGAATGCCGATCTGGTGATCTATCACGCCGCCCGGGCCATGATCGTGGTGGCGCTGGTGCAGCCCTTCCAGACCAGCGCGGTGGTATTGTATGGCTCTCTGCGCGGGGCGGGGGATAATCTGTTCGTGGCGCTCTGCTCCACCATCTGCGTCAGCGTGATCCGTCCCGCGCTTACGCTGATTGCGGTAGAGGTGCTGCATCTGGAATTGGTATACACCTGGATTTTCCTGATGGCGGAGATTGTTGTCCGTTTTTCCCTCTCCTATCCCCGCTTTGCCAGCGGCAAATGGAAGAATAAGCAAGTATAAAGCCTGTATTTTCGGCGCATCCTTTTCCTGGAAGAAAAAATGCAGGGAGGGATGCGCCATTTTTTTGAGCATGCAAGCCGCCCGGGAAAAAAGAACCCAGCAGAGGAAGGCCAGACGCGCCTTCCGGGAATATGCCCGGAACGGCTGGGAAAGCCCCTGGTTTCGGAAGAATTCCATGCTCCGGGCGATCTTTTTCCGGTAGGAAATTGAAGGGGAAGGAACGGGATATTTTGCGGGAGGAGGCTTTTGCGTCAAAAGCCCCCTCCCGCAATTATTTCCTTCCTCTTCTCCCAAAAACCAGAAAATGCGCGTTCGGGCAGGATTTTTTGGCTTTCAGGCAGAAGAAGTAAAGGAAAATACAGATGCAGGAGGACGACTGACATGCTGAAGGGCATTTCCCCGCTGATTCCGCCGGAGCTTTTGAAAATTCTTGCCGAAATGGGGCACGGGGATGAAATCGTGCTGGGCGACGCCAATTTTCCCGCCGCCGCGATGGGCAAGCGCGTGGTGCGCTGCGATGGGGTGAGCATCCCGGCTATGCTGGATGCGATTCTGCCCCTTTTCCCGCTGGATACCTATGCGGAAAAACAGGCGGCGCTGATGGATCTGGTGCCCGGGGATACGGTGGATCCCGTGATCTGGAAGGATATTGAGGCGGTGCTTGCCAGACATCAGCCTGAGGCAAAAATTGAATGGGTGGAGCGCTTTGCCTATTATGACCGCGCCAAGGAGGCCTTTGCCGTGGTGCAGACCGGCGAAACGGCTCAATATGCCAATGTGATTCTGAAAAAAGGCGTCGTCAAATAAGATAGCGTATCAAAAAAGCAATACGGCCCTTCGCTGCCGGGCAGGCATGCGGGGCACGCATCAAAAAAAGTGGCTTCGGCCACTTTTTTGCATATTGCATTCGAATGCACGGACTGCGCCTGACGGCCTGCCGGCGCTCTGCCATGGATGGGGCAGAGGTGCGGGGCGGCTCAATCCGTCATATGATAGATTCTTTTCACCTCGGCGCTGTCCCCGCCGTCCCGATCCTTGATCAGCAGCGGCGGCTCGACGATCAGCCCTGCATGCACATCCAGCATGGCTTCAATCAGCGCCAGCCGGGCCGGGCGGCTTTCATTGGCATGCACCAGCCGCAGGCGCTTGGGCTCCAGGCGATATGTGCGCAGGAGGGAAAAGGCATCCGTCAGGCGGCTTACGGGCAGCATCAGGGAAAAGCGGCCATGGCTGCGCAGGAGCCATGCGGCGGCGGCTGCAATATCCTCCAGGGTACACAGCCCCTCCTGCCGCGCCCCGCGAAGGGCGGAATTGGGGCTGGGGAGGGATGCCCTTTCCTCGCTGTAGGGCGGATTGCAGATCACCAGATCATAGGCGGCATGGGGCAGAAAGGCGCGCACGCAGCGCAGATCCTGGCAATGCACCCGAACGATTTGCTCAAGGCCGTTAAGGCGCATGCTTCTTTTCGCCCGATCGGCGGCATCCGGCTGGATTTCCACCGCATCGCAGGTGATCCCCTCCGCCCTTCCGTACAAAAGCAGCGGCAGAATGCCCGTGCCCGTGCCCAGATCGCATACCCGGCTGCCGCTGCGCACCCGGGCAAAATCTGCCAGCAGCACCGAATCCATGCTGAAGCGGAAGGCCGAGGGGGATTGGATGATATGCAGATTCCGAAACTGCAGATCATCGATTCTTTCTCCGGGACGGAGGAGCGTTTCAGCGTTATTCATTCCAATCAAGCTCCAGATATTCCCGCATGCAATACCCGCTTTTGCCCTCATATTGAACGGCGCACCAGGTATCGCCCACGGCGGTGACAACAACAAAATCCTGCACGGACATCTGCGCAAGCACGGTAGCATCCGGGGCGCATCCGGCCCGCAGGTTCACCTTCGTTCCATTCCGGGCGGTGAGCCGGGCCGTAATCGGGGAAGGCAGCGCGGCAAGCGTGGCATCCCGGGCGGAATCGCCGCTGCCGGTGGTCATCCCGGCGGAGGAGGAAGAAGAGATGGCAAGGAAGCGGGTCATGACATAGCCGGTCTGGCCGTTATAGGAAACCTGACACCAGCTGTCTCCCCGGCTGAGAAGGGATACCTGGGCGTACTGGGGAATGGCGGCAAGCACCCTGGCATTATCCCGGGGCTGCTCCCGCAGATTGAGGGAGCCCTGGACGGTATTGACCCGGGCGGTCAGGGAGGCGGAAGCGGAAGGCCTTTGGGTGGGGGAAGGGGTGGAAACGGCAGAAGAATCGCCAAAGGAGAGAAACTCGGTCATGACATAGCCGGTCTGGTTATTGTAGAGGACATGGCAGAAGGGCGTGCCGTATTCCAGCACCACCACCATTTCGCCCTGGGGAATCGTGCCGATGACGGCGGCGTCATTCCAGGCGTTCTCCCGAAGATTCAGGGAGCCCTCGGCTGTATTGACCCGGGCAGCCGCGCCGCCCGAGGCGGACGGGGCCTTAGTAGGCGCGGGAGAGGCAGTGGGGTCAGATGCGGACAGGAAGGTGAGATACTGGCTCATCACATAGCCCGTTTCCCCATCATATACCACCCTGCACCAGGCATTGCCCCTTTCCAGCACCTGCACCAGCGCATACTGGGGAATGGTGGACAGCACCTTGGCATAGCTCTGGGCCTTGGCGCGGAGATTGAGGGAGCCGCTCTGGGTGGTCACCCGGGCATAGACAGAGGAAGCAGAAGGAGACTGGGTAGGCGCGGGAACGGGGGTAACAGGTGCCTGGGTGGGCTGAGAAACGGCGGGCGCAGAAACAAAGGAAAGGAAGCTGGTCATGACATAGCCGGTATGGCCGCCGTAGCTGGTTTTGCACCAGAGCGCGCCCTTTTCCAGAATAGGAATGTATTCATACTGGGGAATGGTGGTCAGCACCCGGGAGGTGCCCTTGGCGGAATAGCGCAGATTGAGGGAGCCCTGGGCGGTATTGACCCGGGCGTAAAGGACGGTGCTGTCCCCGGCGGCGGGCGGCGCGGCGGTAGGAGCCGGGGCGGCGGTGCTGCCGGAGGAGAGGAAGGAGAGGAATTTCGTCATGACAAAGCCGGTATAGCCGCCGTAGGTGGTTTTGCACCAGGAATCGCCCTTTTCCAGAATCCTGATCACCTCATATTGGGGAATGGTGCGCAGCACCCGGGCATTATCCGCCGCCATGGCGCGCAGATTCAGCGAGCCGTTTATGGTATTCACCCGGGCATAGAGGGCGCTGCCATTGCCGGAAGGGGCCTGGGTAGGCGCGGCGGTGGGCAGGAGGGGCGCCTGGGTGGGGGCGGAGGAGGAAAGGAAGGTCAGGAACTTCGTCATCACATAGCCGGTATAGCCGCCGTAGGTGGTTTTGCACCAGACGTCGCCGCTTTCCAGAATGGGAATGGTTTCGTTCTGGGGAATGGTGCGCAGCACCTTGGCGGTATCGGAGGCTGCGGCGCGCAGATTCAGCGAGCCCTTGGCGGTGCTGACCCGGGCGGTCTGGCCGGTAAGGGAAGAGCCTCCGGGCTGCTGGGTGGGCAGAGCGGAAGCGCTGTTTTTGGTAAGCGCAATGTAATCCAGTGAAACATAGCCCGTGCGCAGGCCATACTGCACATAGGCCCAGTTGCCCGTTACGGAAAGGACGGGCAGCACCTGACCGCCGGGGATGGTGGTATAGACGGTGCAATTCATATTGGCGGCGGAGCGCAGATTCAGCGCGTTGGAATTGACCACCGTGCCGTAGCCGTAAAGGACGGTGGGGGATTGAGCGGAGGAAGCGGGAATGGAGCCGGAGATGCGCAGCGCGCTCATGGGCAGATACCCGCAGAGGCTGCCATAGCCCGACAGCACATAGCCCCCGGACTGGCCGTAAAGCCGAACCGATGCGCCATGGGGAATGGAAATCAGCACGGCGGCGCTGGCCTGGGGCGCGGAAAGCAGGCCGATGGAGGCAGAGGCGCTGGAAAGGGAAACCCGGGCCGTGCCGTCCTTGGCCCCCTCAAGCTCGGCGGGATCCTCCTCCACAATCTGCTCATAGCTGTTCTGCCCGCTGATGACGGGGCTGAGAATGGAGCGGGTCAGGGTATACTGCACCCGGGTGCAGCCCTCAAAATAAAAAGCCAGAATCTGATCATAGGTATAGCCCAACTGCGCCATATACATGGCCCCCCGCTGGCTCATGCCGATGCCGTGGCCATAGCGGCGGGCATAGACGGTAAAGCCGGAGGCGGTTTTTTCCACGGCCCAAAGCTCATTATCCCCGCTGTTGATATTCATGCCCAAGGGGGCTTCCAATTCCTTAAAGATATCAAAGGTCAGCGTGCCGCTGCCATAGGCGCCGTTCCGCTCGTAGGATACGGCGAAATCCAGCTTGGTATACAGGCGGCTGGGAGAGGAATATTTGGGCGTATGGGCGGTGACGGCGGAAACGGCGGTGACGGATGCGCCGGTTCCGAATTTGGCTGATGCCTTCTGATTGAGCAGGGAGGCAAGGGCGCTGTTTTTCTGCGTACCCGAGGCGTTTACGGAAAAGGAATTCTCCCGGGAGGCAGGATTGGCCAGATCATAGGGATCATCCTTAACCGACAGATAGGAATAGGCAGAAGAACCCCAGGCATTCTTCACCGATTCGGTCTGGCCGCCATTGGAGGCGGTATAATAGGTGGCGGTAAAGGAGGAGCCATTTTTTGCGACGATGCCCTTGGTGGCATCCACGGCCGCCTTGCAGTTTGCATTGCCCGAGGGCGTGCCCGAATACACCTGATCGGCGGTGGTATCCACCACGTCATAGAGGCCGGAAGAGGAGGCGCTCATGGCGCGCATGGTATAGGTGCGGGCGGCCACGGCCTGGGCCTTGAGGGCCTCCAGCCCGGAGGAATTGCCCATTTCATAGGGCAATACGCCGTAGAGATAATCCTCCATATAAATATAGGCGATGGTATAGAGGGAATAGCTGCCTGCGCTGCCCCGCACCACAAAATAAAAATCCCCGGGGTAGAGATTGCCCGGCACCCGGCCCTGGGCGATCTTGATGCCGTTATCGCCGCTGGCGGCGTGGCGGCGCAGCTTAAAGGAGGAGCCCATATCCCGGGTGCTTCCGTTCATGGTAAGGCTCAGGCTGCCGGAAGCGGCATTAAAGCCTACGGTGACCGTGGAGCCGCTTTTGATGGTGCTGGAGGATTGGCCGTTTACGGTATAGCTTCCGTATACAGTCAGTGTCAGCTTGGAGGGATTGCCCAGCGAGGAAAGCCGTACCCGCACCATGCCATTTTGGGTATTGCCCGCCGTCATGGGGGCAGAGGCCAGAGAGGCAGAAAGGGCGGAAAGGGGCAGGGAAAAAAGGAGCAGGGGAAGAAGCAGCATAAGGGCCAGGGCTTTTCTGATCGGGGCGTGTGGTCTGTACATCGGTTGTGCCTCCAAGCGTTTATGGGAAAATGAAATGTAATACTTTCGTAATCAATTGAAAGTGTATCATATTTGCGGGGATTTGTCTATGCCCGGCGGGCTGGAAATATATGCAGGGCGCGGCTTTTTTACATCTTCCGCCGTTTTCCCCTCGCTTTTTTCCCTGCTTTTCTTTTTTGCCCTTTTATGGTATGATGCTGATGGAAAGCGAGGGAAAAAAATGATCGTTGTGGTGGCTGAAAAGCCCAGCGTGGGCCGGGATATTGCCCGGGTGCTGAAATGCCGGGAGCGGGGCGAGGGCTTTTTAAAGGGCGAGGGCTATATTGTTACCTGGGCAGTGGGCCATCTGGTAACGCTGTGCGAGCCGGATGAAATCGATGAAAAATACAAAAAATGGCGGATGGAGGATCTGCCCATCCTGCCAGAAAGCATTCCCACCAAGGTGATCAGCAAAACCAAGGCCCAGTTTTCCGTCATTAAGCGGCTGATCAATGACGGGGAAACGGATAGCCTGATCTGCGCCACCGATGCCGGGCGGGAGGGGGAATTAATCTTCCGCCTGATTTATCATCAGGCCAAATGCAAAAAGCCGGTGCAGCGGCTCTGGATTTCCTCCATGACGGACGAGGCCATTCGGGAGGGCTTTGCTTCCCTCAGGGGCGCAGAGGAATATGACGGGCTTTACCGCAGCGCCCAATGCCGCGCCCAGGCCGATTGGTTGGTGGGCATGAATGCCAGCCGCGCCTTTACCCTGCGCTTTGACGCGCTTTTATCCATTGGCCGGGTGCAGACGCCTACCCTGGCCATCTTAGTCAAGCGCTATCACGAAATCGCCGGCTTTACGCCGGAGGAATACTTCACCGTGAATGCCAATTTCGGCGATTATACCGGGCAATGGTTTGACGAACGGGCGGAAGATGAAAAGAAGGCCGCCCGGATTCCGACCCGGGAAAAAGCGGATGAAATCGCAAGGAAAATCAAGGGAAAGCAGGCACGGGTGCAATCGGTCAGCGCCGAAAGCAAAAAGGAATTGCCCCCGCAGCTATATGATCTTACCTCCCTCCAGCGGGAGGCCAACCGGAAGCTGGGCTTTACCGCCGATAAGACGCTGAAAATCGCCCAGGAATTATACGAAAAATGGAAGGCGGTCACCTATCCCCGCACCGACAGCCGCTATCTGCCCATGGATATGCTGCCCAGGGCCCGGCAGACGCTGCAGCGCCTTCCAGGGGAATATCGGGAGCTGGTGGAAAATATCCCCTGGGGCGAGGAGGGCAAGCTGCCCTTTTCCAAGCGGGTGTTTGATAACGCCAAGGTATCCGATCACCATGCCATTATCCCAACGCCCCAGACCGCGCCGGTGGATAAGCTGCCAGCGGATGCGGCCAAACTGTTTGATATGATCGCCCGGCGCACCATCGCCGTTTTCTATCCCGCCCATGAATATGACGCCATTCGGGTGATTACTGCCTGCGAGGGGGAAAACTTCAAATCCACGGGCCGGGTGGAAAGAATCAGCGGCTGGAAGGCCGTATATCCCGCCGAGGAAAAGGATGAGGAGCAGCTCCCTGCGCTTAAAGAGGGGGATGAACGGAGGGTCGGCAAGGCATCCGTCAAAAAGGAAGCCACCAAGCCCCCGGCCCCCCACACCGATGCTTCACTGCTGGCGGCTATGGAAAATGCGGGCAGGGAACTTTCGGATGAAAAGCTGCGGGAGCAGATGAAGGGCTCCGGGCTGGGCACGCCGGCCACCCGGGCCGCCATTATCGAGCGGCTGATTCAGGTGGGCTATGCCGCCCGGAAGGGAAGGGCGCTGAACGCCACGGAAAAGGGCGTCGCCCTGATCGCCATTGCCCCGGATGAAATTGCCTCTCCCGAAACCACAGGCAAATGGGAGCTGGCGCTGGATGAAATTGCCCGGAATCAGCGGGATACGGAGCGCTTCATCCAGGGCATCCGGAATCTGACCGCCTTCCTCATCGGCTATGCCCGGGATACCAAGACGGAGGCCCAGTTTCCCGAGGAAATGCGCCGAAAGGGCCGGGGCGGCAAGACAAAAAGCGCCGCCAAGACCGTGCCCGGCGCGCAATGCCCCCTGTGCGGCAAGGCGGTGCAGGAAAACAGCCGGGCCTTTGGCTGCACCGCCTGGCGGGAGGGCTGCCGTTTCACCCTCTGGAAGGATGGCCTTGCCCGGGGCGGCGGGCCGCAGCTGACGGGAAAACTGGTGGCGCTATTGCTGGAAAAGGGCAGCGTGCGGGGCTCCACGGGGGTCATTGAAATCAAGGAGGGACGAATCTCCTTTACCCTGCAGGGGCAGGAAAACCCCGCCGTATCCGCCGCCATTACATACGAAAAAAAGTAAAGCGAATATGATTGCAAAAAAGTCCCCGGGACGCAGGAGAAGGCATCCTTTCCTGTGTGCCGGGGGCTTTGCTGTCTGTTGCTCAGGGGCGAATCAGACGTACACCGCTCTTTCGCCGCCGATATAGGGCAGACGGGAGTAGGCGGCGGTGACGTGGGCCTGGCCGATTTCCTTGATTTCGCCCCGATAGGGAACAACCACGGGCCTTAGATGCATGCCAATGAAGGTATCGCCGATATCCAGCCCCGCATCGGCCTGCACATGGGCCACCAGGCAGGGCTCCTCCAGGGTTTTCCAGGCCGCCGCTGCCAGGCTCCCGCCCGCTTTGGGCTGGGGAATGGCGCTGACCCGGGTATAGCCCTGTGCCTTGGCGGCGGAAAGGGGCAGCACCAGCGCCCGGTTCAGATGCTCGCAGCACTGGAAGATGGGAATCATTTCCTTTTGCTCGCATACGCGCAGCACGGCATCAACGATCCATTGGCCGATTTCGGGCACGCTGCTTTTGCCGATGCGGCCGCCCGCCACCTCGCTGGTGGAGCAGCCGATCACCAGCTGCGCGCCCTTTTGCAGATGGCCCGCCAGCGATAAATCCAGAAGCGCCTTGGTAACCTGAGCGGTAATGAGTTGCTGATCTGTCATGATAAAAACCTCCGATTATTCCTGAAATGCGTACATTCCGATGGCGGCCGCCACGGAAAGATTGAGGGAATCGATCTGCTGGCTATGGGGAATGCGGACGGGCTGGCCCAGCTTGGCAAATTCGGGGGGCAGCCCGGCGCCTTCATTGCCGAAAATCAGGGCGTGGGGGGACTGCTTATGGGAAACGGCTTCACTGAGCAGCGTGGAGCCATCCAGCATAAAGGGATAGGCGGCATGATGGGGAAATTCCCTTCGATACGCGTCAAAGGCGTCATATTCCTTTACGCGCATGGAAAAAATCGCCCCCATGCTGGCCCTGACCACCTTGGGATCGTATACATCCGCAGCCGGGCGGATAATGGCGATATCCAGATACCCAAAGCCCAGGGCGGCCCGCAGGATGGTGCCCAGATTGCCTGCATCCGAAATATGATGCAGCACGATGTGATGCTCGTTTGAAAGCTGGGCGGGCCGCTTTTCAAATACGGCGGCGGCAAAGCAATTTTCCTTTCCGGAAATGCGGGAAAGGGCCTTATCCGCCGTTTCCACCCGAATATGGCGGCTTTCCGCCAGCTTGAGCAGCTTATGCACCCCTTCGCTTTCCGTCCCTTTGGAGGAAACCAGCAGCCGGCGCACCATTTCGGGGCGCTTGCAAAGGGCCTCCAGGCTGGGGAATACGCCGGGGGCGTAGGAATAATCCAGTTCTCTTCGATAGGCTTCCAATGCAGGCATGAAACGCCACCTCTTATTTCATCAGCTTTTTGATCAGCCGGGTTTTTTCGCCGGTAAAGGGCGCATAACGCATCCGGATATCCGGCCGGATGCCCTTTTTCACCACGGCCTTTTCATGGGTAAAGGTATCAAAGGAATATTTTCCGTGATAGCGCCCCATGCCGCTTTCGCCCACGCCGCCAAAGGGCAGGCGGGCGGAGGAAAGATGCAGCACGGTATCATTGATGCAGCCGCCGCCAAAGGATATTTCCGAAAGGATTCTTTCCTGAACCGAGGCGCGGCGGGAAAACAGATACAGCGCCAGCGGCTTATCCCGGCGGTTGATTTCGGGGATGATTTCATCCAGGGAGCGGAAGGAAATTACCGGCAGCACGGGGCCGAAAATTTCCTCCTGCATGATGGGGGAATCCCAGGAGACATCGGTCAGCAGGGTGGGGGCAATGCGCTCGCCATCGCCGGTGCCGCCGCAGTAGATATTTTCCCCCTCCATCAGCCGCATCACCCGGCTGTAGTGCTTCCCGCTGATCATGCGGGGCCACTGGGGGCTGTCCGGCGGATTGCCGTACATATCCTGCCAGCAATCCCGGATCTGGCGCAGAAGCGCATCCTTTACCTTTTCATGCACAAGAAGATAATCGGGGGCCACGCAGGTCTGACCGGAATTGAGGGCCTTGCCAAAGGCGATGCGCCGGGCCGCCGAGGGAAGATGGGCCGAGGCATCCACGATGCAGGGGCTTTTGCCGCCCAATTCCAGGGTGACGGGGGTGATATGGCGGGCGGCCTTTTCCAATACGATTTTGCCCACCGCCGAGCCGCCGGTAAAGAAGATGTAATCGAAGCGCTCCTCCAAAAGCGCCTGATTTTCCTCCCGGCCGCCCTGCACCACCGCCGCCTTTTCGGGCGGGAAGCAATCGGCAATCAGCCGGGCGATGATTCCGGCGGTGGCGGGGGAATAGCGGCTGGGCTTGAGGATGCAGTGGTTGCCCGCGGCAATGGCCCCGATAAAGGGGGTCATGGTCAGAAGGAAGGGATAATTCCAGGGTGACATGATCAGCACCACGCCGTAGGGCTCCCGCAGAATATAGCTGCGGGCAGGAAAGAGCGAAAGGGGAGTGCGCACGCGCTTTGGCCGCGCCCAGCCCTTAAGATGCCCCAGGGCAAAGCTGATTTCGGAAAGCACCTGGCCGATTTCGGTCATGTAGGCCTCACCGGCGCATTTGCCCAGATCGCTTTCCAGCGCGGCGCAGATTTCGCCCTCCCTTTGCTCAATGGCGGCTTTCAGCGCCTCCAATTGCTCCAGCCGCTCCTCCACCGGGGCGGGACGCAGCGCCTGAAAGGCCTTGCGCTGCAGTTGCACCAGTTCATGGATATTCATTGATCAAATCCTCCAGCAGGGCCCGGGCCATTTTCTTTCCCCTTGCGCCTACCTCGCCCACCGGGCCTACACAGGAGGGGCAGCCCTGGGGGCAGGGGCAATCCTTTAACAGCATCAGGGCGTGATCCATCAGGATCCTGCGCATCCTGAAGGCTTTTTCGGAAAGGCCCACGCCGCCGGGGCAATTATCGTATAGAATCAGGGTAGGCTTTCCGGTAAAGGGGCATTTTACCTGATAGGAAACGGCAATATCCCGGGGCGAACACATGAGATACAAGGGGGAGAGGATGCGCAGCAGATTGGCTATGCCCAGCATGCCGCTCTGCAGATCATCCTTTTCGTATTTCCCGGAAATGGAATCGGGCAGGGTCAGCCACATGGCGGTGGTATGCATATCGGTTTCGGGCAGGCGCACCGGGCCAAAGCCCAGGTTTTCCCCGGTATCAAAGCGCATCTTTTTAAAGATCTTGACCAGCGCCGTTACCTTGACTTCGCCCAGGGCGGCGTTCTGCTCCTCCTTTTCAACATCCAGCAGGCTCAGCGATACATTGAGATCGGCATCGGTATAATAATCCACATTGACCTTGCGGATAAAGGCCTTGCAGGCGTCAAAATCCAGCTTTTCTACCTGATAGGTCTGCCCCTCATGCATGTAAATGGCGTTTTCATGGAGCAGCATGGGCACCGTAAAGCGATCCATTTCGCCCACCATCCGGGGATGGCCGGGATCGGTAATATCCATGATCAGATAGTTTTCGGTCATGGCGGTGCGCAGGCTCATTTCGCTGGCGGGAAAATCCTCCGCCATCCAGTGATAGGTATTGCCCACATGGCGCAGGATCTGGCTTTCCTCCAGGAAGGAGAGCATTTCCTCCCCGCCTGCGGCATTGCCCAGGGTTTCGCCATCCTTAAAGGGAAGCTCATAGGCGGCGCATTTGAAATGGCTGAGCAGAATATAGAGGTTATCCGGGTTAAGCAGGGCATTTTCTGCGGGCTGATCAAAGAAATAATCGGGGTGGGTGACGATGAATTGATCCAGCGCGCTGGAGGAGGCCACCATGATGGTCACCGAAACGCCGTTTCTGCGCCCTGCCCGGCCCGATTGCTGCCAGGTGCTGGCGATGGTGCCGGGATAGCCGCACAGCACACAGGCCTCCAGCGCGCCGATATCGATGCCAAGCTCCAGGGCGTTGGTGGATACCACCGCCTGGATTTTCCCGGCCCGAAGGCCCTTTTCAATCTCTCTGCGCTCATTGGGCAGATACCCGCCCCGATACCCGCGCACCCTTTCAACATTTCCCGTGGGCCCGGCCACCAATTCCTTAAGCTGCCGGGTCAATACCTCCACCTGCAGGCGGGATTTGGCAAAAACGATGCTCTGCACCCCGTTTTTCACCAGCATGGAGGCGATTTTCCGGGTTTCGGGCAGCACGCCCCTGCGGATGCCCAGCTGCTGATTGACCACCGGCGGGTTATAGAAAATATAATGCTTTTCCCCGGCGGGCGCGCCGTTCTGATCGATCAGGCGAACGGGGCGGCCGATCAGGGTTTCGGCCAGCTCCCTGGGGTTATGGATGGTGGCGGAGCAGAGAATAAAGCGGGGATGGCTGCCGTAAAATTCGCACAGACGCAAAAGCCTGCGCAGCACGTTGGCCAGATTGCTGCCGAAAACGCCCCGGTAGGTATGGATTTCATCCACCACGATGTACTGGAGGTTTTCAAAGAGTTTGACCCATTTGGTATGCTGGGGCAGAATGCCGCTGTGGAGCATATCGGGATTGGTGACCACCACATGCCCGGCCTGGCGCACGGCCTTCCGGGCCGCCGCCGGGGTATCCCCATCGTAGGTATAGGTTTTGATATCCACCTGCAATTGCTCAATCAGTTCATATAATTCGCTGACCTGATCGGCGGAGAGCGCCTTGGTGGGGAAGAGATAGAGGGCGCGGGCATCCTCATTTTCCAGAATTTTTGCAAGCACGGGCAGATTATAGCAAAGGGTCTTGCCGGAGGCGGTGGGGGTAACCACCACATAATCCTCTCCTGCCCGGGCCGCCTCAAAGCATTCCGCCTGATGGGTATACAGCTGATGCACCCCGTGCCGGTTCAGCGCTTCCGGAAGCCTGGGATCAATCCCCTGGGGCCAGGGCGCATAGCGGGCGGGACGCGGGGAAATGGTGCGCCAGGCGGTGACATTCTCCATGAAATCCGGGCTGAGTTTCAGTTTTTCCAGAAGCTGCGGCAGATTCACAGGCGTATCCTCCTTATTTATTCCGCCTCTATTATACATTTTTCCTGACCGCTTGACAAGGCGGGAAAAGTGTCATATATTCAGTAGGATCAATATTCTGACATTTTCGGAGGAATTATGAAACGGCTGAAGGCGCTGCTGCGCAAAAACCCCATGATCGATGTGATCTTTACCGCCACCGGCAATGAATTGCCCTGCATGCTGCTGGAGCCGCTCTGGGGCATTCCCTACAATCTCTATCTGCCCTTTGCCTCCATGTATATGGTGTGCCTGGGGGTCAGCGCCTTCCAGATCGGCGTAACCCAGACGGTATTTTTCCTCTCGCAGGTGGTCTTTGCCGTTTTATCCGGGGTGCTGACGGATAAGCTGGGCCGCCGCTGGTGTACGCTGATTTTCGATACCCTCTCCTGGAGCGTGCCCGCCCTTTTATGGGCCTGTGCCCAGAGCTATCACTGGTTTCTGGTGGCGGCGGTCTTTAACGGCATTTGGCGGGTAACGGAAAATTCCTGGTATCTGTTGTTTATTGAGGATTCGGCGGAGGAAAGATACGTCCGCCTCTTTTCCGTCTGCCATATTGCCGGGCTGATTGCAGGCTTTGTTTCGCCGCTGGCCTATGGCTTTGTGCAGAAATACGGCGTGGTGCCCACCATGCGGGTATTATATCTGATTACCTTCGTCATGATGACGGCAAAATTTGTGATTCTACATCTCTGCACTAAAGAAACCAGGATCGGCAGGCGCAGGATGGAGGAAAGCCGGCATGAATCGCTGCTTTCCTATCTGTGGAACAGCCGCTTTATCCTGCGGGATATGCTTAAGGATAAGCGCATTATGCTGACTGTGGCGCTGGTGGCCAGCTACATGACCATGAAGGGCGTGCAGGATTCCTTCTGGCCGCTGCTGGTAACGGAGCGGCTGGGCATTGCGGAGGAGAATCTTTCCATTTTCGCAACCATCAAAAATCTGCTCATGCTGGTGAGCTATTTTGTGATCGTGCCCCATGTGAATGCGGATAAATTCAAGCATCCCGCCCTTTTATCCCTGGGGCTGATGGTGCTGCAGCAGGGGATGACCATTCTGCTCAAGCCCGGGGCCTATGTTTATGTGGCGCTGGGCGCAGCCATGGAGGCCATGGCCCTTTCCATCCTTACGCCCCTGACCAGCGCGCTGCAGACCATTGCCATCCCGCCGGAGGAGCGGGCCAGGATGCAGGGCTTCTTTTTCACGCTGTGCCTGATGGTCACTTCTCCCTTTGGCATGATTGCAGGCGCGCTTTCGGATATAAACCGCGTCTGGCCCATGGTGCTGAATATCGCGCTGCTGCTCGTCTGCGCCGTGTTTGTGCTTTTGCTGGACGGCTATAACCGGAAAAATTTAAGCGGCAGCGCGGCCTGCACCGAATAAACGGGGAAAACCGGCCTTTACTTTGGATATTTCCTGTGCTATCATGCGGAAGGAATGGAAATTTTGCTTGCGGAGGCAGGAAAATGGATACAGTTACCGTGACGCTGGACGCCGTATGTCTGGCCTCCAAGATCATATTGGAGAGCGGCGGCGAAACCTATCGCGCCGAGGAAACGGTGGAAAGAATGTGCGCAGGGCTGAAGATCAGCAATGTGGATGTGCTGGCCCTGCCCACCGGGCTTATGCTGACGCTGTCGATTCAGGAGCATGCCAATATTACCCGCATCGTGCGGGTGCATCACCGGGCCACCAATCTGGAGCGTATTGATGAATGCAACAGTATTTCCCGGCAGGTGGCGTCGGGCAGCATGTCTGCAGAAGAGGCGCTGCGCAGGCTGCAGGAAATCAGAAGGCCCAAGCCCCAGAGCCCCTGGTTTCTTATCGCTGCCAGCGCCGTTTCCGCCGGGAGCTTCACCATCATGCTGGGCGGCTATTGGGTGGATTTTGTGATTTCCTTTTTCTGCGGCGCGGCGATGCAGATGCTTTTGCCCCTGCTGGCCAGGCGCCATGTGCCGGGGCTGCTATCCAGCATGATGGCCGGTTCGCTGACAACGCTGCTGGCCCTGCTGGGGGCCCATCTATTGCCCGGGGTGCAGGTGGAGCCCATTATTTCCGGGGCAATCATGCCCCTGCTTCCCGGCCTTGCCCTGACCAATGCCATCCGCGATACCATCCGCGGCGATCTGGTTTCCGGCGGCGCACGGTTCATCGAGGCCATTCTCTGCGCGGTAATGCTGGCGGTGGGCATCGGCCTGGTGCTTTCCATGTGGGGAGGGATTCCGTCATGAGCTGGTGGGCGCAATTGATTGCCTGCTTTGTGGCTGCGCTGGCCTTTTCGGCGCTGGTGCATCTGCCGAAAAATGCGTATCTGATTACCGGGCTGATTGCGGCGGCGGGGTACGGCGTGTTTCTTCTACTGCAGCAAAGCACGCTGGGCTATTTCTTTGCCACACTGCTGATCGGCATCAGCTGCGAAATCTGTGCGCGTATCCGCAAATGCACCGCTACTATGTATATTACCAGCGCCATTATTCCGCTGGTTCCCGGCGTCGGGCTTTACCGCACCATGCGGTATCTGGTGGAGGGAAACGCCAGCATGGCGGTTTCCACCGGCACGACCACCGTGCTGGGCATCTGCGGCATTGCGCTGGCGCTTACGGTATCGGCGGTGATCTTTGTCAATCTCAGCGCCGCCAAAAAGAAGGAAGAGCCATGAGCGGCGCGCCGCAGCGGGTCTATATTGCCGCAGCCGATGCAGCGGCCATTGAAAAAATGCTGCTTGCGGAAAGCAGCCTCTTCCCTGTGGGCGGCACGGGGGATGGACGGCGCGCATGGGCGGAGATCAGCCGTCTGATGCCCGAACTATTGATCCTGGATAGCGCGCTGGCGGGCATGGATGGCATGACGCTGATGGAGCGGATGCGCCGGGAGCTGCTTGCGCCGCCCCGAACGCTGATGCTTTTGCCGGGAACAGGCTGGCGGGATGCGGCCCTTGACCGGGGCGCGGATATGGCGGTATGCAATGCGGAGCGGGCGGAAGGGCTGCTAAAACTGCTCGAAACGCTGGCGGCGCTGCCCCTGCCCGCCCTTGCCAGGGATACGGAGGAAATGCGCTTTTCTTCGGCGGGCGTGCTGTTAATGCAGCTGCGGGTGCCCGCTAAGCTGAAGGGCCGGAATTATATGCAGGCTGCGGCGGCCTATTGCGCCTGCGCGCCGCATCTTGCCCGGGATTATCAGAAGCGCCTCTATCCGCTGCTGGCGGATCAATTTGCGACCACGCCCCAGGCGGTGGAGCGCGCCATCCGCACGGCTGTTGAAAATACCTGGCTGCGCGGGGATCTGGCCGCTATCCAGCGCCTCTTCGGCTTTTCTGTGGATGCAGAACGCGGCAAACCCACCAATGCGGAATTTATCGCTATGCTCACCGAGCATGTGCGCCGCGCATGCGAGAAACGGCTCGGGGAGAGACGGTGATTTTTGCGGAAGGGCGCGGGGAACTGCTGCCTGGCTGCAAAGAATGGCTTTCTGCAAACCATTGTCCATTTTGCTGATCTGGCATTCATCTTGGTTTTATCCACCCATGATCCATCCAGAGCCGGTTTTCGGAGGGGGTGCGGGGGAACCACTTTTGACTCAAAAGTGGTTCCTCCGCAATATTTCTCCCCGTTTCCCCGTTCCTCCGTTCCTTACTCCGGCAGGCGGATGGTGGTGCCGGGAGTGAAATCCTCCGGGGCGAGGCAGGGGTTCACACGAAGGAGGGAAGCAATCGGCAGGTTATATGTAACGGCGATGGATTCCAGTGATTCATTTTCCTTGAGGGTGACATTAGAAGCCAGGGGGCAGGGAAAATTGCTTTCCGGGATACAGACGATATCGCCGGGGCGAAGCTGATCGAGATTGGTCTGGGCATTGGCGCTCTGCAGGGTGTAATAGGAAAGATCATAGCGCAATTGCAGATCGCTGGCGCTCTGCCCCTCCTGCACAATGGCCCGGCGATTGGCAGGGCAGACATAGCCCTCCGGCGTGCCGGGCGTTTCGGGCACGGACGGCGTTTCCGGGCAGGCTGCACCCCCGGCGGTATCACCGCCAGTACTGCCGGAATTATTGCTGCCGGAATCATTGCTCCCGGAAGCGCTGCCGCTGTCGCCCGCCGGGGTCTGCACAGCCTGATCATAGGGAATGCACAGCACATCGCCCACCGTCAGCCGGGCGGGGGGGATATCCGGATTGGCATCCAACAGATCGCGCAGGGATACGCCCAGACGATGGGCGATGAGATAGAAGCTGTCACCCCGCTTGACGGTATAATGATAGGCGCAGCTGCTGCCATTGGTTTCGGACATGGAAAAGCACCCCTTTCATTTTGTTCACTTCATCCTATGCGAAGCAAAGAAAGGGGTGCGGAAAATATGAAATGATCGGCGTTTTTTAAGGGGAATCAGGGAACGGGGCCTCCTCCGGCCAGGGATAATGCAATTCGTCCAGTTCCAGCCATTCGGCCCGGGCATCGGTCAGGGCGGTGAGCTTCTGCGTGACCGCCTCCACATCCTTTTTGCGGATCAGCAGGGTTGTTTCCACCGATGCGCCGAAACTGGTATCCTCGGTCAGAAGCGGCAGGGCCTTCAGCGCGTGATTCACCCGATCCCATAGGGGATAGGGCACATCCAGAAGGATTTTTCTGCTCTCCTCCATGCGCACCACCCGGGCGGCCTGGAGCGCCAGGGCGCAGCTATGGCCATAGGCCCTTACCAGCCCGCCGGCCCCCAGAAGAATGCCGCCGAAATACCGGGTGACCACCACGCAGCAATTGACCACGCCCCGGGCCTTGAGTACCTCCATCATGGGCATGCCGGCGGTGCCGCCGGGCTCGCCGTCATCATTATAGCGCATGATCCCGGCATTGCGGCCGATGACGTAGGCATAGCAATGATGGGTGGCATCCCGATGTTTTTCCCGGACGGATTTTAAGAAGGCCAGCGCCTCCTCCTCCGTTTCGCAGGGGGAGGCGCAGCCGATGAAGCGGCTTTTATGGACGATGAATTCATCGCTGGCCGCATTTTTCAGGGTTTTATAATCCCCCGGCATTATTTCAGCACCACGCGGCAATAATTCTTCTTGCCCTTGCGCAGCAGGATGCCATCGGTGGGGATCATATCGGCGGTGACAACCAGATTGATATCGGATACCTTGCTGTCATTGAGCATGACCGCGCCCTGCTGCACCTGCTTGCGGGCATCGCCCTTGCTCTGGCAGAGGCCGCAGAGATTGAGCAGGGTGGTCAGGCGGTTATCCTCCGCCAGCTGGGCCTGCGTCCATTCAAAGGTGGGCACATCCGCCGCCGCGCCGCCGCCAAAGAGCGCCGCCGCCGCCAGCTGGGCCTTTTCGGCCTCCTCCTGCCCATGCACCAGCTTGGTGCATTCATAGGCCAGCACGGTCTTGGCCTCGTTAATGGCGCTGCCCTCCAGGCGGGAAAGCCGCTTTACCTCATCCATGGGCAGGAAGGTAAGCAGACTCAGGCATTTTTCCACATCGGCATCGGCGATATTGCGCCAGTACTGATAGAAATCATAGGGACTGCAGAGATTGGGATCCAGCCAGAGCGCGCCCTTTTCGGTCTTGCCCATTTTTTTGCCTTCATGGTTCATCAGCAGCTTGAAGGTGCAGGCGTAGGCCGCCTCCTGCTCCTTGCGGCGGATCAGATCGGCGCCCGCCAGCATATTGCTCCACTGATCATCGCCGCCCATCTGCAGCCGGCAGCCATGATGCTTGAAGAGCTGCAGGAAATCATAGGCCTGCATGACCATGTAATTGAATTCCAGCAGCGTCAGGCCCCGCTCCATCCGCTGCTTGTAGCATTCCGCCGCCAGCATGCGATTGACGGAGAAGAGAGAGCCCACATCCCGCAGAAAATCCATGTAGGAAAGGCTGCGGATCCAATCGGCGTTATTGACGATCATGGCCTTGCCATCGCCGAATTCGATGAAGCGCTCCATCTGCTTTTTGATGCAGGAAACGTTATGATCGATGGTTTCCACGGTCATCATCTTGCGCATATCGGTTTTGCCGGAAGGATCGCCGATCATGGCGGTGCCGCCGCCCACCAGAGCGATGGGAATATGGCCCGCCCGCTGCATATGGGCCATGGCGATGATGGGGATGAAATGGCCGAAATGCAGGGAGGTGGCGGTGGGGTCAAAGCCTACATAGAAGGTGGTGGGCTCCTTTTCCAGCTGCTTGTAGAGATCATCCTCAAAGGTGATCTGGGCCAGGAAGCCGCGCTCGCGGAGGGTATCCAGTACGTTTGCCATGGGTATCATTCTCCTTTTTCATGGTTGATTATTTTGATGAAGCTATTCTGAGAAAACATCGTTCAGGGCCGCCATGCCCTGGCGGATCTGCGCAAGAGAGGGCATGGAGAAATTGAGACGGAAGGTATTTTCATGCCCGCCCTCGGCATAGAAATGCGTGCCGGGCACATAGGCCACCTTTTTTTCAATGGCCTTGGGCAGAAGCGACAGGGCGTTTTTCCCCTCCTTTAGCTCGGCAAAGAGGAATAGCCCGCCCTGGGGCTGGGTATATCGGGCAATCCCGCCGCATTTGGAAAGCAGACCCAGCATGCAGGCCATTTTTTCGCCATAGGCGCAGCAGATGCTCTCTACATGCGGCGACAGCAGCCCGTGGCGGATATAGGCATCCACCAGGGCCTGATTGAGATTGGCGGAATGCACATCGCTGGATTGCTTGCCGATGATGCATCGACGAAGCAGGGCGGCGCTTGCGCAGAGAAAACCCACCCGCAGCCCGGGGGAAATCACCTTGGAAAAGCTGCCCATAAAGGCCACCCAGCCCTCCGTATCAAAGGCCTTGATGGAGGGCAATTCCTCCCCGGCATAGCGCAGATCCCGGTAGGGATCATCCTCAGCCACCACCACGCCGTATTCGGCAGCCAGCCGGGCCACCCGCTTGCGGCGGGCAAGGGACAGGGTGCGGCCGGTGGGATTCTGGAAGGTGGGGATGATATAGAGCATTTTGGGATGCTCCCTTTTAAATACTTCCTCCAGCGCATCGGTATCAATGCCCTCATCATCGCTGTCCACGGGGATCAGTTGGGCCTGATACAGCCGGATGCACTGCATATTGCCCAGAAAGGTGGGGTTTTCCACCACTACCTTATCCCCGGGATTGATCAGCGCCTTGCAGAGCAGATCCATGGCCTGGGTGGAGCCGGTAACGGGCAGCACCTCATCCGGGGCGCAGGAGAAGGAAAAGCGCTCCTGAAGATAGGCGGGCAGGCTCTCCCGCAGGGGGCCGTAGCCCTCTGTCGCGCCGTACTGCAAGAGCGTTTTGCCCTCCCGGAGCAATAGCTCCCGGGCCAAATCCGCCATTTCCGCATCCGGCAGGAAATCGGGGGAGGGATTGCCGCCGGCAAAGGAGATCATGCCTGGGGAGGCAATCAGCTTAAATATTTCGCGGATGGCGCTGCCGGAAACGCCGTCAAAGCGATCGGCAAAGCGCAAAGAATCGATCCTGACCATGGCGCATGCGCCTCCTTCCTAAAAAATAACCGCCTGCCCCATACGGGGAAGGCGGATGATCGCGGTACCACTTCCGTTCGGCATGGAAGCGCTCCATGCCCTCTTTGCGCTGTATCCGGCGCACCGGCGATAGCCTACGCAGAAAGCATCCTTCGGTATCGGGCTCGGGGAGGTAATTCGCGCGCTGCCGCCGCCGCTTCCTTACACCAACCGGAAGCTCTCTTGAGGCGCACTGGCAGGGCTACTGGCATCCCGTCAAAGCCATGTATGCATTATAAGGGAAGAAAGGCGATGTGTCAAGCGGGAAATCTGCGTTTTACTTCGATTACCGCTGCGGGGCGAAAAGAACGCGGAATCCTTACAGATGCGGGAAAATGTAACCATTTCTTCGGAAAAACAGCAAAAAACCGGGAAAATGGTTACACGAGCGCTTGAAAAATATGCTTGCAGATGTTACAATGACAAAAACAGGCAGAAAAAACCGGAGGAGGAAGCAGCAGATGATGAACAAGCGTTATCTGGTGGCGCTGGATCAGGGAACCACCAGCTCAAGGGCCGTTGTATTTACCCTGGAAGGGCATATGATTGCCTCTTCCGCCAAGGAATTTCCCCAGCATTATCCCAAGCCCGGCTGGGTGGAGCATGATCCGGCGGATATTCTTTCCACCCAGATTGAAAGCCTGCGCGCCGCCGTCCGCAAGGCGGAGATCAGCCCCTCGGAAATTGCCGCCATCGGCATCACCAATCAGCGGGAAACCGCGCTGATCTGGGATAGGCAGAGCGGGCAATGCGTGCATAACGCCATCGTCTGGCAATGCCGGAGGACGGCGGAAATGGTAGATGAACTGAAGGAAAAGGGCTATGGGGAGATGATCCGGAAAAAGACCGGGCTCATTCCCGACGCCTATTTTTCCGGCACGAAAATCAAATGGATGCTGGATGAAATGGATCTGCATGAGCGGGCAGCGCGCGGCGAATTATGCTTTGGCACGGTGGATTCCTTCCTGGCGTGGAATCTGGTGGAGGGGCATCCCCATGTAACGGATGCCACCAACGCCGGGCGCACCATGCTCTTTAATCTGCATACCCAGGATTGGGATGACGAGCTATTGGCCATGCTGGATATTCCCCGGGCGCTTTTGCCTCGGGTTGCGGATACCGCCGAGGTGGTGGGCATGCTGCGGGAGGATCTGCTGGGAGAAAAAATCCCGGTGGCCGCTCTGGTAGGGGATCAGCATGCGGCGCTTTTCGGTCAGGCCTGCTTTGAAGAGGGCATGGTGAAAAATACCTATGGCACCGGCTGCTTTATGCTGATGAACGCAGGGGAGAATTTCCGCCTTTCCAGCAGCGGTCTGCTTACCACCATGGCCTGGCGGCTGCAGGGCAAGCCTACCTATGCCTTTGAGGGCAGCGTGTTTGTGGGCGGCGCGGCCATCCAATGGCTGCGGGATGAAATGAAGCTGATTTCCTCTGCCCAGGAAAGCGAGGCGGTGGCTGCTTCCGTTCCGGATACGGGCGGGGTCTATCTGGTGCCCGCCTTTACGGGCCTTGGCGCGCCCTACTGGAATATGTATACCCGGGGCACCCTGGTTGGCATGACCCGGGGCACGGGCCGGGCGCATATCGTGCGGGCGGCGCTGGAATCCATCGCCTATCAATCCCGGGATCTGTTTGCCGCCATGGAAAAGGATTGCGGCTGCGAATGCAAGGCGCTGCGGGTGGATGGCGGCGCCAGCGCCAATCAATTGCTGATGCAGTTTCAGAGCGATCTGATGGGCGTGCCTGTGCAGCGCCCCGCCGTGCTTGAAACCACCGCCCTGGGCGCGGCGCTTCTGGCCGGACTGGCGGTGGGCATTTATCCCGATCTTGCCTCCACGGCCCGGGGCTGGCATGTGGCTGATGCCTTTGCGCCGCAGATGGAAGCCAATGAGCGGCAGAAGCTGCTGAAGGGCTGGCAGCGGGCGATGGAATGCGCGCTTTTCTGGGCGAATCAGGAAAAGGATGAATAAGGCGGCCTTTGCATCGCAGGAAGGCAGAGGGAGAATCGGCATGGAAAAGGTGAGCATTTATCTGCTGGGCCGGTTTGAAATCCGGTACGGCAGCCAGAGAATCGAAGGGCAGTTGAGCAAATCCCGAAAGGGCCTTCTGATGCTGCAGTATCTGCTGCTGCGCAGGGGCGAGGATGTGCCCTATCAGGAATTATATGATGTGCTTTGGCATCAGGAGGAAAGCGCCAATCCCGAAAACGCGCTGAAAACCATGGTGAGCCGTCTGCGGGTGAGCCTTTCCCAGTGCGCGCCCGGGCTGGAAAGATGCATCGCCACCGCCCGGGGGGCGTACCGCTGGGAGATGGCGGAGGAATGCACGGTGGATCTATTTGAATTTGAGAAGCTGTGTCAGGCGCTTGAAAAGGCAGAAACGCTGGATGAAGAAAGCAGGCCGCTCTTTGCCCGGGCCATCGGGCTGTATACGGGCAATCTTTTGCCTGACGAAAAGGAGCAGGAGGCGTTTATCAGCGCCCGGAGCGTGGAGGTGCAGAACGAATATCTTTCGCTGGTGCATCGGTATTTATCCCTGCTTGCCATGGAAAACGATCAGGAGGAAATCATCCGGGTATGCCGCCTGGCCCTGGAAACGGATGCCTTTGACGAGCGGCTGAATCTGATGCTGATGAATGCGCTGGTGCATGCCAATCGGAATAACGATGCCGTTATGCAATACAAGCATGTTTCCAATCTGCATCAGCAGTATCTGGGGGAAAGGCCGCCGGAGGGCATCCGGGAATTTTACCGCAAAATTATTCTGGCAGGAAAGGGCCTGGACAGCGAATTGGAGGCCATCCAGACGGAACTCAGCGAATATCATCAGGGCAAGGGCCCGCTGATTTGCAAGTATGCGGTGTTTAAGGAAATCTATAATCTGCAGCTTCGCGCCCTGGAGCGCAGCGAGGCCGTCATCTGCCTGGGGCTGATGATGATTACCGGGGCGGACGGGGCGGAAATGGATCCTTTGCAATTGGATGAAGCCATGCGGGTGCTTTTGAACGTGCTGACAAACGGCCTGCGCCGGGGCGATGCCGTGGCTCATTATACCGCCTCTCAGTATGCGCTGCTGCTGCCCGTCCGCGGGGCGGATGACGGCACGCTGGTCATGGAGCGGCTGAAAAATCAGTTTAATCGGCAGTATGCCAATTCCACGGCGCTGCTGCATTACCGCATTGCGCCCATCGCCTGCAAGGCCCGTCTGGGCGACAGGAAAAAATGAAAAAATGCGCATTAGACGCCTTGACGAAAAAGGGCACGGCGTGTATAATATCAACCGAACTGAATACCTTATCCAGAGCGGCTGAGGGACTGGCCCGATGAAGCCCGGCAACCGGCGGTGAAACGCAAGGTGCTAATTCCAGCAGCGCGGGCAACTGCGCTGGCAGATAAGGCGCATGAAGAAGCTTTTTTTCGGGAGCCGCTTGTCTGTAAAGACCAGGCGGCTTTTTTGCGGCGAGATGGGTGTTCAGAATCAAAAGCAGAAAGGAAGAAAAAACGATGCGTACCCTATTTACTTCCGAATCCGTAACCGAAGGCCATCCGGATAAAATGTGCGATCAGATTTCTGACGCCGTTCTGGACGCCCTGCTGGAGCAGGATCCCTATTCCCGCGTCGCCTGTGAAACCTGCACCACCACCGGCATGGTCATGGTCATGGGCGAAATCACCACCAAGGGCTATGTGCCCATTGCGGATATTGTTCGCCAGGTGGTTAACGATATCGGCTATGACCGGGCCAAGAAGGGCTTTGACGGCGCGTCCTGCGCGGTGCTGACCGCCGTGCATGATCAATCCCCCGATATTGCCCAGGGCGTTGACGCGGCTCTTGAAACCCGGACAGAGGAAAAGAACGAAACCGGCGCGGGGGATCAGGGCATGATGTTTGGCTTTGCCTGCGATGAAACCCCTGAATTCATGCCCATGCCCATCGCCCTGGCCCATCGGCTGACCCGGCGGATGGCCGTTGTGCGCAAAACCGGCATCTGCCCCTGGATGCGCCCCGATGGCAAATCCCAGGTGACGGTGGTATACGAGGATGGCAAGCCCGTGGCGGTGGATGCCGTTGTGATTTCCACCCAGCATGACGAAAACGTGACCCATGAGGAAATTGAGCGGGCCATGATGGAGGAAGTAATCCGGAAGGAAATCCCCGCGGAGCTATTGCACAGGGATACCAAATATTTCATTAACCCAACCGGTCGCTTTGTTGTGGGCGGCCCTGCGGGGGACAGCGGGCTGACCGGGCGCAAGATTATCGTGGATACCTACGGCGGCTATGCGCCCCATGGCGGCGGCGCCTTCTCCGGCAAGGATCCCACCAAGGTGGATCGCTCTGCCGCCTATGCTGCCCGCCATGCCGCCAAGAATGTGGTTGCCGCCGGGCTGGCGCATCAGTGCGAAATCGCGCTGGCATATGCCATTGGCGTGGCCAAGCCTGTTTCCTTCCAGGTCAATACCCGGGGCACCGGCAAAATCCCGGATGAAAAGATCGCCCAGCTGGTGGAAAAGGTATTTGATATGCGGCCCGACAGCATTATCGAGCGGCTGAATCTGCGCCGCCCCATCTATCGCCAGACGGCGGCCTACGGCCATTTCGGCAGGACGGATGTGGATCTGCCCTGGGAACGGCTGGATCAGGTAGAGGCGCTGCAGGCAGCCGCCAAGGAACTGTGAAATAAGGAACGGGGAATAATTTTGCGGGGGAACCACTTTTGAGTCAAAAGCGCTTCCCCCGCACCTCTTCCGAAAACCGGCTCTGGATGATGCATGGGTGACTCCTGCCAAATTGAATGCCAGATCAGCAAAAACGAATAGCGATTTGAAAAACAGCAGCAATGCTTCCGCGTTTGATGGAGCATTGCTGTTTTATTCCTTCCTGCTTGTACCATTTTGCTTCACTGGCATTCAACTTGGTTATATCACCCCACGATCCGTCCAGATCCGGTTTTCGGGAGGGTGTGGGGGTGCTTTTGACGCAAAAGCATTCTCCCGCAATTATTTTTCCCCCGTATCCTGCTCCCGGTCTTCAGGAGGTGATGAAGAAAAAATTAAAAAAGTTAAAAAAATATTAAGAAAATGCGTGCATTTATTTCCAAAGTGTGTTATAATCGTAATGACGGTGAATAAAATGATTCATCGATGAGGAGGGAGTAACATGCTGACCAAGACGCAGACGGCGTCCGGGCTTACGTTTACGCTGGATGGTCATGCACGCTTAAATGCGCAGATGCGCGCCTGTGCCGCCTGGGCCACGCTGGAGGAGCATGATAAAATTCTGGATATGGCCTGCGGAAGCGGCGCGCTGCTGAGCCATTTGAATGCCCGCTACCGGCTGACCATGTGCGGCATATGCGATTCGCCGGAGCAGGCCCGGCAGGTGCGCGAATTATTGGATGATGCGGATATTATGTATGGCCGCATGGACGATATTCCCTGGCGGAGCGATACCTTTGATGCGCTGCTTTTGCCCGCCGCCATGCGGGGCGAGGGCCGCCGGGTGCTGGAAGAGGCATACCGGGTGCTGCGCGCCGGGGGGCAGATGGTGATTGCCGTGCCGCTGCTTTCCGCCCGGGGCGAAAGCGAAATGGGCAAGCGGGAAATGATGCGGGTAATGCAGGAGATCGGCTTTAAGGAGGTTTCCTATCGCATAAGCGGCCTGACCGGTGCCATCGTGGGATGGAAACGAAAGGAACTGAAAGAGGCTATTAAGAAATGATGCAGCGCCGGGGGCAGGCAAAGCCCATCGGCGCTCTTTTTTTGCAGTTTTTTCGCAAGCGTGCCGAAAGGAAAAAAATTTTACGTCATTTCTCAGGATGAAACGGGGAAATGCTTGCAATTCCCGGTCTTCTGTGCTATCATATAGGATAGTGCTTTATGCAAAGCATAAGGTACAATGGCGCCGCAAAGGCGAATATGGAGGGTGTTCCTGATGGGCTACACGGTAGAAAAGATCTCTGGTAATCAAGTGAAAATCGCCTTTGAAATTGCTTCCGAAAAATTCGATGAAGCGGTTCAGAAGGCCTATTTGAAGGTGCGCGGCAAGGTGAATGTGTCCGGCTTCCGCAAGGGCAAGGCTCCCCGCAAGCTGATTGAGAGCATGTATGGCGAGGCCGTCTTTTATGATGACGCCTTCGATATCCTCTTTCCCGGCGAATATGAAGCCTGCGTGAAGGAAAATGATCTCAAGGTTGTGGATCGTCCCGAGGTAGACGAGGTGGAGCAGATCGGCTGCGGCAAGGATCTGAAATTCACGGTCAAGGTGTTTGTCAAGCCCGATGTGGAGCTGGGCGAATACAAGGGCCTCAAGGCCGTTAAGTATGTGCATCAGGTGACCGATGAGGAAATCGATGCCCGCATCAATCAGGATGTGGACAAGGTCACCACCATGACGGATGTGACCGATCGCGCCGTGGAAAACGGCGATACCGTCAATCTCGATTATGCCGGTACGGTGGACGGCGTGGCCTTTGAGGGCGGCACCGCCCAGGGCCAGACCCTGGAAATCGGCTCCGGCCGCTTTATTCCCGGCTTTGAAGAGCAGATGATCGGCATGAACCTGAACGAAGAAAAGGATCTGCAGGTGAAATTCCCCGAGGAATATCATGCGGAGGAGCTTAAGGGCAAGGATGCCGTCTTCCATGTGAAGGTGAACGGCATTCAGACCAAGGTAAAGCCCGCCCTGGATGATGATTTCGCCGCCGATATCAGCGATTTTGACACCTTTGCTGCGTATAAGGAAAGCATCGTCAAGGAACTGACCGACCGCGCCGAAAAGAACGCCGATGTACGGCTGGAAAATGAACTGGTTCAGCAGGCGGTGGACGCTGCGGACTGCGATATCCCCGATGCCATGATCGAGGATGAAATGGATGTCATGCTCCGCGAAATGAAGATGCGCATGATGTATCAGGGCTTCCGCTTTGAGGATTATCTCAAGTATACCGGCCAGACCGAGGAGCAGATGAAGGAAATGTATCGCCCCGAGGCCAAGAACCGGGTGAAGATGCAATTGGTGCTTGAGGCCATGGTCAAGGCCGAGGGCGTGGAAGCCACCGAGGAAGAAGTGGAAAAGGCCACCGCGGATGAGGCCGAGCGCATGGGCCGCGAGGTGGAGGAATTCAAAAAGTCCCTGAACGATCGCCAGAAGGAATACCTGAAGGAAAATGCCGCCATCCGCAAGGTGGTTGACATGATCGTGGAAAAGGCCGAAATCGAAGTGAAGGACGAGGCCGAGCAGATCAACGTGCAGGAAACCGTTGAGGCTGTTGAGCAGGCTGCGGAAGTTGCCGAAAAGGAAGAGGAATAATCCGGATTCCTTCATCATATGATAGAGGATGGGATGGAAGGAGGAAAGGCGTATGTCTTTGATACCCTATGTTGTGGAGCAGACCGCCCACGGCGAAAGATCCTATGATATTTATTCCCGGCTGCTCAAGGATCGGGTGGTGTTTCTCGGCAGTCAGATTGACGATCAGGTGGCCAATGCTGTGGTTGCGCAGCTTTTGTTCCTGGAAACGGATAATCCCGATGCAGAGATTTCCCTCTATATCAATAGCCCGGGCGGCAGCGTGACCGCCGGCATGGCGATCTTTGACACCATGAATTATATCAAATGCCCGGTGCGCACGGTCTGCATCGGCATGGCGGCCTCGATGGGCGCATTTCTGCTCATGGCCGGGGAAAAGGGCAAGCGCCTTGCGCTGCCCAACAGCGAGGTGATGATTCACCAGCCCTCGGGCGGCGCCTCCGGCCAGGCCACCGATGTGACGATTCATGCGGAATGGCTCCTGCGCACCAAGAAAAAGATGAATGATCTGATGGCCCAGATGACCGGCCAGCCCTTGGAGCGCATTGCCCATGATGTGGAGCGGGATTATTTCATGACCGCTCAGGAAGCGCTGGAATATGGCATCATCGACGAAATCTATCAGCCCCGCCGGAAGTAATTCCGCCCGGGAAAAAATGAGGTAAACATGGCAAAGGATGATATGACCCCCCGGAAGCATCGCTGCTCCTTCTGCGGAAAAACCCAGGACCAGGTTCGCCGCCTGATTGCAGGCCCGGGGGCCTATATCTGCAATGAGTGCATCGCGCTATGCCAGGAAATCATGGCGGATGATATGGACGAGGTGGCAGGCACGCCGGATCTTGGGGAAATTCCCCTGCCTTCCGAAATGAAGGCCGTGCTGGATGATTATGTGATCGGTCAGGAAAGGGCCAAGCGGACGCTCTGCGTGGCGGTATACAATCATTATAAGCGGATCAGCGCTCCCCGGAAAAAGGATGATGTGGAGCTGCAGAAATCCAATATTCTCATGATTGGCCCCACCGGCTGCGGAAAAACGTATCTGGCCCAATCGCTGGCAAAGATCCTGAATGTGCCCTTCGCCATCGCCGATGCCACGGCCCTGACGGAAGCCGGATATGTGGGCGAGGATGTGGAAAATATCCTCCTGAGGCTGATTCAGGCGGCAGATAATGATATTCGGGCGGCGGAGCGCGGCATCATCTACATCGATGAAATCGATAAGATTGCCCGCAAGGGCGAAAATGTGTCCATCACCCGGGATGTAAGCGGCGAGGGCGTGCAGCAGGCGCTGCTGAAGATTCTGGAGGGCACGGTGGCCAATGTGCCGCCCCAGGGCGGGCGCAAGCATCCGCATCAGGAATGCCTGCAGATTGATACCACCAATATTCTCTTCATCTGCGGCGGCGCGTTTGACGGCCTTTCCCGGCTGATTGAGCAGCGGGTGGGCAAAAAAGCGCTGGGCTTTGGCTCCGATCCCCAGGGGAAGAAGGATCAGAACATGGGCGAGATTCTCCGCCAGATGCGGCCGGAGGATCTGCTGAAATTCGGCCTGATCCCGGAATTTGTGGGCCGTCTGCCCGTTACGGTGACGCTGGACGCCCTGGATGAGGATGCGCTGGTCAAGATTCTTACGCAGCCCAAGAACGCGCTGGTCAAGCAGTATCAGAAGATGATGGAGCTGGATGACGTCGAGCTGACATTTGATGATGACGCCCTGCGCGCCGTGGCTGCCAAGGCCATTGCCCGCAAGAGCGGCGCACGCGGTCTGCGCGCCATCATTGAAGAGGCGCTGCTGGATACGATGTTCGATCTGCCCGGGCGCAAGGATGTGCGCAAATGCGTGATCGGCAAGGGCGTGATCGAAAACGGCGAGGCCCCGAAGCTGGAAATGGCGGAGGCGCAGCCCGAAGAACATAAGCCCACGCCGCGCCGCACGAAAAAGAAGACCCAGCCCGCTCCGGAGGAGCCCAGCGCCAGCTGATGCCCGATGGGTGCAAAGCATCTTGAATGGATTCTCCGCAGGAAGCGTATTTACGCTTCAGGCGGTCATTGATCACCGCGCTTTTCGGCACCGGTTAGATAGCAAATCGGCCTTTTCCTGTTTGCAGAAGCAGGAAAGGGCTGATTTTTTGCTTGATTTGTGAGAAAACGAATATCGCATCGGCTGATATGCGGGCTGAATGGGGCAGAGGCGGCAGGAATGCGGCAATTTGGTCAGAAAAATGGGACTGAGCAAGAGATGCCCAGTCCCGGAGCGTGTGAGACGGCGCGCAGCGGCCCGTTCTCATTGGGTGATGCAGTCGATTATTCGGCGGGAACGGCGTCATTGATGGCCTGAATGATCGCGACAGCCATGGCATCCTCCGCATCCGCCGCGATGGCATCTGCCGTCAGGGGCAGCGCCTGGCCGATGAACTTCGAAATGAAAGCTTCCTCCAGGGTTTCATCGCTGATCTTGAGAGTGGCGATTTTCCCTTCATCGTCCAGAGTGAATTCCACCGTTACGGTGACATCCCCGGCCAGGGCAGAGCCAGTATAGACGATGGGAGCGGCAGGGGCTTCCGCGGGCACATTCTCGGTGGGCTTATCTTCCGCAGCCTGGGCTTCGGCAGCCGCCAGTTTTTCGGCAAGATCGGCGATCTGGGCGTTCAGCGTTTCCTGCGCCTGGGTCAGCCGCTCCACTTCCTTCTTGGCGTCCTCGGCTTCTTTTTCGGCAGCGGTCAGCGCTTCGGCCTTTTCCTTGAGTTCAGCGTCCAAAGCGTCCAGCTTTTTCTGCAGTTCGTCAGCGGCCTTTTCGGCATCCGCTTTGGCGGCGGCAACGGCGGATTCCATTTCGGAATCGGAGGCTTCGGCAGCGGATTTCTTCGCAGCCTCGGCATCCTCCAGATCCTTGGTCAGCGTGTCGATTTTTTCCTGGAGCGCTGCCGCATTTTCCTTGGCGGTCTCAAGGGATTTTTCCGCTTCGGTCAGGGCAGCCGTCTGCTCTTCGCTCTTGGTCTGCAGCGCGGCCAGATCGGCTTCGGCCTTTTCCTTGGCGGATTTCATGTCGGCCAGGTCAGCTTCAGCCTTTTCTTTGGCGGTGTTGGCTTCGGCCAGGTCGGCTTCGGCCTTTTCCTTAGCGGTGTTGGCTTCGGCCAGGTCGCTTTCCGCCTTTTCCTTGGCGGTGTTAGCCTCGGTCAGGTCAGCTTCGGCCTTTTCCTTGGCGGTGTTGGCCTCTGCCAGGTCAGCTTCGGCCTTTTCCTTGGCGGTCTTGGCCTCGGTCAGGTCAGCTTCCGCTTTTTCCTTGGCGGTGGTCATGGCGGCAAGATCGGTGGCAGCGGTATCGGCGGCTGCGGTGGCGGCGGCCAATTCCTGGGCGCTCTTCTGGGCATCGGCCTCTGCCTCGGTCACCTGCTGGAGCGCGGCAGCTTTTTCATCGGTCAATTTGGCAACCTGATCGCTGAGCGATTTATTCTGCCCGGCTGTAACGGCAATCACCACGACGGCCACAAGAACGATGGCAATGACGACCCACAAAGACTTCTTCACAAAATGTTCCTCCCCTGTTTTTTAGAATGATTTCGTTCGATGGCAATTTTCATGCCAAATAGGCTATTCATCTATATTCTCCAAAAAACAAAAAATTCCTTTTTTTCTCAGAAAAAATTTGAAATTTTTTGCGGTAGTGCGGGGCGGGACGCGGGAAAGGGCAGGATTTTTGAGGAAGGATGCTTTTGTGTCAAAAGCACCCTCCTGCGCCCTCCCGAAAACCGGCTCTGGATGATACAAAATAGATATCTCAATCTTGAATGCCAGTGCAGCCGAAGAAAAACAGAAGTAGTAAGAAGAGAACAGCAATGCCGCGTCAAATGTAATGGCATTGCTGTTGTTCGCTCTATTGCTTTGTTTTTCGGGATTAATATTATGAAGGGAGTTTCAGTGAGCCATACAGTTTTAGTTTGGGAAGGGGTGATGGTGTCCTAAAAGTGATGCCCCCCAATCACTTCCCGGGTTTCCTCCGCAATGATTTCATTTGCTGCATGCAGAAACGCCAGCGTTATTTCCGGCACGGCAGCCATTAAACGAAAAAGAGAACCGTTCTCTGGAAGCAAAGAACGGTTCTCGGTGCATTTGATATTTCCTGCGTCAGGATTCCATGGACGCTCCATCGGCAGATGGGGAGGATTATTCTTCCTCGTCCTCGTCCTTCTGGGCGTTTTCGATGATCTTCTTGGCGGCGTCAGAGGGCATTTCCTCATAGCGCTCAAAGCTCATGGTGAAGGAGCCGCGGGCCTGGGTCATCGAACGCAGATCGGTGGCATACTTGAACATTTCGCCCATAGGCGCTTCGGCGGTTACGCGCTGGAGACCATCCACGGGATCCATGCCCATGATGCGGCCGCGGCGCTTGTTCATATCGCCCATGATGTCGCCCATGTATTCATCGGGAACGAACACTTCCACCTGCATGATGGGCTCAAGCAGCACGGGGCTGGCATCCATGCAGCCCTTCTTATAGGCGATGCGGGCAGCGGTCTTGAAGGCCATTTCAGAGGAGTCAACGGGGTGATAGGAGCCATCATACAATTTGGCATGGAGGCCCACCATGGGATAGCCAGCCAGCACGCCCTTGCGGATGTTTTCGCGCAGGCCCTTTTCGACGGAGGGGATGAAATTGCGGGGAACGGCGCCGCCCACAACCGCATCTTCGAATTCGAAATCAATATTGGTATCGCCGATGGGGGAGAACTCAATCCACACATCGCCGAACTGGCCATGACCGCCGGACTGCTTCTTATGGCGGCCCTGGCAGGCAACCTTCTTGCGGATGGTTTCGCGATAGGGGATCTTGGGATCATTCAGGTTGGCCTGTGCGCCGAACTTGGAGGCCAGCTTATTGCGGATGACATCCAGATGCAATTCGCCCTGACCGGACAGGAGGGTTTCGGTGGTTTCCGAATTCTTTTCCACCTTGATGGAGGGATCCTCCTCCTGCAGGCGGGCCAGGCCGGAGAACACCTTATCTTCTTCGCCCTGCTTGGCGGCGGAAATGGCCTTGGAGATGCAGGGAGCAGGGAAGGCGATGGGGGCGTACTTGATGGGATTGGCGGCATCGCAGAGGGTATCGCCGGAATTGGTGAACTGCAGCTTGGACAGCGCGCCCAGATCACCGGCATTGAGCTGATTGACAGCTGTCTGCTTCTTGCCGCGCATCATGAACAGGCCGCCGGCCTTTTCGGCCTTATCGGCATTGGCGTTATAGAGGGCGGTAGAGGAGGTCAGCGTGCCGGAACAGACGCGGAACAGGGACAGTTTGCCCACGAAGGGGTCGGCAATGGTCTTGTAAACCAGAGCGGAGAAGGGCGCGCTGTTTTCGCAGGCGCGTTCCACGGTATCCCCGGTCTTGGGATTTTCGCCCTGGGCCTTGGCGCCCTTGGGGGAATGGAGATAGACGCTCATCATATCCAGGATCTTGGCAACGCCCACGCCGGAAACGGCAGAGCAGGCCACCACGGGCACGATGGTGCCGTCGGTCATACCGGCACGGAAACCGGAGAGGATCTCATCATGGGTCAGCTCTTCGCCTTCCAGGAATTTCATCATCAGTTCGTCGTCGGCACCGGCGGCGGCCTCGGTGATTTCTTCCATGGCGGTTGCGATCATATCGGCCATATCGGCGGGCACGGGGACTTCCTTGAGGCCCTTGCCGGTGCCTTCATAGGCCTTGTTTTCAAGAACGTTGACCACGCCCTTAAAGGAAGCGCCGGCGCCGATGGGCAGCAGCATGGGCACGACAGAGGAGCCGAACTTATCCCGAAGGGCGTCTACGACCTTCTGATAGTTGGCATTTTCAGTATCCATGCGGTTTACGATGAACATCCGGGCCACATGATTCTTAACGGAATAATCCCAGGCCTTTTCCGCGCCCACCGTCAGGCCGCTGACAGCGCCCACGACGATGCCCGCAGTCTCCACCACCCGGAGGGGGCCCATCATTTCGCCGATGAAATCGAAATAGCCGGGAACATCGATCAGATTGATCTTGGTGTTTTTCCATTCAACGGGCGCAACCGCCGCGCTGAGGGAAATATGACGCTTGGTTTCTTCGGGATCAAAGTCAGAGGTGGCGGTGCCATCCTCTACCTTGCCCTGGCGATCCACATGGCCAGCAGCGTACAGGAAAGCCTCGGTCAAGGTGGTCTTGCCTTCGCCGCCGTGACCAATCAAGGCAATATTGCGGATGTTTTCGGTCTGAAAGTCTGCCATAGTCGGTTCCCCCTATAATATAATTTGATACAGGATCAACGTGGGTTTAATCACACACAAGCATTATTTTATCAGATTATACGGAAAAATACAAGCCATTTGCCCCAAAAAATCCCCGGATAATATGGGATGAATCGATGAACTTTCGCTCTTTTTGCTGTAATTCTTTCAATTCTTTTGCGTCATTTTGACGGTTTTACACGGGTCGTGAAAAAAATTCATTGAATTGTAACTTTTTGGTTCTCCTGAAATTTGTATACAAATGCGGCCCGCCTGCCGCATATTGAGCGCTGCAGACGGGCCGGGAGCTTTGGACTACAGATAGGCGCGCATGGCCTGGGAGAGCTTTTCCTCGGCGTGAATCAGCCGGGCGGCCAGGGCCTTGGAGCGCCTTTCTGCCGCCTGATACTGATTGAGGTATTTGCTCAGGGATTTGACCCCCATATTGCAGCCATCGGTCATCAGATCGGCAATGGTCTGATCGCTGGGATGCAGGGCAAGCTCCGCCTGGGTTTTGAGCCAGGACATGCCGCTGGCCATGGGGGAGGGGGATTTGCCCTCATCCTGGTACTGATGCAGCTGCTCCTTTATTTCCTCGGCCAGACGCTGATGGCTGGTCTGCGCCTCCCTTAGCGTGCTTTTCAGCCCTTCATCCTGGGCAAAGGGCATGACGTCTTCCAGGGCTTTTGCCCCGATTTTTGCCCCTGCATCGCATTCCCGCAGCAAACGAATGGTATCCTGATGAATCATGAAGCGGCCCTCCTTCTGTCGGATAAAAACAGGATGGCCGGAAAAATTTCTTCCTATTCATATAGCGGGCGCAAGGGACGCATGCGGGCGGAGCATGAACGGACGGAATTTATTCGTAATACCATTGATCGCGCTCCGCCTGGGTGGGCGCGGGGGCATTCTGCCGCTGCTCCCTGATGCAGAGGCGGATATACTCCGTCCAATCCGCCATGGTTTTAAGCCCAGCGACCTCTTCATCCTGCATCACGATATGAAACGCCTGCTCACAGGCAATGGCCGCCGCGCCCCGATCGCAGAAGCGCACGAAAGTCAGCGGCAGGGAGGGCGAAAGGGCATCCGGGTGCAGGCCCAGAATATTGCCCCAGATTTCCACCAGCGTCTGATAGATTTTATGCATGGCTATCCTCCTTTGGAATAAGGGCGCTGAAGGGCCCGGCGGAAACCAGGGCGAGATGATGCAGCGCCCGGGTGCAGGCCACATAGAGCAGCCGCCGGTCATCCTGTGTGGAATAATGCGCTTCATCGCAGTCAAGAATCAGCACGGCATCAAATTCCAGCCCCTTGGAAAGGGAAAGCGGCACCAGGAATGCATCGCCCACCTGGGCATGATGGCCCATCCGCCGGATGCGAAGCGCCGGGGGCAGCCGCTTTTCCCAGGCAATAGCATCCCTCTCCGTTTTGCAGATCAGGGCGATGGATTGATAGCCCTTTTCCCGGCAGAGGGCAATTTCCTCTTCCAATTGCGCCGCCTGAATCAGCCGGGGGGCATCCCCGGGGCGATGCAGGGATTCGATCGCAACATCATCAAGAAACTGAAGGCTGAAGCGGAGAATGCTTTCGGTGCTGCGGAAGCTCTTATTCAAATGAAGCAGGACGGAGCTTTTGCGATGAAGCAGGGCATGCAGCTGATCATAGAAGCCCTCATCCACCGATCGATCCAGGGCCTGATGAATATCGCCCACCACCGTAAAGCGCGCCTTGGGGAAAAGAAGATTGAGTACCGCAAAATCTGCCTGGGAATAATCCTGGCATTCATCCACGACCACCTGGCGGATATCGCCCTGGGACGGATGGAATTCCAGCCGCAGCTTGAGATAGGCGATGGCGGCGGCGTCCTCAAGGGGCAGGGACGCATCGGAGGAAAGACCAAAGTCGAAAAGTGAAGGAATATCGTCCGGCAAATTTAGACTCCGGCCTATTTTCTTCAGTATCGCCGGGTTTTTCATTGCCTGGAAATAGATACTTCCGCAATCGATTTCCGTCATGCCGCGGATGCTTTTCGCCAGCAGCCCGCTTTCGAAAATGGAATAGCCGCGGGCATATTCCAGACCGTGTTCTGTTTTTAACAGGCGCCCGTGCAGCGTTTCCAGCCGATTGGGACGAAGGGCATGCACCTTTTCCCAGAGGGCCGCCTCGATCCGCTTTAAGCGCACGGAAAGGGGCGGACCCGCGCCCTTTCTTAGCGCCTCATTCTTCATTTCCTCCCGGGAGGCGATCATCTGCCCGGCGTAATAAAGATCCTGCCAGGGGATGAGAGAGCGGGGGATTTCCTCCGTCAGCCGATCAAGCAGAATCAGAAAATCCGGGGAGGATTTAAAGGCCAGGGCGCGTCTGCGCCGGGCCGCCCCTTCATCCTGCGCGCAGAGGCTTTCCCATCTTTCGCCCCTTGCCTCCACATTCCGGCCCAGGATTTCCTCCAGCATTTCTTCCAGCGTGGCGGTGGAAACGCTGCTTTCGCCCAGCTCCGGAAGCACGCCGGAAATATACCTTTCAAACACGGTATTGGGGGAAAGAATCAGGATATTATGGGCGCTCAGCGGGTTTTTCAGCCCCTCATACATCAGATACGCCACCCGGTGCATGGCGATGGAGGTTTTTCCGCTGCCCGCCGCGCCCTGGATCATCAGCAGCTCATGCTCCTCATCCCGGATGGCAGCATCCTGATCCTGCTGGATGGTTTCCACAATAGCCTTCATCTGGGCAGAGGCATTCTGGGCCAGCAGCCGCCGCAGGAAGGAATCCTGGATCACCGTATCGGCATCGAAATATCCCTGCAATTCGCCATTGCTGATTTCATATTGCCGCTTGAGCAGCATTTGGCATTGGATTTTTCCCGCCGGGGCCTGATAGAAGCATTTGCCCGTGCCGAAGCGGTAAAAAACGCTGGCGATGGGGCGCGCCAGTCATAGACCAGCAGGTTTTCCTTCCGATCATCCCAGAGGGAGGCCCGGCCGATGAAGATGCGCTCGGGCTCCTCATCCTCCTCCTCAAAAGCCAGATCGATCCGGGTAAAATAGGGGGTGTTCAGCATCCTTTCCAGGGCGGAAATGCGGTGCAGCGTCTTATCGTGATCCTTTTCCTCATTGGCGATGGCCTGCATTTCCTCGCTCATTACCAATAGATCCTCAAAGCGCTGGGCGGCAAAGAGATTGCGGAAGACGGATTCGCTCCGCTCCTGATAATCATCCCGCCGCGCATCCTTTAATTCCGCCTCCTGGGCGCTGCTCTCCCTTCGCTCCCTGTCAAGACGGCTGCGGATCAGCCCCGTGATCCGGGATAAATGGCCCTTTTCCTCTGAAAAATCCTTATGCTCCATGCGTTTTGCTCCTTTCCCTGAGCAGTATGACGCAGACAAGCGTACTATATCCGCCTCCAAAATACAAGGCTTGTTTTTCCTGGAAAAGGATGGTATAATAGGTATGCCCTTGAGAAGAACGGAAGAAAAATTACACCCAACGGTTACACGAAAAACGCGCCGCATTCCGCAGGCGCGTAGTTTTTTCCAAATCTGGAAGTTGCTTTCAAATCTGCGACGGAAAGATTACGAAAATGTGAACCGCCGATTTCAAAACGATAAAATGTGTAAAAATTTCAGGGGAGAGCCCCGGTTACAATTGACATTGATTTATGTAATTGATAAAATTATCCTGTCTTTCCAGATGATTTACGCCTGCTCATGGCCGCGTAACCGCCGGATGCGGGGCCGCGGTGCTTTTGCGGGGCGAAAAACCCGGAAAGAAATGGGAATGGGCGCGCTGCGTGCGCCGGCCCGTTCTGCATCATGCTGAAAAGCAATGTGCATTTGATGACAAATGCCATGGTAGGAGGTTAACGCTTTATGAAGAACAGGAAAAGAATCTTGATGCTCCTGGCTGCGCTGGTTCTGGCGATTGGGGTTATTGCGCCGGTGACGGCTGCCAGGCCCGTGGCCGCTGTGGCGGAGGATGCCGCCCCGGAGGCACAGACGCCCGTGCTGGACGCCGATTTGGACGTGCCGGGGGAGGAAACCCCTGCACCCGCTGAGGAGGAAATTCCTGCGGAGAGCGAAGCTCCTGCCGTGACTGAAATTCCCGTGACTACGGATGAGGTTCCTCAGGTAACCGAAGCACCCGCTGCCGAGACCGAAGATCCTGTGGCTACGGACGAGGTTCCTCAGGTAACCGAGACTCCCGCTGCCGAGACCGAAGCCCCTG
>CAZJUJ010000011.1:0-3629 GCA_964549135.1 uncultured Oscillospiraceae bacterium | reverse complement strand
ACGGACGAGGTTCCTCAGGTAACCGAGACTCCCGCTGCCGAGACCGAAGCCCCTGTAGCGACGGATGAGGTTCCCGAAGTAACCGAGACTCCCGCTGCGGAGACCGAAGCCCCTGCGGCTACGGATGAAGTTCCCGAAGTAACCGAAGCTCCCGCTGCGGAGACCGAAGCTCCCGCTGCGACGGATGAGGTTCCCGAAGTATCCGAAACTCCCGCTGCGGAGACCGAGGTTCCCGAAGTGACGGATGAGGTTCCTGAAGTAACCGAAACTCCCGCGCCCACCCAGATCCCCGAAGAGGCGGAAAAGGTGCTGACCCTGCAGGATGCGCTGGATCCCAATCGTTACATCGATATCTGGGCCGTGTATGACGGCGATACCCTCTGCCAGGGCGTGGAGGTTACGCTGGTGGCTGTGCTGCATGGCTACGATAACCTGACCTACACCCTCCAGTGGCAGGTGGATCGTGGGGACGGCGCCTGGGCCCCCATCGGCCAGCTCAACAGCACCACCTATTCCTTCACCCTGACCGAAGAGCTTTACAGCGCTTTCTGGCGTGTGGTGGTGGATATCACCGCCGGGGAAGTATAAAAAGACCAAAGTCTGTTTATACGCCGGTTTTTTCCAGAAGCTATTGAAAAAAATCCCGGAACGGGTATAATATAGGTTGACCCGTTGCAAGAACTAAGATTTCCCTCGCATTCATCCATAGATGTCAGGAGGAAGGATTGTATGAAAGCATCTCTTCGCAAAATTACCGCATTGGTGCTGGCCATTCTTATGGCGCTGACCAGCGGGCCGCTGACCGCGGTTGCCGAAATTGTTTCCGGCAGCCAGACGGATGCCTCCGGCGGCTTCAGCCTGCGCTCGGTTCAGCCGTATGCGTATACGCTCCACGCCGTCTTTATGGTAGATGGGGCGGCCGTGGCTGAGCAGTATGTGCTGGACGGCGGTACCCTCAATCAGCCCGCCACCCCCACCAAGGCGGATCATAAATTCCTGGGCTGGTATGATGTGAACGGCAATGCCGCCGCCTTTGGCGCGCAGACGGTGACGGCGGATACAACCGTTACCTATACCGCACGCTTTGCGCCCATCTACTATATCTTCTTCCATGATGTGGAGGATGAGGGTTTCCGCGTCATCCATACCCTGGAGGGCGTTAAGGACGATAGCTTTACCTTTGAAGATGTGCCCACACCCGTGCTGGATGGCGATGAGGCGTTTATCAGCTGGCGGCTGGGCAGCACGGATGGCTCCGCCGTTTCCAGCGTGACCATTGAGGATAAGAATATTGATCTTTACCCCGATGTGCAATTGGGCCATTGGATCAATTATGATGCGGGGGAGGGCGCGACCTATCTGAACCCGGTCTTCGTCTATCCCGATGCCAATACCGTTGCCCCCGCCGTGCCTGTCCGGCCGGGCTATACCTTCCTCCATTGGTCTCTGACCGAAAACGGCGCGGCCTTTGCCTTTGGCAGCAAGCTGGAGAGCAGCATTACCCTCCATGCCGTCTGGCAGGCCAATGCCAATACCCAGTATACCGTCATCCATTGGCAGGAAAATGCCGATGATAACAATTATTCCTTTAAGGAAGCCGAAACCAAGACCGGCACCACCGGCGCGAACACTACGGCGGCTGCCAAGACCTATGACGGCTTTACCGCCCAGGCCATCACCCAGCAGACCATCGCCGGGGATGGCAGCACCATCGTTAACGTTTATTATAAGAGAAATATTTATACGATTACATTTAGTGGAAATAACAGGTCTGATTACACATGCGGTTTGAACGAACACACGCATAATTGGCGCTGCGATTATTTCGGCTGTGATCAAGTTGAGCATACGCATGATCAAAGCTGCCGACTGATCAAAACAATTACAGCCAAATATGGTGCCAACATCAGAGATCAGTGGCCCAGCCGAGACAATGGCAGCACGAACTGGTCTACTGTCAGTGGCGGTGGTCAACCCTATCAGGCCGGTATTGATGTTATGCCGCTTGACGGTGATCAGTTCTATGTACCCTCCAGTGAATCTTCTAATTCGCAGACCGCCTCCTATTATGTGCAGGTTTTGGACGGTGAGAGCGGTACAACAGTAAACGGCGTAGACTATAAGCTTGACCATCAGGATACTGTGAAGTTGAGCAATCCTAATGTTACTGCCGAGGACTTTTATGACCTGACTGGTTTTACCAAGAATACTACCGACAGCACCAAGATTGGTTCGGCTTATAATGGTGCGAACTTCTATTACACCCGCAACAATTATACCATTCAGTTCATCAGCGGCGGCGAAGTTGTCCATACGGTGACAAAGCAGTATGAGGCAGATATTTCTTCTGTCAGCTATACGCCTACCCGCCCTGCGGCTATCCCGGAAGTATATACCTTTGGCGGCTGGTATGCCAGCGAACAATGCGTGGGCGAGGCCTACACCTTCACCGGAAAGATGCCCGCCAAGAATATCACCGTTTACGCCAAGTGGGTGGCCCCGGTGTATGATGGCAGCGTCTATCTGACCATTGATGGCTCCGATACCCCCACGAAGCTGCAGCTTCCCTACGGCAGCACCATCGATCCCGATGATCTGCCCAGCGTGACCGTGCCCGATGGCTATGAGCTGCACGGCTGGTCCACCACGCCCAATTCCTATACTCCCTTCAATTTCAATACCAGGATCACCGGCGATATCTCCCTCTATCCCTATTATACCAAGGCCGGCAGCTTTGGCGTTGCCTATGTGGTTTCCGCCGGGACTGCGCCCGTGGATAGCACCCGCTATGCCGAGGGCAGCCATGCCGAGGTCATGACCCCCGCCACCCTGGAATATGTGGATTCCACCACGGGGAAGACCATGATGTTTGCCTATTGGAGCGGCAGCGATGGCAATACCTATACCCCCAAGGAAAAGATCGCCATCGTGGGGGATGTCACCCTGACTGCCGTATATGTGGAAAAGGAAGATCAGGTCACCCTGACCTATCACGCCAATTATCCCGATGGCACGGATGCCACCAGCGCAAGGACGCTCTATATCAATCAGCCCCATACCGTAGAGGGCGGTCTCTTCTCCTTCGCGGGCTATGCATTCAAGGGCTGGTCTACCGCCAGCGGCAGCAGCAATTCCGTGAATTACAGCGTCGGCGCGAAAATCAGCCTGGACAGCGCCACCGGCAATGATCTCTATGCCGTGTGGGAGAAGACCGTGTTCACGGTTTCCTATGCCTATACCGGCACTGTGCCCGCGAATGCGCCTGCTGTGCCCGGCAATGCCAATGTAACCTATAATGATCCCTACACCGTGGCGGCTGCCCCGGCGCTGGATGGCTATACGTTTGACGGCTGGTACAAGGATGGCGTAAAGACCACGAGCTTTGATATGCCCGCCAGCGATGTGCAGCTTACCGGCTCCTGGTCTATCCGCACCGACCTTTCCTACACCGTCAATTATCTGGAGCAGGGCACCAATGATGTGCTTGCTGATGCCAAGACCGTTGGCAGCCAGACCTTCGGCACCCCGGTTACCGAAAATGCCATTGATATTAATGGCTATGACAAGGTAGCCCCCACCAGCCAGACCATCACCATTGGTACGGGCGAAAATGTCATTAACTTCTACTA
>CAZJUJ010000010.1:0-56276 GCA_964549135.1 uncultured Oscillospiraceae bacterium | reverse complement strand
AGGAAACGATGAACCAATTCGCCGCCTTCGTCGCCCAAGTCGACAAATCAAAATTTAGTATTCGCAATGCGCTATATCGCTATCGAAACTGGTGGACGAAGCTGCTTCATGGTGGTATAATGAACATGGAATATTTTACGCAAAGGAGACGTAACAAATGAATTTTGATTACATGAGAAATGCTCCGGGCTTGGCGCAGCTATACGTTTACTGCTGCGAGGCGGAGGAGTTTGCGCTCTTAAAGCCGAATATCAGCGTCTCCTCTGCGCGCAAGGCCATGGAATATGTGGTCAAGCTGCTCTACGGCGCGGCCATTGATGATATTCGCGGCAAAACTGTGTTCGAAATGACCACGGATGATCGCTTTGTTTCCTATATCCAAGATCAGATCCTGCTCAATTCCATCCACTACATCCGCAAGATGGGCAATGTCGCCGTGCATGACGGCACGCTGACAAAGGAGGAAGCGCTGAAGGTGCTGGAGGAACTGCACTTTCTCGTGGGCGAAATCTGCATTCTGATGCAGGTTGCACCGGATTATCCGGAGTTTGAAAAGCCTGTGCTGCAAGCCGCGCCGAAGGCGGAAGCGGCGGTGCAGGTGGAAGCCGCTCCGAAGACTGAGCCCGTGGCGCAGGTCATCAAGGTGGAGGTCGCGCCGGAGCTGTGCGCCATCTATGCGGAAAAGCTGCGCAATACCCGCTTCAATGTCGCCCATGGCCGTGACGAAAGTGAAAATAAGAAGCTCTTTTTGCACGCATCCCTGCGCGAGGCGGGCTGGCCGCTGGTCAACCGCGTCAATACGAATATGCCCGCCGCCGTCGCCATTGATTGCAAGCTGGATAGCGGCGAAACGGCGGATTATATGCTCTGCGGCAGGGATAACAAGCCGCTGGCGATCATCGAATATACGACAACTGCCCAGAACCTCGTCGAGGGCCGAACCAAGGGCATCGACAAGGCCAATCAGCTTGCAAAAAAGTACGGCTACAAGCCCGTTGTGTACTATACCAACGGTTACTATATCTATTGCATCGATCAGCTGGGCTATGCGCCCCGGCGCGTGTTCAATTTCCATTCAATTGAGGAATTGGAGCTGCTCAAGCTGCGCCGAACCATGCGGCAGGATATTACCGATCCCGTGATCGACGACGCCATCACCAACCGCGATTATCAGAAGGAAGCCATCCGCAGCATGTGCAAGGCGTTTTCCGATATGCGCCGCAGGAGCCTCTTGGTCATGGCCACCGGCACGGGCAAAACGCGCGTGTCCATTTCCTGCGTGGATGTGCTGATGAAGGCGAGTTGGATCAAGAACGTGCTGTTCCTTGCCGACCGCACCAGCCTTGTGCGTCAGGCGCATAAGAATTTCAATAAGCTGCTGCCCAATGTGACCACCTCGCTCTATACCGGCGGCAGCCTGAATCGCGATGCCAATGCCCGCGTGATCTTTTCTACTTATCAGACGATGATCAATCTGGTCAACGACGATACGCGCGAATTCGGCATCGGTCGTTTCGATCTGATCATCATCGATGAAGCGCACCGTTCGATTTTCAAGAAATATGGCGCGCTGTTCAACTACTTCGATGCGCTGATGATCGGCCTGACCGCCACGCCGCGCTGCGAGGAGAACAAGAGTACCTATGAAACCTTCCGGCTGGAGGACGGTAAACCGGACTTTGCCTACGAACTTGAGGAAGCCATTCGCGACAAGTATCTGGTGGGCTTTTTCGTGCAGGATAAAACAACGGATAAAATGCGCCGCGGCATCTGCTATGATGATCTGACCGAGGAAGAAAAGGAATCTTGGGAGGACGGCTTTGCCGACGCAGATGAAGAAGGGATTGATTTTACCGGCGCGGAGATCGAAGGCCAGCGCATCGGCAGGAATGTCATCAATATCGGCACCATTGACGCTATGCTCAATGATCTGATGCAAAATGGCCTCAAGATCGACGGCAGCGATACGCTGGGCAAGACGATCATCTTTGCCGCGAACCATATTCAGGCGGTCAAAATCGTGGAACGCTTTCAGAAAATCTATCCGTCGCTGGGCATGGATTTCTGCAAGCTGATCGACAGCCATGTAGAAAACAATCTGACGCTTATCGAGCAATTCGAAGTGCGCGGCGGCATGCCGCAGATTGCCGTCAGCGTGGATATGATGGACACCGGCATCGACGTGCCGGACGTCGTCAACCTTGTATTCTTCAAGCAGGTGCGCTCCAAGATCAAATTCCTGCAGATGATCGGCCGCGGCACGCGCCTTTCGCCGGGTCTCTTTGGGCCGGGCATGGACAAGCAGGGATTTCTGATCTTTGACTATTTTGATAATTTCCGCTACTTTGCCGTCACCAGCACGTGGTCGATGGCGGAGGGCGGCGGCAAGAGCCTCCAGTCCACTCCGCAGACGGTGACGCTGAACAAGCACCGCCTCGGCATATTGATGAATCTTCAGCAGGAATCGGCGCTGTGTCCGTTTGATCTAAGCTATCGCGACGAGCTGAAGGCACATTTCATCAGCGAAACCAGAGAGCTGAATAATGACGATATTGCCGTTCAGTACCACATGGCGTATGTCAATAAGTATCGCACGGCGGAAATGTGGGATCATCTGGACGAGCGGCGAGAAGAAATCATCGAGCATATTCTGCCGCTGTTCCCTTCGGAAAAAGCGCCGGTCAAGGTCAAAGCCTTTGATACGCTGATTTATCTGCTCGAAAAAGAAGTGCCGCGCCTTGAAAAAGAAGGAAAGGATATTCGCAAGATCCGCAATGGTTTCAGAAGCGTTGCCGCCGAACTGACCTATCGGATGGAAGCGCTGCTCAAGCTCAAGACCATTCCGGAGATCGTTGCGCAGACGGATCTGATTTCCGCCATGATCGATGGCGAGTATCTGTTCGGGCATTTCTCGCTGGAGCGCGCGGAAACTGTGCGCATGGCGCTGCGCGATCTGATGGCCTATCTGCCCAATGAAAAGAACTACGTCATCATCAATGTGCGGGATTGGGTGGAGGATAAGGAGGATATCGATCCCAGGGACAATAGGCTGCCCTATCCGCAGCGTGCGCAGGCGTTTTTGAACAGCAGCAAGCTGCCTTCACTGGCGAAGCTGCGCAATCTCGACCCGCTGACGGAGGAAGAAAAGAAGGAACTGGAAGGCATCTTCATGGGCAAACTGGGCGCGCTCGCCGAGTTCAACGCGTGGTCGGGCGGCATGGATCTTCTGCCCTTCCTGCGATTGCAGGTGGGCATTGCCGACGAAGCGATTGCCACCAAATTCGGCTTGTTCCTGAACGATCAGACGCTCAATCCCATGCAGATGAGCTACTGCCAGCAGATCATTGATTATGCCCGCAAGAACGGAGATATCACCATGACGGTGCTTCTGAGAGAAAGTCCCTTCTGCGATATGGATGTAGCGCAGATTTTCGGCACGAGCATCGTCTATATCAAGCAGCTGATCGACGGCCTGCATAAGCCGGTGATATGAGGAAACGCTTTATGCAAGTGCTTGAAATCCTTAAAAACAACGCAAACGACCTGTATCCCGAAGATCTGGCCTTTTTCGAAGCCGAACTGGATACCGGCGATTATCCGCTGGAATATATCGATCAGTGCAAAGATCTGATTGCCGAAATTCGCAATCAGCGAAAGCAGGCAGCCAAGGCTGATATACAAGACGTGATCCCTTCCGGAATGCTGGTGCAGCCGGAAAACCTCATTCCCGGCGCAAAGGCGAAGGAGAAAACGCAGCAGGAGCGTCTGAATGAGCTTATCCATGCGCTGAATCAGATGCGCACGGCGACCCATTACAAAACACGCTTCAAGCAGTATCTGACGATGCATCCGGAGATCGACGAAGTCTTCATCGATCAGCACATCGCGCTCTTTCAGCCGGTTGAGCTGGAAGCCATCCTCATGCTCCTGCCGCTGAGCGAAGCATTCTTAGAAAAATACTTTGTCTCGCTGGACGCGGATAAAATCGCCCGCTACCAGCAGTTCAGCGAAAAGTTCTTCATCCGTCACTATGCGCAGATGGATGCGGAAATCGTGCTGACCAAGGGCAAAAACGAATGGCGCAAAAAGGAAAACCGCAGCACACAATTGGATGTGTTCCTGCGGCTGAAGGGTGTTGGAATATGATCAGTATCAACGAAGCCAAGCGGCTTGTCAAGCGTGCGCTGCTGGCCAATCTGGCGACTGACAAGCGCGATCTTGCCATCACGCCGCTGGTGTCGGGCCGTCACGGCATCGGCAAATCGCAGATGGTCAAGAGCATCGCCAAGGAACTGGGCGGCGTATGCATCACCATCGAGGGCGGTACGCTCAAAGAGGGCGAAATCACCGGCCTGCCCTATCAGTACAAGGACGAAAGCGGGCAGATTCGCTTCCGCTTCCTGCCGTACTACGCCGTGGAGCGCATTCAGGCGGAGGAAAAGCGGCTGTTTGCGCAATCCGGCAGAAGCCTCTCCGCCGAAGCGCTGTCCGGCGATGAGAACCGCTATGCCATGAACGATCTGACTCCGAAGGAAAAGATCGATGCGCTGCTAAGCGGCAAGGTGCGCCCGGTGATTTTGTTCATTGATGAAATCAACCGCACGGAAAACAGCGTGTACAAAGAGCTGATGAACATCTTGCTCACCCGCAGCGTCAACGGTTACAAATTCCCGTGGTGGGTGTTTTTCGTGGGCGCAATGAACCCCAGCACGCAGAACAGCGTCTACGCCACCAACGAAATGGATCCTGCGCAGCTCGACCGCTTCATCAAGATCAAGGTGGGCGACAACACGAAGGAATGGCTATCCTACGGCAAGTCTGCCGGAATCAATCCGCAGATTCTGTCCTTCATCAAGGACAATCCCAAGTGCCTCTCCTCCCAGGCGAAGGATCTGGACGACGAGGAAAAGCCCGAGCCTTCGCCCCGCGGCTGGGATATGGTGGATACGCTTCTGTCCTCCGAGGAGCTGCTGCGCCCCTTCTTCACCGAAAAGGAGAACGACCCCAGGATGGTGGAAAAGGACATGAAGAACCTGGTTGCGGCGAAGCTGGGTGCATCGGTGGCGACGATGTTCTTTGCCAGCATCGTATCCAAGGCGCGGGCGCTGATGCCCGAGGAAATCTTCGCGGACGATGCAAACCTGACGGGCACCGGCCCCGTCCTTGCGCAGCTTTCCGCCGCGAAAAAGGTGCAGACCTGCGGCCTCATGCTGGACTACCTGAAAGAGAACATCGAATTCATCATGCTGAACCGGGAGCAGTTTGCCATCATCAAGCAGCAGCTTTCCAAGCTGGTGCAGCTGCTGGACGCCTCCACGCGCCTGCTGTTTGCGCAAAACCTTGCTGGCGCTCAGACAGAGGATGGCAACAGCCTGATCGAGATGCTCTTTGATGTGTTTGAAAAAGATCTGGTGGATATGCTGGAATTGTCGGATGCGACAAGAAAGGCGATTGAACAAACCGCTGATTAAGGAGCGTTCAAAAAGATATAATGGATGGGAGTGTCAGCATGAACGGCGATATTGCCCAGCTTTTGTATGGCATCAAAGTGAATATCGCCTCCATTGAGGCTGGCGACAAAAGTCCGCAGCTTTTTCAAGCGGTGCGGCGCGACTGCATGCAGATGCTGGAGCTGATGAAGCTGTTTCTCATTTCCCGGCGTGACAGCTATTACGGCTATTTTCTCATGAACCTGACCTATGAGGTGGATTTCACCAGCCGCAGCATTGCGGGCATTCTGCTGGGGCGTTTCCCGCCGGTGTTTCACATGAACCCGCTGCTGCTGTGCAAATTTACGCTAAAGGAAATCCTGTTCATTATCTGCCATGAGATCGATCACATCGTGCTGAATCATCCGGCAGAAATGCTGAAGGCAAACCCGGAGTGCGATCCCGATGTTTTTGAAAAGTTCAATCTGGCGGCGGATGCATCTGTCAATGATCGTATTCTTGCGGAGATGGAAGAGGAGAAATGCGGCTTTCTCGCTGCGCCCAAGGGCCTTATCTCTTCCGATTCGCTGAAAAAGATGTTCAGGCTGCGCAGTATCCGTAGCCTCGAAAGCTATCTGTATTATTTCGATCTTATCAAAGGGAAAGCGCTGCCCCAAAACGCACAGCAGCCGCAGCGTATGCTTGCGCCCGGCAGCCAGGATGAGGAAGACGAAGACGGCGTAATCACTGCACAGAATTGCGGTATGCCTGCCGATCATCAGTGGGATGCCGGGGAGGACGCTGAAGAAGCAGCTGCCGCCGTGCGCGAACTGGTGAATGCCGCCACATCCATCATGAATGAGGAAACGCGCGGCCTGATTCCCGGAGCGTTTTTTGAACAGGTGAAAGCGCTGAATGCGCCGCCTGCGCTCAGCTGGCAGAGCATTCTGAAGAAGTATGTGGGCACAGTCCCTTCCGAAAAGCGGAAGACCCGTACCCGGCTGAACCGCCGCCAGCCTACCCGGTTTGATCTTTCCGGCGAGCAGGACGAAAAGACGCTGAAAATCGTGGTGGCGATTGATACCTCTGCATCGGTCACAGCGCAGGATGTGGCGAAGATTCTGCGCGAGGTTGTCGGCATCCTTGCCAAACGCAAACATACGCTCACGGTCATCGAATGCGATAGCGCGGTGCAGCGGGTCTATCAGGTGAAAACGGAAAGCGACATGAAAAAGAATGTAACCGGCCGCGGCGGCACGGCCTTTACGCCGGTTATCGAATATGTGAACAGCGATCGGTATTTCCGGGATGCATTGCTGATTTATTTTACGGATGGCTACGGCGAGCGGGAGATTCCCCGGCCCAAGACATACCGCAATCTTTGGGTGGTATTGGGCGGGGAAGAAAACCTGAGCCTGAAAGAGTCGTATGGAACGGTGATTTCCTTCTGAGGCGGGGGGAGCACCCGGCAGCGGGGAACGCATTCGCAGCGAGCATACGAAGAAGCATATAGACGCATCAACCGAACAGGCGCAGATACTGGAATGGGAGCGCCCGGGGATGCGTATTTTTTATATTCTCGGAATACGCAGGCGCGCATCCGAAATAGGCAGAAACAGGCGCATTCGGATGGATGACGGGAAAAGCATGAAAAACACGCTGGCAGCGGGAAAAGCCCGAAAGCGGCGCGGCAAAGCATGAAAAACGCGAAAAAAGCACGAAAAAAACAGGAAAAAAATAGAGAGAGGGGCTTGCGCGATTCCAATAATTGCTTTATAATACAATTGTTTACGCAGCTGCGTAATAATGGCACGCGCAAAACAACCAGGATCAAGGGGGAGAGAGGAAATGAAAAAAATCGCGCGGGTGATGCTGCTTGTGCTTTTGGGCATAGGGCTATCAGCAAGCACCGCTTTTGCAGCTTGTGGTTATCACTGGAGCATACATCACCCCGGCACTTATTATAATGGTATGCACGATTGGTATGAGGATCTTTACTGTGGAGTGACCGGGGAACATGAGACATTTTATGAATCCTATGGCTCAGTTTCCTCTGGCGCCGGACAGCATCGAGTAAGGATTAAGCATGTGGCTGGCTCCGAATATGGATACCAATACTTAGATCCTGAACCCTGCGTTCCCGTAACTGATTACGGCTATGCTGCCACCTGCCTGACCAGCGGCTTGACGGATGGCACGCATTGCGCGATATGCAAGCGGACGCTGATTGGACGTTCGACGATCAAGCCGACCGGGCACACGGCGGTCAATACGGCGGGCTTTGAGCCCACCTGCACCTCCACGGGCAAAACCGCCGGGCAGTATTGCGGCGTATGCGATGCGGTGCTTGTGGAGGCCACGGAAATCCCGGCGCTGGGGCATAAGGAAGTGGTTGACCTGGCGGTAAAGGCCACCTGCACCGAAAACGGGCCTGACGAAGGGCAGCCATTGCTCCCGCTGCACCAAAATCCTGGTGCGGCAGCAGACCGTCCCCGCCCTGGGGCATGACTATCAGGAAATCAACCGGGAGGACGCCACGAAGGATCAGGACGGCTGGGTGACCTATAGATGCAGAAACTGCGGCGACACATACACGGATGTGCTTCCCGCCTCGGCAGCGCCCACGGCTGCACCGACCGCTGTACCCACGGCTGTACCGACGGCTGTGCCGACTCCCAAGCCTACGGATACGCCGACTCCCAAGCCCACGGCTACGCCGATTCCCAAGCCGACTGCTACGCCGACTCCCAAGCCGACTGCTACGCCTGCTCCCAAGCCCACGGCTACGCCTACCGTGAAACCCACGGCTACGCCGACTCCCAAGCCTACGGCTACACCTACTCCCAAGCCGACTGCTACGCCGACTCCTAAGCCGACGGCTACGCCGACTCCCAAGCCGACTGCTACGCCGACTCCTAAGCCGACGGCTACGCCGACCGTGAAACCCACGGCTGTGCCGACTGCCGTACCTACGGCTGTTCCTACCGTGAAGCCTACGGCTGTACCGACTCCCAAGCCGACTGCTACGCCGACCGTGAAACCCACGGCTGTACCGACTCCCAAGCCCACGGCTACGCCTACCGTGAAGCCTACGGCTGTGCCGACTGCCGTGCCTACGGCTGTACCGACTCCTAAGCCCACGGCTACGCCGACTGTGAAACCGACTGCCGTGCCTACAGCTGTGCCTACAGCGAAGCCTACCGCTGTTCCGACAGCCAAGCCGACTGCTGTACCGACAGCAGAACCTACTGCCGTGCCGACGGCGAAGCCTACGGCAGAACCGACCGTGAAGCCGACGGCAGAACCGACCGTGAAGCCGACGGCAGAACCGACCGTGAAGCCGACGGCAGAACCGACTGTAAAGCCTACGGCTGTACCGACAGCAGAACCTACTGCTGTACCTACCGCGAAACCCACCGCGAAGCCCACGGCTGTGCCTACTGCGAAACCCACCGCCAAGCCTGCGCCGGTGCCCACCGTGCTGCCCGGGGCGGACGTGGATGGCGCGCTGCGGGGAACGGGCGTGATCACCGGCAAGGCGGCCAATATCCACGCGCAGCCCAGTGCCAGCTCGGATGTGCTGGGCCGGGTATCGCGGAATGATGCGCTGAGCGTGCTGGGCCAGACCCAGGGCAAGGATGGCTATACCTGGTATCAGGTGGATGCCGGCGGCGTGATCGGCTATGTCCGCAGCAATCTGATGACGGTCAGCGCGCCGATTCTGCCCATCGTGAAGATCGAAGCCGTTCCGCAGCGGCAACTCTCGGCGGCAGCTGCAGAGATCGCCCGGCAGCTCTCGGCGGCATCCGCTGAAATGGGGATGCCCGTGCGGCTGCTCCATATCGAAAAGATCCTGACCGATGAGGAATGGCAGCAGGCGAGCGGCCTGCCCCTCAAGGAGCAGATGGCGGTGCTGCTGGCGGCAATCGGTCATGAGGATGCGCTGCAGACGCTGGAAATCTCCGATGCGACCCGGGCCCTGATGGCAAGCGCCGCGGCGCGGATCGGCAGCCTGCCCGAACAGGAGCAGGCGACTTTCCGGGAAACCATCGCCCGCCTTTTCCAGGAAGAGGAAAAGATGATTGACGGCGCCACCGCGAAATGCTTTGCCCTGGAAGTGCTGCTTGAACTGAACGGAAAAACGTATGTCGAGCGCTATTCCTTCCGCTATGACGCGGACAGCGCGGAATGGACGCTCTACCAGGTGGACAACCGCGAACCCGCGGGGGAAAGCCTGTAAAAAAGGAGAGAAACCGGGGAATTATTGCGGGAGGACCGAAAACCAGGGAACGGGAAAGAACGGGGATTTTTTGCGGGAGGGTGCTTTTGACGCAAAAGCATCCTCCCGCAAAAATCCCGTTCCATCCCCTGTGGCTTTCTTGGAGGGGTGCGGGGAACCGTTCTTTGGCAACAAAGAATGGTTCCCCGCAATTATTCTCCCCGTTCTTTCCCCGTTCGTTAATCGGCGAGAAGGAATTCTGTTTTCCGCTGATCGATGCAATCCTTAATCTGCATGGAGTTGAGGGCGGCGGCGATATTCGGGCGGGGGGATTTTTTCTGCGCGATGGCGTCCAGGAAGGCGGTATCCTCGGCCAGGAAGCCGTTGGTTTCGAATACCTCTCCCGGCGCGAAGCTGGTAACGATGGGCGGCTGATCATTCCGGAAATCTTCGATGCGGCCCGGATGGTCGTATGCGCCCCAGACCGGCGTATACGCCTTCACCAGCCGGTTTTCGCCATACAGGGAGGCCCGCTCCAGCGTTGCGCCGGTCATATGACATATCCGCAGCTGGGCGTACACGCCGGATGTCATTTGGCAATCCATAAAGATATTGCAGACGCCCTGACCATATTCCGGCATTTCCTGATAGGTAAAGCGGACACGGCGGTAATCGGCATCCGCCAGGAAGCGCACGGTATCAATGGCGTGAATGGCCGTTTCTACAAAATGTCCATTTCTGCGATTATGGCGGATCAGTTCATAGGTAATCAGCTGCAGTTTATCCGGCGTCTGCTCCCGCAGGGCGCACAGCACGGGCATATAGCGCCGATTGAAGGCCACCTGGCAGGGCACCTGCCCCTTCTGCGCCTCGGCAAGCAGCTGCCGGGTTTCCTGGGTATTGGATCCCGGCGGCTTTTCAATCAGCATGGGGATGCCCGCCCGCAGCACATCCGCCCCCACATTGGCTGCATAGCGGGTATTGACCGCCACGATAACGGCATCCGGCCTTTCCTCCTGCAGCATTTTCCGGTAATCCGTGGCATGCCGCGCGAAGCCGAATTTTTCCTTCATGGCAAGGGCCTGCTCCTCCCGGGTATCGCAGCAGGCGGCAAGCTGAAGGACGGGGTGGGTCTGCTGGTATTTTTTCAGGGCGGGGGCATGCATGGTGCCGGCGATGCCGCCGCAGCCGATCAGACAGATTTTCATTCTTACTACCTCCCAATTGTTTTGTATTTTTTGTTCCTTACCCCTTGAGGCCCTGGGTGCTGATGCCCTCCACCAGATTTTTCTGGAACAGGAAGAAGATGATCAGCGTGGGGATGAGGGAAAGGGTGGACATGGCAAAGGTTGCGCCAAAGTCGGTAAAGGAGGAATCGGCAAAGAGCTTCAGCGCATAGGCGACGGTATATTTCTGCGGTTTATTCAGATACAGAAGCGAGCCCATAAAATCGCCCCAGCTGCCGATAAACGTAAGCACCGCCACGGTGACCAGGGCGGGAATGATCATGGGCAGAACGATAAACGCGAAAATACCATACCAGCTGCAGCCGTCGATCCGGGCTGCCTCATCCATATCCCGGGGGATGCCGCGGATGAACTGCATCACCAGAAAAATATTGAAGCCGCTGCCAAAGAAGGCGGGCACCGTCATGGGCAGGAAGGTGCCCACCCAGCCCATTTCATTGAACAGCACGAAGCGCGGAATGATCATGACTTGATTGGGCAGCATCATGGTGACGATCATGGCGGCGAACCATATCTTGCGCCCCGGGAATTTGAGCCGCGCAAAGCCAAAGGCCACCAGCGCCGCCGAGGCCGTGGCCCCCAGGGTGGAAAGCCCGGCCACAAGGAAAGAATTGCCGAAGAAAACGCCGAAATTCAGCCCCACAAAGCCCCGACAGCCAGTGATATAGTTTTCCAGGGTAAAGGTTTCGGGGATCAGGCTGGTAACGGTGACAAAGATTTCGCTGTTGGGCTTAAAGGAGGAGGCCACCATCCATAATAATGGATAGAGCATGGCGATGCTCAGAATGCCGACGATGAGATGATACAGCGCGGTATGGATTTTTCTTGTCCGGGATACGCTGCGGGGCCGGGTGCTGATCTGATTGACCATAGGCTCACTTCCCCTCCGATTCATAATAGACCCAGGCGCTGGAGGAGCGGAAGATCAGCGCCGTGAACGCCGCAATCACCAGCAGCATGAACCAGGCCATGGCGCTGCCGTAGCCCATTTCATAATAGGTAAAGGCCCGGTTATAGAGATGCACGCCGTAATAAAGCGTGGAATTGAGGGGCTTGCCCTGGGTGATGAGATAGCTGGAATTGAAGGCCTGGAAGGAGCCGATAAGCTGATTGATCAGATTGAAGAAGAAAACGGGGGTGATCATGGGCAGCACGATGGTGAAAAACCGCTTGACCGGGCCCGCGCCATCCACAATGGCGGCCTCATGATAGCTCTGGGGCACATTTTTGATGGCGGCCAGGAAAATGAGCATGGAACTGCCAAACTGCCATACGCCCAGGCTGATCAGCACGCCCAGGGCGGTGCTGGGGTTGGTCAGCCATTTTACCGGGGCGATATTCATCAGCCCCAGCAGGCCGTTGATCGGGCCCTTCAGGGCAAAAATCTGCTTCCAGGTCAGCGCGATGGCCACGCTGCCCCCCATGAGGGAGGGAATATAGAAGGCGGCCCGGTAAATGGAGGTGACGCGGGTGGCCTTGGAAAGCAGCAGCGCCACGCCCAGAGAAACCAATAGCTTTACCGGCACCTGAATCAGCGCAAATTTGAAGGTGACCCAGAAGGATTGCCAGAAGAATTTATCCTCAAAAAACATGCGCCGGAAATTGGAAAGCCCAATCCATTTGGGCGGCGTGAGAATATTGTATTCCGTGAAGGCCAGATAGAGGGAGGAAACGAAGGGGATCACCGTAAAAAAGATCAGACCGATGATAAAGGGCAGGATGAAAATGTATCCGGCGTTTTTTTCACGGTCTAACGCTTGGCTCAGTCTGCTCATGCTATTACTCCTTGCGCAGCGCGGATGGCTGCCTAAAAATGGGGGCCGCCCGCAGGCGGCCCCGATGGCTTGGCGGCTTATTCGGCCTCGAGAGATTTGGCGATGATTGCGTTGGCCTCATCCATAAAGGCCTGGGCATGGGCGGTCAGATCATCGATCAGTTCATACTGAACCTGTTCAAAATAGGTACTGTAGAGATCCACCAGTTCATTGTGAACGGGGATATCAGCCTTCATGATGGGAGAAGTATTGCCGGGTAAAGAAACGAAATTCATAAATTCAACGACCTTCTGATCGTTTTCGCTCAGGTGGCCTTCCAGATGCTCACGGATTTTGCTGGAAATCGGAATGCCGCGGTCAACGCCGACGATGTCGAAGTAATCGGGATCATTGGTGCAAAAATCCACGAACCGAATGGCAGCGTCCTTGGCGGCGGAATTATTGGCGACAGACCAGAACATGGTGGGCTTAATGTAGGTGGCGGGGGTCGTTGCGTCATCCTCGGTGGGCACCATGGCCAATTCCAGCTTGCAGCCAGAGCCGGTTTCGTAGGCCGTAAGCTCATTGGTGTAGTGCTTGCTCATCCATACATCAGAGGCAAAGGCATCAAACGCGGTGGACTGGGTGGCCTCGCCTATGCCCAGCTGCACGCCGGAGGCAACTTCGCTGAGATAACGCTCCCATACACGCACAATATAGACAGGATCATCAAAACCGAGAGCAGTTCCTTCATTATTATATAGGTTCATACCGTAATTGCGCACATAATTTCTTACAGCATCCAGACTGGTTTCGCGGGCGGCTGCACGGCCGGTGGCCTGGTATACCTTCAGGACGATTTCCTGGTATTCAGATTCGGTGGGGGCAAGGGGCACGGTAACGCCTGCCTTTTCCAGAAAATCCTTGCGGTAGAGCAGGGCGGGCGAATTGGCCCCGCAGGGAACGCCATAGATGCCCTCGTCAACCTGGCCGCTGGCCAGAAGACTTTCAGAGGTATCGCTGACATCCAGCGCCCCGGATTCGATGTAGGGGGTCAGATCGGCCAGCACTTTATTTTTCGCGTACTGGGTGATGTAGGCGTAATCCATCTGCACCACATCGGGCACCAGGCCGCCCGCCGCCTGGGTGGCCAGCTTGCTCCAGTAGCCCGACCAATCGGTGAATTCGGCCTCTACCTTGATATCGGGGTTCTTTTCCATGAATTTTTCGATGGCTGCGCCGGTCAGATCATGGCGCGTCTGGGTGCCCCACCAGAGAACGCGGATGGTGGTCTGCTCTTCTGCCCGGGCAAAGGAAACCATGCCCAGAAGCAATACGGCTGTCATGAGGAATACCAGGAATCTTTTCATCGGGATTGCACCTCCAAGTATAATGATTTTGTTGGCTTTATTATAGAAAAAGGGGCGCAGGATGAAAAGAAAATATTTTGTGATGTTTGTTCAATTATTATTGTTTTTTCCTTCTTTTCCGTATTCTTTGGGCGTGTATCCCGTGTATTTTCGGAATAACTGGGAGAAATACTGCGGATTATGCCCCAGACCGACCTTTTCGGCTACGTCATAAATCCGCTGATCCTCCTGGGAGGCCGCCAGCATGGTCTTTGCCTTTTCCATGCGCACCTTGAGCAGATAGGCGCTGAGCTTCATGCCCGTTTCCCGGGCAAATTCCCGGCCGATATAATCCGCCCGCATATGCACCACATGATCCGCCAGATACTGCAGGGAAAGATTCTCCTCCCCGTAATGCGCATGAATATAGGCGCGCATGGCATGCACGAATTCGCGGTGTTTCCCGGCCTGGGGACGCATGAGATTGAGCCCGCTGGCCACCTCATCCGGGGAGATGCCGCCCTGGCCATAGGCCTTTTTCAGGGAATTCAGGGCCTTTTCCGGCTGGGCCTCCTGCTGGAGGATCAGGAGGGTATAGGCCTCCCGCAGCAGGGGCATTCCCTCATGCGCCTCCGCCACGGCCCGCACCTGATCCGCCGTGGCCGAATGCTCGCGATCCTCCGGGATCAGCGCGGCGATTTCCTCCGCCAGCTTGGCAATCCGGCTGTCCCGGTCATTCTGGCTCTTGCTCATTTTCTGCCGGGCGGAAAGGATATCCGCGCAGATGCGGGCAATCGCCTCCTCCATTTCCTCCCGGGTGCAGGGCTTGAGCAGATATTCCCTGACCCCCATTTTCATGGCCTTCCGGGCAAAATCAAATTCATCATAGCCGGAAATCACGATGCACTGCAGGGCCGGGTTCAGCCGGAGCGCCCGCTCAATCAGCGCCAGCCCATCCATCTGCGGCAGCTTTACATCCGTCAGCAGAATATCCGGCATATCATTTTCCATGCTTTCCAGCGCCTCAAAGGCATTGGGGCAGGAATCCGTCAGGCGGATATTCAGCTTCTCCAGCGGCAGCATGGCCTCGATTCCCTCCCGAATGATCCGTTCGTCATCCACCAGTAAAAGCTTAATCATGTTTCCATCTCCTTTGCCTTGATTCGCACAATCACCTGGGTTTTTCCGTTTTCCCGGCGGATGCGCAGCCCGCATTGATCATCCTGCAGGGTCATTTTCAGCCGCGCCTGAATATTGCTCAGCCCAATGCCCATCCCCTCCGAGCGCACCTGCCCGGCTTTTATCTGCTCCATGATATTTTCATCCATGCCCGGGCCGTTATCCTGCACGATCAGATCGATATATTTTCCCTCTGTGCGGCTGAAAATCTGGATCCGGCAGATATCCAGCATTTCCTCCGCCCCGTGGCGCACCGCATTTTCCACCAGGGGCTGCAGGGTCATGACGGGGAGCAGCGCATCCAGGCTATCCTCCTCCAGCCGGAAATCCGCCTGCAGCCGCTCGCCATGGCGGATCAATTGAATATGCAGATAATCCTGGGCGATTTTCAGATCCTCCCGCACCGTGACCATTTCCCGCTTATCATTGAGCGCCGAGCGCAGCATTCTGCCCAGCGCGCCGGTCATGGTGGCGATGCGCCGGTTTCCCTCCCGTTCCGCCAGGCAATAGATGGATTCCAGGGTGTTATAGAGAAAATGAGGCTGAATCTGGCTGCGGAGCTGGCGCAGCTGCGTTTCCAGCAGCAATTGCTGCTTGACATAAATATCGTTGATCATGCGCTGATGCTCTGCCGCCATGGAATCAAAGCGCCGGTTCAGCGCCCCGATTTCATCCCTGCGGTTCAGGTAGGGATCCATGGGCCCCAGCGGCTGGAACTGGCCCTGGGCGAAGGCATCATATTTTTCCAGAAGCCGCCCGAAATGGCGCACGATGGAGGCCGTCAGCGTTGCGCCCAGGGCCAGCGCCAACAGCAGCGTGGCCAGGGCGATGACCGTGGCCAGGCCGGATGCCTGGCGAATGGAGAGAATGATGGCGTCATAGGGGAGGGCGGCCAGATAGCTCCAGGCCGAATTCTGGGGCGAATAGCGCACGCAGAACATGGTTTCCCCATCGATTTTTTTCAGTGCAAAATGCTCCTCCCCCATGTTTACATGCATGATGGAGGGCTGGCTGGCAAAAACCCGCGTATCCCCCAGATCAATGCCGCACAGCAGCGACATGCCCATATCCGCCAGGGGCGAGCGGCAGTTGGAAACGATTTTATCCATATCCACCCTCAGGGCGATGACGCCCAGGGAATCCAGGGATAGATCGGCGATTTTCCGTACATCCCGCAGCAGAAAGAGCGTGCCCGGCATTTCCGTTTCCGCAATCCAGATCTCTCTGCCGCCGGCGGCGCGGATGGCCTGGGCATACTCCGTAAGCAGGGCGGCGGGGATGCCCTTGCCGGGGGTTACGCGGGAAAGCTCGCTTCCCGTGGGCAGCCGCAGCAGGATGGAATCCACATTGCTGTGCAGCAGGCTCATGCTCATCAGGCGGTCATTGGCCTCGTGCCGGGCCTCAATCCATTCCTCCGTGCCAAAGGCATGCTGCTGCATTTTTGTCAGCGCGCTTTGCACCACGTTATCGGCGATGATCATGAAGGAAACGTTCGCCGCGTTTTCCAATTCCGTCTGGATATTCTGGGAAAACACCGTTAACAGCTGAACCGTGCGCTCATACAGGGCGTCATTGTAGGCCTGGTTGGTCAGGCGATTGGTCAGCATGATGCCCGTGAATACCATGAGCAGCGCCAGAAGCAGAATCGCGAAGAATTTCCATTGCAGGCTGATATTCTCAAACCAGCCTTTTATCCGTTTTTTCATAATCGCTCCTATGATGCCTTTTCCTGTTCCCCGGCTCCGGGGGAAGGCGGACTTCTGTATTTTCCGGTTCATCATAGCACCATCATGGCAAATTGTCAAAAACGAAAATGCGGCTGCGGGCGGGCGCGCCATATGGCGGGTAGGCCGGAAACGCAAAAAAATCCCGCGGGCATTCAGGGAACGCCGCGGGATGACTGGCTTTTTTTCTTTTTTTCGGAAGGGCGGACGGGCCGCCTGCGCCTCAGCGGATATCCTTTACGCTGCCCCGGAAAATCGCCTCGCCCATGATCTGCAGCCGCTTGGGGGCCCGGCTGTCCAGATGCTGAAACAGATCAATGGCGGCATGGGCAATTTCGGTCTTGGGCGTATCATAGGTGGTCAGATTCAGCGCCGCGATATCGAAATTGAGGATATTATCAAAGCCCACCACGGAAAAATCATCCGGGCAGCGTAGGCCGCGCCGATCCAGGGCGCGGATGATGTGATGGGCCGTCAGATCGTGGCCGCAGACAAAGGCCGTGGGCAGAACGGGCATCTCTTCCAGCGCCTGCAGGATCAGATCATAGCTTTCCACATCCACATCGCGCCGGTCAAGCAGCGGATTGCTCAGCACCTCCAGCCCGTGATCGCGCATGGCCCGGGAATAGCCGATGTAGCGATCCTCCAGAGAGGAGGTGCGAAAGCGCGTGCCAAAGAACTGAATCCGCCGATGGCCCCGCTCGATCAGATGGCTGGTGAGCTGATAGGCCCCGGCGCTGTTGGCGGTGGTGACGCTGCTGACGGGCACATCATCATAATACTGATCGACCATGACATAGCGCAGCCCCAGCTGGCTGATCAGCTTGCAGTAATCCTTGGATAGGGTGCCTACGGTGATGATGCCCATGCAGGGGACGCTGCTGAGCAGGGCTGGCGGACGGAGCAGGCTCTCCTCCGCATGGGAAATGCTGCTGATGATAAACTGATAGCCCCGGGCCGAGGCGCAGGCCTCCATATCAAAGCAGAGCTGATGATAGAACATGCTGGCGTTGCTGGCCAGATGCTGGGGAATCAGAGCGAGAATGCAGCCCGATGCGCTGCTGACGCCGCTGTACTGCATTTCCTTTGCCTTTTCGTTGACCCGGGTGCGCAATTCCTCACTCACGCCGGCCTTGCCGCGCAGCGCCAGGGAAACTGCATTTTTGCTGATGCCCAGCTCCTGCGCGATATCGGCCATGGTGACTGCCTTGTACTTCAAGCCCTACACTCCTTGTTTCTTGCAAAATCCGTTTTTTATTATACAAAAAATCAAGTACTTTGTCAAGCAAAAACGAAAAAGCGGCGAAGGAGGCGGCTGCTTTCATAAAAAATCAAGTAAAAAATCAAGCTGCATTTTTCAGAAAAAGCAAAATCTTTATACGATCTGTCCGAATAACGGTCTGAACAAATGGATTGAAAAATATTCGTTCTCCGCATGCAGGAAAAAAACAGCAAAATTACTTGACAATATTCAATAAAATCACTTGACAGGTCAATTTATGTGATGTATAATCGATCTATAAAAAATTGAACGGAAGGGATGATGAGGATGGATGCGACGCAGAAGCTGAAGGCCGGGGGTACGCGGGGCCACATCAAGCGCGGCGCCGATGACTATGCCGTGTCGATTGTATCGTATGCGGTGGCGGGCCTGTTTGCACTGGTCTGTTTTGTGCCCTTCCTGCTGGTGGTTATTTACTCCTTTACGCCGTATGATCTGTATCTGAAAAATCATTTTGATCTCTTTCCCTCCCGGCTGACGCTGGAAGCGTATCAGATGGTGCTGGATTACCGCTACATCTGGACGGGCTACCAAAACACGCTCTTTGTGGCCATCGTGGGCACGGCGCTTTCCATGGTGCTGCTGGTGCTGACGGCCTATCCTCTGACCAAGAAGCATGTCAGGGGCACCAAGCTGATCATGAAGCTGTGGATTTTCACCATGTTCTTTTCCGGCGGCATGATCCCCGATTATTTCCTGATCCGCTCTCTGGGGCTGATCAACAGCCTCTGGTCGCTGATTCTGCCGGGACTGCTGGGCTGCTACAATCTGATCCTGATGCGCAATTATATCGAGGGGCTGCCTGCCTCCCTGGAGGAGGCCGCCACGGTGGACGGCGCCAATGATCTCCAGGTGCTGCTGCGCATCGTGCTGCCCCTGTGCCTGCCCATTCTTGCCACGCTGGGGCTGTTTACCCTGGTGGGCTACTGGAACAGCTATTTCAGCGCCATCATGTATATGACCAAGCGCACCAAATGGCCGCTTCAGCTGGTGCTGCGCGAATTGGTGTTTGAATCCGGTGCCAATGAAATCCAGGCCGGCATGGTGGTGGAGGAAAACCATACCTCGCCCTTCCTGCTGAAAATGGCCTCCATCGTTGTGGCCACCGTGCCCATCATCATGGTCTATCCGTTTATTCAGCGCTTCTTCATGAGCGGTCTGGTTCTGGGAGGTGTGAAGGAATGACAGCCAAGGCTTCCGCAAAAACGCCCAAATCCGCTTTCCTCCGGCAGCTGATCAAAAATCGCTACATTTACCTGATGAGCATTCCCGGGCTTGTCTATCTGATCATTTTCAAGTATGTGCCGATGTACGGCGTCATCATGGCCTTCCAGGATTTCAGCTTCAAGAAGGGCATTTTCGGCAGCCCCTTCAATCATTTTGCGCATTTCAAAATGCTCTTTACCAGCGATCAGTTCTATAGTGTTCTGACCAATTCCCTGGTGCTGAGCATCCTGCGTCTGGCCATTTCCTTCCCCGTGCCCATTATCCTGGCGCTGCTCATCAACGAAATCGGCAGCAAAACCTATAAGAAGGTCAGCCAGACGCTGATGTATCTGCCCCATTTCATTTCGTGGGTTACCCTGGCCGGTATCGCCAGCAATTTCCTGAGCATGAACGACGGCATCATCAACGCTGCCATCGTTGCCCTGGGCGGGAAAAAGATCAATTTCCTGGGCTCAGCCGATTGGTTCAGAACCGTCATCGTGGGCACGCATATCTGGAAGGAAGCGGGCTGGGGCATGATCATCTATCTGGCGGCCCTGACCAGCATCAATCCTGATCTGTATGAGGCCGCCACGGTGGACGGCGCAAACCGCTGGCAGAAGATTCTGCATATTACCCTTCCCGGCCTGGCCAGCACCATCGTCATTCAGCTGGTTCTGTCCGTGGGCGGCCTGATGAATAACGGCTTTGAGCAGATTTTCCTCTTCCAGAACGATCTGAACAAATCGGTTTCCAACGTATTTGAAACGTATACCTACAAGATCGGCATCAGCGGCGGCCGCTATTCCTATTCCACGGCGGTGGGCCTGTTCAAAAACATTGTAGGCACGGTGCTGATCTTCTCGAGCAACCGCATCGCCAAGCGCCTTGGCGGGGCGACCCTGTACTGATTCAACTTGCCGGTACGAAAGGCAATTTGAAAAATAAAAGGAGGTATTGGTCTATGAAGAAGTTCCTCTCTCTTGTGCTTGCGCTCTGCCTGCTGCTGAGCCTGAGCGCGACTGCCATGGCGGAAACCCTGACCATGCTGCAGCGCCTGCCCGCGTCCTACATCGTGGAGGACAACCCCGTGATTGAAGCCTGGGGCGATATGTACGGCATCGATATCGAGATCGAAGCGCCGCCCATCAGCAGCTACTATGACCGCCGCAATGTGGTCATGGCCTCCGGCGATCTGCCCGATCTGATCTATGTGGGCGATACCGGCGCGCTCTACACCCAGTGGGCCCGCGAAGGATTGCTGCTGGATCTGACCCCCTATCTCAATGAGAAGGATATGCCCAACGCCTACAAGGTGCTTACCAGCGAGGAACTGTTCAACGTGACCGTACTCAATGAGGACGGCACCAGTGGCATCTACTCCCTGCCCCGGGTGCAGACCAAGCCCTGGGACTGCATCCTCTATCGCGGCGACTGGCTTGAAAAGCTGAACCTGAAGGTTCCCACCACGCCCGAAGAATTTGCCGAGGTCATGATCGCCTTCGCCACCAAGGATCCCGATGGCAACGGCATCGATGATACCTATGGCTGGACGCTGAATACCGGCCTGGCCGCCGAGCATCGCTGCCTGGTTTCCGGCTTCGGCATTCTGCCCACCGAAGTGCCCGATGAGAATGGCAACTACACCGTCATGTATGCCCAGCCCGCCTATCAGAAGTATCTGGATTGGTGCCGTGAGCAGTATGCCGCCGGCGCCATGGATCAGGAATTCTATCTGATCAAGGCGTATGAGGACGAGGATATGTTCTATGCCGGCAAGATCGGCGTGCTTTATTCCACCGTCATCGAGCATCTCATCACCCGCAACAATGAAACCTTCAAGGCTGCCAACCCCGATGGCTGGATCGTTGCCGGCCCCTCCCTGAAGGCCATGGAGGATGAGGTATCCAACGTTTACTACGAGCCGCAGGTATGGGGCAACTACGCCATCAGCGCCGACTGCAAGAATATTGAGCTGGCCCTGAAGGTGCTGGACGGCGGCTATACCGACGCTGTCAACGAGCTGCTGGTCTTCGGCCTGGAGGGCGTGACCTACACCGAATTTGACGCAGCCCGCCGCTATGCCAGCAAGACGGAAGAACAGCTGGAAAACGCCAACAAGTACTGCGCCACCTATGCCACCATCAACTATCAGACCGCCGATAAGGGCCTCCTGATTGCCAATGGCAGCACCGAGGAAGAAATCGCCGCCTTCTCCGAGGCGTATGATCGCATCGGCGCGCAGGTTACCCGCATCCCCTACCTGAAGGGCACCGCCGTTCCCGGCTATGGCGATGTTGATCTGAAGATCGTTGAATCCGGCATTGGCGATGAATGGTCTGAAATGCGCACCAAGTACATCACTGGCGAAATCGACCGCGCTACCATGGATCAGTTCATCAACGAGAAGCTCATCCCGGCCTATCAGCCGCTGGTTGATCTCTATGCCAGCTACAACGACGGCCAGGGCTTCAATAAGTAAGCCGCTGATCCGGCTGGAGAAGCAATCGTAATTTTTCCGGCTTTGCGGGGACCGCGTGAGTTTATCTCGCGGTCCCTTTTTCTCAAAGGCCTTTACGGCCTGCCATGACTGCAGGAAGGGGCGCGGAAACCATGACGGAGAATCCAAGGCTTCATCTGGAGCTTCAGCCCACGGATGTGAACATCAGTCCGCTGATCTTTGGCCATTTCATTGAATTTATCGAAAACTGCATTCAGGGCGGCGTGTATGATCCCGGCAGCCCGTCTGCGGATGAAAGCGGCATCCGGCAGGATGTGCTTGAAAAAGCCAGGGGGCTGCGGCCGACCATTCTGCGCTGGCCTGGCGGCACCTATGTGAATATTTATCACTGGATGGATTGCATCGGCCCCCGGGCGGAAAGAAAGAAAAGAAAAAATCTGATCTGGGGCGGCATCAATGACGGCGGCTTTGGAACGGCGGAATTCATCGAATACTGCCGCAGCCTGGGGGCCGAGCCCATGATCTGCGTCAATATGGCCAGCGGCAGCGCGGAGGAGGCCGCCAACTGGGTGGAATACTGCAATGGGGAGCCCGGCACCTATTATGCCGATCTGCGCGTGGTCCATGGCTATCCCGAGCCCTTTCACGTTCAATACTGGTGCATCGGCAATGAGAGCAATGCGGTGCCGGATCTGGGCGCGCAGCATGATCCCGCCCGCTATATTTCGGATGCTTGGGAATTTGCCAAGCATATGAAGCTGATGGATCCCTCGATTAAGCTGGTTTTCGTGGGCGATGCGCGCTATCCCGACTGGAACGGAAAAATTCTTGATTCGCTGGAGCAGATCTGCGATTATTTTTCCATCCATCATTATTCCGGCGAGGGCGGGCGCGGCGAATACGGCCCCTTTGCCTCCATGCGGGATTTCCGCGCCACGCTGGATTCGCTGATTCCCTTCGTCCGGGGCTATTCCATGCGCAGGGAGCCCTTCAATAAGTGGTATCGCTTCCCGCGCAGGCAGGAGGATATCAAGCTCTGCATTGATGAATGGAATATCTGGAACAGCACGCCCCGGGGCGAAGACAACCGCTATGGCGTAAAGATGATCTATACCTGGAAGGATGCGCTCTGGACGGCCTGCACGATGAACACCTTTGTTCTGCATGCGGAGGATATTGGCATTACCAATCTGGCGCAGATGGTGAACGTGCTGGGCCCGATTATGACCGACGGCGATGCATCCTATGTCCAGCCGACCTATCATGTGCTGAAATTGTATCGGGATTATCTGGCGGGGCGGCGCGTGGACTGCCTGTTTGAAGCGCCGATGATGGATGCGGGGCGCGCGGGGATGCTCCCCGTCATCGATTGCGCGGCCAGCCTTGCCGGGGACGGAAGCATCCGCCTGTTTGTAACCAATATTTCCAGGAGCAGCGCCTATGATCTGGTGCTGCCCAAGGGCTATGCGATGGAGAAGGCAATCTGCCTGTCTGCGGATGCCTTTGATGCCAGCAGCGCCGTGGGCCGCGAGGCTGTAAGGAAGAGCGAAAGGCCTGCCTCCGAGGCGCTGCATATAGCGCCCGGCACGGTGAATCTGATGATTCTTAAGTAAAGAAAGGCATATAGAGAGGAGATACCTATGTCCAATCCCATTCTGAAATCCTGCCCCTGCATCACGCGCTATGCGGGCAATCCCGTCCTGACCAGCAAAGATGTGCCCTATGCCTCCACGCTGGTATTCAATGCGGGCGCGGTCAAATATGGCGGCCAATATGTGATGGTATTCCGCAATGATTACAATTACGTTGAGGGCAGCCGCTTTGAGGGCACCAACATCGGCATCTGCACAAGCCGGGACGGCATCCATTGGACGGTCGATCCGAAGGCCTGCTTTGATATCCGGGATCAGGAGCTGGAGAAAAAATTCGATGTGCCTGCCGGGGAAATCACGCGCTGCTATGATCCGCGCCTGACGGTGATCGAGGGGGAGGTCTATATGACCTTTGCCGTGGATACGCATCATGGTCTGCGCGGCGGCATTGCCAAAACCACCGATTTTAAGGATTGGGAGATTCTCTCCCTGACCGTGCCGGATAACCGCAATATGGTGCTTTTCCCCGAAAAAATCGGCGGCAAATATATGCGTCTGGAGCGGCCCATGCCCGTCTACAGCCGCGGCCGCGATCGCTTTGACTGCTGGATGAGCGAATCCCCGGATCTGATCTACTGGGGCAGGCCCAGCCTGGTGGCCGCCGTGGAGGATTTTCACTACAGCAATGATAAGGTAGGCCCCGGCGCGCCCCCCATCCGGACGGAAAAGGGCTGGCTGGTGTTTACGCACGGCGTGGATATCGATCCCGCCCGGGGCAAAAACGGCTGGGAGGATGCCTGGCGGAAGCGCTATTGCGCCGGGATGCTCCTGCTGGATCTGGAAAACCCCAGGAAGGTGCTGGGCATCTATCGCGAGCCGCTGCTGGCCCCCGAAGCCGATTACGAGGTGAAGGAGGGCTTCCGCACCAATGTGATTTTCCCCACCGCCGCCATTTTAGAGGAGGATGGCACGGTGAAAATCTATTACGGCGCATCCGATACCGTGATTGCGCTGGCCACGGCCAAGGTGGATGAGCTGGTTGCGCTCTGCCTGGCCGGCGGCCCCCGGTAAGCCCTGTATGCATCCCTGCGGCGGGAGAAGTAATTCTCCTGCCCGCGGGGATATTCATTATTTGCAAAGGAGAAAACAGCCATGCAGCCAATGAAAATGGCGGAATACTGGGCGCAGAGCGTCCTTTTTGATGCGGATACCCGGCAGGCGGCGCGGGAGAGCATGCAGGATGAGCAGACGCTGCTTTCCTGCTTCGGCGCGGAGCTTGCCTTTGGCACGGGGGGCCTGCGGGGCATACTGGGCGTGGGCACCAACCGCATGAATGCGTATACCGTGGCCCGGGCCACCCAGGGGCTTTCGGATTATCTGCGGAAAAAAGGCGGGCGGCGCGTGGCCATCGCCTATGATTCCCGCCTCTGCTCGGGGCAGTTTGCCGCCGTGACGGCAGGGGTGCTGGCGGCAAACGGCGTGGCGGCGCAGGTCTATCCGCGCCTGATGCCCACGCCCATGCTCTCCTTCGCCGTGCGGGAAATGGGCTGCGATGCCGGGGTGGTGATTACCGCCAGCCATAACCCGGCGCAGTATAACGGCTATAAGGTTTACGGCCCGGATGGCTGCCAGATTACGGAACAGGCCGCCGCCGATATCACGGCCTGTATTGCCGCCGTGGCCTATGGCCAGGCCCGGCCCATGGCAGAGGCTGCCGCCCGGGCGGCGGGGCTTTGGCAGGATATTCCGCAGCGCATATTTGACGCGTTTATTGAGCGGACGCTTGCCTGCCGCGTGCAGCCGCAGCAGAAAACGCCGCTGCGCCTGGTCTATACGCCCCTGCATGGCACGGGGCTGGAGCCCGTCCGGGCGGTGCTGGGCCGCATGAAGGGGATTGAAATGCTGGAGGTGGAGGAGCAATGCGCGCCGGATGGGCATTTCCCCACCTGCCCAAAGCCCAATCCCGAATTGCATGAGGCCCTGGCCCTGGGGCTTGCCCGCGCCCGGGCGGAAGGGGCGGCGCTGCTCATTGCCACCGATCCGGATTGCGATCGGGTGGGCGTCGCCGTCCGGCGGCGGGACGGCGCTTACGCCGTGCTGACCGGCAATGAGGTGGGGCTGCTGCTGCTGGAATATATCCTGAAAACCCGCCGGGAAAGGGGCACGCTGCCCGCCCGGCCGCTGATCGTCAAGACCATCGTCACCAGCGATCTTGCCTTTGCCATTGCCCGGCGGTATGGCGCTTCCGTGGCGGAATGCCTGACGGGCTTTAAATACATTGGCGAAATCATCGGGCAGCTGGAGGCGGCGGGGGAGAGCGGCCGCTATGTATTCGGCTTTGAGGAAAGCTGCGGCTATCTGGCCGGGACGCATGTGCGCGATAAGGATGGGGTGATGGCGTGCATGCTCATTGCCGAAATGGCCCAGAGCGCCGCCGCCCGGGGGCTGACGCTGGCGGATGAATTGGAAAAAATGTATGCCGCCTATGGCTGCATGGAAAATCGTCTGCTGAGCTTTGATATTCCGGGCGCTGCGCCCATGCAGCGCATGGAGGCCGTTATGGCGCAATTGCGCCGGGAGCCGCTTCCCTCCCTTGACGGCAGCCCGGTTACCAGCGTCAGGGATTACGCCCGGGGGATTGAGGGGCTGCCCCCAAGCAATGTGCTTGCCTTTGCCACGGCGGATGGGAAGAAGGCCATCATCCGCCCCTCGGGCACCGAGCCGAAGGTAAAAACGTATCTGAGCGCCCGGGCCGATACGCATCAGGCGGCGCAAAAAAGCCTGGATGCGATGGCGGCGGCGATGCGGCAAATCCTTGCGTAATGAAAAACGGCCCTTTCTTTGCGGCCCTGATCCTGCCGGGGGATCGGGGCTGTTTTTTCTGTGTCTTCCGTCCCCTGCCTCTGGAAAAAGCTGGGGAAAACTGGCTTTTTGTGTTGACTTTTCCTTTTTCAGGGGGCAAAATAATTATGTATATATCTATAATTTTATATACACCTGCGTTTCCTGTCCGCAGCGTCTGCGGCGGGGGGCGCGGGGAGAAAAAGCGGGGCCATGATTTCAATCAGACACGGGAGGCAGAAGACAATGGCGGTTCTGAAATGCAAAATGTGCGGCGGGGATATCATTGCCGCAGAAAACCAGACTTATGGGGTATGCGATAGCTGCGGCAGCACGGTAACCCTGCCCAGCGTCAATGATCAGCGCATGGAGAATCTCTTCAACCGCGCCAATCATTTCCGCATGATCAGCGAATTTGATAAGGCCGTGGCCACCTATGAAATGATCCTCAATGAGGATCAGACCAGCGCCGAGGCCCATTGGGGCCTGCTGCTTTCCCGCTATGGCATCGAATATGTGGAGGATCCCGTTTCTCATGAGCGCATCCCCACCTGCCATCGCATTCAGCAGTCCTCGATTTTGAGCGACAGCGATTATCTTTCCGCTCTGGAATATGCGCCGGATGGCTATACCCGCTCCCTCTATGAGGCGGAGGGCAAGCGCCTATCCGAATTGCAGCGGGGGCTGCTTCAGGTAAGCGCCCAGGAGGAGCCCTATGATATTTTCATCTGCTACAAGGAAACCACCGAGGGGGGCACCCGCACGGCGGATTCCGCCATTGCCCAGGATATGTATTATCAGCTGATCAACGCGGGCTATAAGGTCTTTTTCGCCCGGGTGACGCTGGAAAATCTGCTGGGCCAGCAATATGAGCCGTATATTTTTGCCGCGCTGAACAGCGCCCGGGTGATGCTGGTGATCGGCAGCAAGCCGGAATATTTTACCGCCGTCTGGGTGAGAAACGAATGGAGCCGCTTCCTCGCCCTGATGAAGCAGGATCGATCCAAGCTGCTGATTCCCTGCTATCGGGATATGAATGTCTATGATCTGCCGGATGAGCTTTCCATGCTGCAGAGCCAGGATATGGGCAAGATCGGCTTTATGCAGGATCTGCTCCACGGCATTGAAAAGGTGATCGGGAGCCAGAAGCCGGAGGAAGCCGCGCCCCAGCCCGCGCCCTCGGCGGCGGCCCCCGGCGTGGCCTCTCTCTTCCGGCGGGCCACCCTCTTTCTGGAGGATGGGGATTTTTCCAGCGCGGGGGAATATCTGGATCGGGTGCTGGATATCGATCCGGAATATGCCCCGGCGTATATGGGCAAATTGTGTGTCGGTCTGCAGCGGCGCACAGAGGCCGCGCTGGCGGAACTGGATACCCCCTTTGATCAGGACGCCAATTATCAAAAGGCCCTGCGCTTTGCCGATGCCGCCCAGCGGGCGGTTTATGAGGGCTATCTGGCCTCCGCGCTGGAAAATCAGGAAACGGCGCGGCTGGAAGGCCTCTATCAGGAGGCCTGCACGGAGATGCAGGTTGCCACTTCGGAAATCGGCTACCGCAAGGCGGCGGAGGCCTTTGCCCGGGTGGGTGCTTATCGGGATGCCGAGGCGCTGCAGGAGGAATGCCTGCGGCGGGCGAAAGAAAGGGCAAGGGCGCGGAAACAGGCGGCGGAGGAGCGCGCCGCCCGGGAGGAACGGGAGCGCATCGCCGGGAGCAGCAGGCCGAAAAGGCGCGCATCGCCGCCGAAAAATGGCGCAAAATCCGCAATCGGCTGCTGGCGATTTTTTCGGCTGCCGCTGCGGTGGCGCTGGCCGTTATTCTGCTGATCACCCAGGTGATTCAGCCCAGAAACCGGTATAACCAGGCTCTTTCCCTGCGCGCCGACGGGCAATATGACCAGGCCGTGGCGCTGTTTTTGCAGCTGGGCAATTACAGCGATGCGGCGGAGCAGGCAGCAGCAGCAGCAGCTCGCGATGCGATGTTTAGCGTAGGCAACTATGTAACCTTCGGAACATATCCCCAGACGAAATCCGGGAATGATGAAACGCCGATTGAGTGGCTGGTATTGGATCGGCAGGGGAATAAAGTATTGCTTCTGAGCCGGTATGGGCTGGATGCAAAGCCGTACAATACAAGCTATACGAACATAACCTGGGAAAAGTGTACCCTCCGTACCTGGTTGAATAAGGATTTCATGAACCGTGCGTTTACGGCAGAGGAACAAGCGGCAATTCTGACAACGAACGTGGATAACAGCAAGAGCCAGGGATACAGCAAGTGGAGTACAAGCGGCGGCAATGACACCCAGGACAAAATCTTCCTGCTGAGCTATGCCGAGGCCAACAAGTACTTAGGCGTAACCTACAGTAACGACAATAATACCAAATCGCGGGTATCGCCCACGGCGTATGCCAAGGCGCAGGGGGCCGGTACATCGAGCAGCTACAAGACGGCAGATGGCGAGCCTGCCGGGTGGTGGTGGCTGCGGTCGCCCGGCTACCGTCAGTACTATGCGGCGTACGTCAGCACCGTCGGCTCCCTCAGCCACCCCTATGTCAACAGCGACGATGGTTCCGTGCGCCCCGCCTTCTGGTTGAATCTTGAATCTGGAATCTTCTGATCTTGAATCGAAAACGCAGCAAAAATAAATTGCTGGCAGAGGATAAAGGACGGACGGGGCACAGGAAAAGAAGCGCAGGCAGCCGGGCCGGGAAAAGGAAACGCCAGATCCCCGCGCCGCAGGCGCGCCCTTTTCCCGCCGTAAGGCGGGCGGCGCAAAAATCAAAAACGGGCAGGACTGCCCTGCTATCTAAGAGGTGATGATCACGGCTGACACGCAATCGGAATTACAGGTTATCACGTTTGTCAAGAATCTGCTCAGCTATGTGATGACGATTACGCAGAAATCCCCCAAGCAATTTCGTTTTTCGCTGATCGGACGCATGCAGGGCTATGTGCTGGATATTGTGGAGGAATTGTATTATGCCAATGATATCTATGTTACCCCTTCCAGCCGCGCGGGCTGGGCAAACCGGCAGACGCATCAGCGCAAGGCAATGTCTACGCTGAAGCTGCTGGCGTATGTGGCGCAGGTCAGCATGGAGCAGGGCGCAATCCAGCCCAAGCAATATGAGCAGATCAGCAAGCATGCGTATAACACGGAAAATTTGCTGGGCGCGTGGATCATCAGCGATCAGAAGCGTTTGGCCAGCGCAAAGCAGAAACAGGGATCATCGCCTCAGGAATGAGGCGTTTATCCGGGTGCGGTATTGTACGGGTGGTGGTGGCTGCGGTCGCCCGGCAACAATCAGAACAATGCGGCGAACGTCAACACCGACGGCTCCCTCAACAACAACAATGTCAACAACGACAACAATTCTGTGCGCCCCGCTTCCCCTCGCTTGCCCGAAGTCTGTCCGTGCGAACGGCGGCCTGTGCCCTGGGGAGAAGGAATACCGTTCCCTTTCACAGGGAGTATGCTGCTGCTGTGGAATCGACCAGCGGCAGTACCCTTGGAAAAACATGCCGACGGAGGCCCGGACGGCGGATGAAACAGGCCGCTTTTCGTACATATGCCTTTGGGATGCGCAAACCCCCTCATTTGCGCATCCCCCGAGCGGCCTTACAGGAATGAAAAATGAAATTTGATTATAAAAAGATATATGATTTTGAAAATCTTTATCGGGCGTATATCACTTCGCGAAAATGCAAGCGCGGAACGCGGGATGTCATTCAGTTTGAAATGAATGCCGGCCCAAATCTGAGCCGGCTTCAGGAAGAATTGGCGAATGGGTCATACAGGCTGACGGGATACTATCATTTTACCATCCATGATCCAAAGGTGCGCGAAATCTATGCGCTGCATTATCAGGATCGGATTGTGCAGCACAGCCTGTGCGATAATCTGCTGGCCCCATACTTTGAAAGGCATTTGATCTACGATAACGCAGCATGCCGAAAAAATAAAGGAACGCTGTTTGCCATGAATCGGCTGAACGGCTTTATGCATGAACACTTTAAAAAATATGGCAATAAAGGCTATTTTCTGAAATGCGATGTGCGAAAATTTTTTGATAATATTGATCATGAAAGCCTTAAGGAACGATTACAGCGTGTTGTAGACGATGAACGGACATTACGCATGCTGTTTGATATTATTGACAGCTATGAGGTTGCCCCCGGAAAAGGAATACCGATGGGAAACCAGACCAGCCAATGGTTTGCTCTGTTTTATCTGGATCCGTTGGATCGATTGGTAAAGGAAAAAAAGAGGATCAGGCATTATACCCGTTATATGGATGATTGCGTTCTCATCAGCCATAGCAAGGAGATACTGAATGATGCGCTTGCGGAAATGCGAAAGCTGCTGGCAGATTTGAAGCTGGAATTTAACGAAAAAACGCAGATATTTCCAATTGCGCATGGGGTTGAGTATCTGGGATGGCGCTTTTATCTGACAGAGGATGGCGCTGTGATCCGGCGTTTAAAGAAGCATAGCAAAATCAGATGGCAGCATCGAATGCGTAAGCTGAAAAAAGAATATGCGGCGGGGAAAATGGAACTTTCCAAGGTTCAGGAATCAGTTGTTAGCTATCAGAATCATATGAGCTATGGAAATACATATCGGCTGTATAAAAAAAGGACGGCGCACGCCTCCGTGAAAGCCGAATAATTTGCGGGAGGGTGCTTTTGACGCAAAAGCATCCTCCCGCAATGATTTTTTCCCGCATTCCCCCTGCGCGTTATTCCAGCGGCAGGTAGACGAAGGTATCATGATTGAATTTGGTGCCGGTGGCGTTTTCGTTTTTCTGGCCGGTGGTTTGAATCGTGATGGTATGGGGGCCGGGGGCCAGATCGGTTTTGCTGTAGACCTTTCTGCGGTCCGGCATTACGGCATAGAGATCCAGGCCCTGGCGATCCAGCACGCCATCGATATAGATATCCACCTTGCCGCAATCCTTGCTCAGGAGCGTATACCAATCGATGGCCGTGCCGGTAAAGGAGGCCGTCAGGCTGCCCTCGGTGATCTCATGGCAATCGCGGTTATTGCAGCGGCGCTGCTTTTCCAGATAGCTATATTCGCCGGTATAGATGATGCTGTCATCGGTGCTTTCCATTTGCCGGGGCATGGGCTGGATATGGCCCGGCCAGATGGAGGAAAGCTCCCAGCCGCTCAGCGCCATTTTCGTCCCCCCGGTCTGGGAGAAGGTTTCAATGCCAAGCTGATTTTCACCCGGGAAGGTCAGCAGGGTGAATACCTGCTCGCCGCCGTTTACAAAGATTTCCACGCTGCGCTTATCCACAAAAATCTGCAGCCGCAGGCAGCCATCCCGGAGCGGAAGCACGGAGGACATCCGGCAGGAAAAATCCGATATCTTTTCCCCGGCGCAATTGGTGCGATCCACGGTAAGGCACTGGGTAGCCGCATGATAGCGGATGGGCAGCGATTTGCCATCTCCGCAAAGCAGATTCAGGCCGAATACATCGCTATCGCTTTCGGGCGTAAAGACCGCATCCAGTTCATACACATTGGCGCTGGGCGCAAAGCCGGAAAGCGCATGGACGCCCTGGGGAAGCGCCTGAAGGGGCAGGCTGCTTTCCGCCCCGCGGAGAGACTGCAATTGTTCGATGGGGCGCTGCTCCAGACGATAGAAGCCATCCCGCCGATTCAAATGCAGGGAACGGGCAATGCTCAGCGCCCCGCGCTGGGCATTATAGCCGGTTACGCTGATGGCGGGCAGCTTATTATTGTATGTCCAGTTGCCCATCCAGCCCAGCCAAATGGTATCCGTCATGGTGCCGTCATAATCGCGGAAGGTGCGGGAGGCGTAGAAATCCGCGCCGTCATCCACAAAGAAGGCATGCTCCCGGCCGTTATTGCGCAGGGAATCCGAAAACATGATGTGATCCACCGCAATGCGGGTGCGCTCATCCAGATCGAGAATTTCAATGCGGGCGGTGCGGCCGATGTATTCCTGCACATCCCAGCCATACCAGCGCAGGATGAAATCGCCGCCGGGCGAAGCGGTGCGCACGGGCTCGCCGTCAATCAGCAGGCGGATGCAGGCCTTTTCCGTGACGGCGCTGGTGCAGAGAAGGAAATTGATGGCGTTTTTTTCAATGACAAATTCGGGGGAAACAAGGCTGCCCGTGGCCTTGGCATCGCTCAGCAAAGCGCCCTGGCCAATGCCGGAAAGGGCCGGGGCATCGGCAGGGGCCGCGCCAAAGGCATCGCCGGTTACCTGCCAATCGCCAAAGCTGCCGCTCTCAAAATCGCAGAAGATTTCGCCCTCCAGGCCGATGCCCTTCTGCAGGTAATCCGTCACCTCGGGATCGGGAAGGAAGCGCTCGCCATCGAATTCGCCGATGAAATACTGCTCCTGATTGGGGCTGACGCTGACAACCAGCACCCATTTTTCTGTGCCGTCATCCGCCGTCATTTTGAATAGATCGGGGCATTCCCAGTCCTTGCCATGGGCCCCCATCTGGCCAAATTCGCTGTGGTAGGTCCATTCCTTCAGATCCGGGGAGGAATAGAAGGCGACGCTCTGCCGGGTCGGGAGGACGATGACCATGGCCCAGCGCTCATGCGCGGCATCCCAGAAGACGGTGGGATCCCGGAAATCGCTGAGTTCCTCATGGACGAGAACGGGGTTGCCCTCGTAATAATAGAGGCTGTCAAAGGTATCATCCGTGGAATAGGAGATGGATTGCTGCTGCATCCGGGTGGGGCTGGTGTAGATGGCGACCATGGCGTTTTCGCCGAAGCCCGCAGTATTCTCCTTGTCAATCACGGCGCTGCCGGTGAAATAATCGCCGAGGCCGGGATCGCCGATGGTGGCAAAGGTATCGCCGATGGTTTTCTGATCAAAGTGGACAAGATCCTCCGAGGTGGCCTTGCCCCACCAGAAGAGATGATACTTTCCCTGATAGAAAACATAGCCGTCGGGATCGCCGATCCAGCCGGTGGCAGGGGAAAAATGATACTGCGAACGGTATTTTTCCTGGTAGGAGGCGATATATTTCATGCTTTCATCCTCTTCCGCTGCCTGGGCGGCGCAGCCCGCGCCAAGCAGCAGGGCCATCAGGCCCGCAATCGTTCTGAGAAAATATCTGCGCATAAAGCCGCTCCTTTCTCTGCTCATGCCGCCGCGTGCTTACAGGCGGGTGGACTGGGTATCCAGGCGGGTGATAATATCCTGCTGGATGGCGGGGGAAAGATCGAGGAAATTGACGAAGGTGCCATGAATGCGCATGATGTAAACGCCGCTGGGCGCATATTTTTTCGGGTTGGCCAGCACCTTGCGCAGCGTTTCGGGGGTGGTTACATTCATGTAGAGATAGAAGGGGCTCATTTTTTCATTGCCGGGATTGAAAAACAGCGGCGCGATGACGCGGTTTTTCATCTGCATGCCCTTTTCCTCCAGGGTGGGGGCGGTGAAATATTTGGGATCGATGCCGAAATGCGAGGCATAGCCGCCGGCAAATTTTTCATAGGGCAGGGCAAAGGCGGAAAGGGTGCGGAAGCCCAGGCCCTGCTGCGCATCGCCGAAAAGGGGATCCACACCGTAGCCCAGCATCTCGCGGCTCTTGCGGCCATCCGGCAGGGCGCCCACCCAGTAGCCATAGGTCAGATGCGTGCTGGGGCTTGACCAATCGGGACGGAAGGGATTGCCCCAGTTATTGCGCAGGGAGGCAACCAGATCGGATACCCGGGCGGCAATTTCGGCGGTTTCCTGATCCGATTCTGGAATGTTATTGCCGAATTTCGGGCAGGAGCGCAGATATTCCCGCAATTCCGCATCCTGGGCGAAATCATTTTTGAGCGCATCCAGCAGCCGCTGGCAATCCTGGGGACGCTCCTGCAGCAGATGATCGATGGCGATGAAGGAATCGGATACCACGGAAAGACCGTGAATCAGGCAGCCGCTGCCGTTATAGCGGGTGCCCTGATGGCTGGTATCGCGCATATCATAGCCGGTTTCGGTTCCGCCCATGAAGGCGCTGAGGAAGGGCACGCGCAGATGAGAAAGGGCATACGTTGCGCCGTTTGCCGCTTCCGCCATGGCATGCGCCGCCTTGTCAAGGGCCGCATAGAACAGCGGGCGGATGTTTTTAAGCAGCTCCCTGGGATCCTCTGGCACCTCCACATCCATCAGATGCTTGCCGGTGATCAGCGAATCCCCGCGGTTCAGAACCATTTCCAGCACCTTGCCCATATTCAGCCAGCTATTGGTGGTATTGCCGCTGTCCTTGCCCATGATCAGGGGCTCCTGGCAGCCGGCTACGGAATAATCCGCCAGATCGGCGCTCTCCACATGATTCCTCTGGAGAATTTCGAACATGGAATCATCATTGAAAAGCGAGGGCGTGAGCATGCCGGGAGTAAAGAAGAAGCGGCCCATCTCGCGGTACAATTGATCGGGCGTATGCTGATGCAGCTTAACCGAAAGGATGGGCTGGGGCAGCATCATTTCGTAATAGGCATCCAGGAGCGCATAGGAGGTAAGATTGGTCAGATCATTGCCCGCCGTATCGCGGCCGCTGATCAGCAGATTCTGGGAAATTGCCCAGCTGCGGTCGCCCACGTTATAGAAGACCAGCAGACAGCTGAGCAGCTCGGCGGCCTCCTCCCGGCTCATATCCGTCATGGCGCGGTAGGGCTCAAAGATACGGTCGGCATTGCCCACGGAAAGGGCGAAGGGATTGGGCGCCTGCTCCAGGCACATGATCTGCCAGAGCAGCATGTAGCTCTGAATGGCCTCAAAAAGATTGCGTGCGCCGTATGCCGGAACGCGCTCAAGGGTTTCGATCATCAGCTCCAATTGGGGCTTGCGCTCCGGGGAGGCGGAGGCCAGCTGCTGCCTGGCAATTTCGGCATAGCGCCCCGCCAGCAGCACCGCGCATTCTAGCGAATCAATCATCGCCTCCAGATTGGTCAGCCGCTCCTTATCCTGGATTTTTTCCATGCGGGCCCGGGTTTCCGCAATCAGCTGCTTTACGCCGTATTTCAGCGCCCCGCGGAAATCGGGGATCACATGGCCCGTCACCTGCTCGACGAAGAAAACCACCTCGCCGATATAATGGTCATAGGTATCGTAGACCTGCATCAGATCGCGGACGTAATCGCTTTCGTTGGTCTTTTTGCGCAGGGCGTCAATGCGCGCCTGGCTGATTTCCTCATTGGGCACGATATCATCAAAAACGGCGGTGGGATCGCAGTAGCCGCTGAAGGTTTCCACCCGGAAATTGGGGTTGATCAGCGCATAGGTGCGGGCGAAGGCATCGCGCTGGGTGCCCGCGAATACGGCGCTGTCGCTGATCTCCAGCGGAAGCGAAAGGATCATGCGGCGCAGCTCGGCGGCTGCATTCTGCTCTGGCGTGCCCTGCCCCTCTGCGCTCATGGCCGCCTCCCGGGCATAAAACCAGCCGTCCAGCCGCTTCAGTGCCCGCTCCTCCCGGAAAAGCGCTTTGGCCATTTCTGTGATTTGTCCCTTATGGTATCCCTTGATCATCAGGCATCTTCCTTTCTACATTAGGTTAGGTTCGAATGGTTTCAAGACCGTGTGTATGCAGTATATCAAGAAACATTTTTTTCTGCGCTTCAGTAAGAAAGCCGTTTTCCACCGTGTAGGGCAGGCCAAGCTGCTCCCATTTGCCTTTTCCGTATTCGTGATACCACAGCGGCTCCACCCGCACGTTCCTTTTCGGCAGGCCGGCCAGAAACGCCGCCATGCCCTCCATTTCCTCGGGAGAAGCGTTGTAGCCATTGATCAGCGGAATATGGATCAGGACGGAGGGATGCTCCGCGCAAGCGCGGCGAAGATTTTCCGCAACGATTTCCAGCTTCACGCCCGTAAGCAATTGATGGCGGTCGGCAAAGGGCTGCTTAAAATCCAGGATCAGATGATCGATATCGCCAAAGAGCGCGGGCAGGCGGGGATGACTGGCGTTGGTTTCGATGCAGGTGCCAATCCCCTGCCGATGCAGCGCGCCAAGAAGATAGGCCAGGGCATCGAACTGCAGCGTGGGCTCGCCGCCGGTAAAGGTGACGCCGCCGCCCTCAAAAAACATGCATCGGCTGCGCAGCACTTCGTCAAGCAATGCCTGCACATCCATTCCCATTCCCTCGGCGCTCAGCCCCTCCGGGTTTGCGCACCAGGGACAGCGCATATTGCAGCCCCGCAGATGATAGACCAGACGATTGCCCGGCCCATCCTGAGAATAATTGAAGCCCTTTTGAAAAATTCTGATCTCCATTTTATTTCCAGATGCTCCTCATGGCGATGGCTTCGCCCTCGATGGCTGCGCCGCCCGCGCAGGTGATTTCCAGCGTTTTTCCGGCGATTTCCTGACCATAGCTGGCGGAGATTTCCTCCTGCAGGAAAAATTCGCAGGAGGCGGTATCCGTCAGCAGCCGCAGGGAAAGCGCGCCCTTTTTCTGCAGGGTGCAGCGCTGATGCCCGCCGTCAAATACGGCCTCCCCGGTGCGGGGATCGTAAACAAGGCTTGCGCAGCCGCAGCGGATGCTTACCGGGGTATCGCAGGAAATCATCAGGCGCATATCTCCCTGGGGCAGGAGGGGGAGCCGGGCCTCATTGCAGGCCTCCATTTTCAATTGAAGGGGCGCGCCGGTATGCAATGAATCGATGGCGGGGATGGGGGTGCGGGTCACCCGGTAGCCATCGGGCGTCTGATACAGCTTGAGCAGGCAGGGCACCGTCATCTGCTGGGAAAAGCCCATGCCGGGGAAGCTGCTGGTATCCGTCCAGGAGAGCTTTTCATCCCGCAGCCAGCTGATATGCATGCGGCCATCGCTGTCATCGCGGCCCGTCCAGGTCTGGCCCGCATAGGTGCAGGTGCCGTAATCCAGCGGATAGCGCTGGCCGATCTGGGTAAATACGCCCTTGGAAAAATCGCCCACGCGGTATTGGCTGTCCGCGCCGTAAAGCACCCATTTGGCCTCGCCCCCGTTTACGGGCGTGAGCCGGAACAGATCGGGGCATTCGTAGAGATCCTCTGCCCGGGCGGTCAGATGCCAGTCATGCAGATTATCGCTGTGGTAGAAGGAAACGCAGTTTCCCTTTTCGGTGGTTTCGTATACGGCAATGCCAAAGCCGCCCTCGGGATCCTGAAAAATGCGGGGATCGCGCCACCAGAGGCCATCCTTGGCGGGAATGACGGGGCAGCCGGGGAAGAGGGTAAAGTGATCGCCGCCATCCACGCTGTAGGCCAGGAACTGGCCCTGGGAGAGATGGCTGGGATGGCCGCCGTTTTCATCCGTCACGCGGTAATTGACCGAGCCCAGATGGGTGAAGGCGGCAATGATCGCGCCCCGGCCATACCCGGCCACGCCCTCGGTATCCACGATGCAGCTGCCCGAGGCGATGTGGCATTGGCTCGTCCAGGGGCGGATGCCATCGGCATGCTCCGTCCAGCGGACGCCATCGGGGCTGACGGCATGGCCCCAGTGGATATTCACGCCGCCATGGGTGATGCCGTAGGGATTATGCTGATAAAAGAGATGATAATTTTTTCCGTCATAGACCAGACCGTTGGGATCATTGAGCCAGCCCCGGCGGGAGGAAAAATGATACTGGGGGCGCAGCCGTTCGCTGTATAATTCCGGATAGAGGGGATTTTCCCCGTTCATGGCCGGGCCCTCAAGAATTTTTTCCAATAGCCCCTGGGGCGCGCCGTCCGTATCATCCAGGGTCAGCGTTACGGTCTTGCCGATGTATTTTTCCAGCTCCATGCCGCACCAGAAATCCGCTTCGTCCGGGGCGATGCCCAGATACAATTCGGCAAAGGGCGCGCCCTCCGCTTCAAATTTCACATAATGGCGATGCTCCACGCCCCGCTCGATGGGAAAATGCAGCCAGCCGTTTTTGATTTCAATGGTTCTTACCTGCATAAAGATGCTCCTTTCAGCCCTGCGGAAAACAGGGGCTCATTGGCTTTGTAAAGGGCGCGGAAAACTGTAAGCCCTTCGCGGTAGATTTCCGTATGCTCCCGGATGGGGGAAACGCAGCCCGCCTCATAGCGGACGATGGCGCTGCAGGCCGCCTCCAGGCTTTCATAAGCGCCTGTTCCTACCATGGCGCAGATGGCGGCGCCGATCCCGGCCTCCTCGGTCATGCTGGTGGTGTAAATCGGGCAATCCAGCATATCGGCGATGATCTGCCGCCAGAGCGCGCTGCGTGCGCCGCCGCCGGAGAGAATCAGGCGGTCGATAGCGGGGTTCAATTGCCGGATGCAATCCATGGCATCGCAGAGGGCGTAGCTGATGCCCTCCACCACGGCGCGCACCATGCTGGCGCGGTCATGCCCCAGCGTCAGCCCAAAGAACATGCCCTTGGCCTCGGGGTTCAGATGGGGCGTGCGCTCGCCGGTCAGATAGGGCAGGAAAAACAGCCCATTGCTGCCGGGTGATGCCTGCCCGGCCAGGCGGTGCATTTCGCGGAAATCATGGGTGCAGAGGATCTTATCAAAAAACCAGTTCTGCGCCAGGCAGCAATTCAGGATGGCGCCCATCACATACCAGGTATCCCTGGGGGCATGGCAGAAGGTGTGGGTGCGCAGCTGGGGATCATAGGCGGGGCGGGCCACAGGGGCAAAGACCTGGCCGCCGGTGCCCAGGGTGATGGAGGCCGTGCCGGGGGAGAGAATGCCGTTGCCAATGGCCTGCATGGGCTGATCGCCGCCGCCGTATACCACGGGAATGCCGGGCCTCAGCCCCAGTTCCGCCGCCGCCCGGGCGGTCAGCGCGCCCTGAATATCGGTGGGCAGATGCCGGGCGTCCGGAAGAAGGGCGGGATCCACATCAAAGGCCTCCAGCATGGGGCGGCTCCAGCTCTGGCTGGCGCAGTCAAAGGCCAGCGTGCTGCAGGCATCCGTGGGCTCGCTTCCGTATTCGCCGGTCAGCAGGAAGCGGATATAATCCTTGGGCAGCAGCACATGGCGGGTTTTTGCATAGATGTCGGGCCTGTTTTTCCGCATCCACAGAAGGGAGCAGAACTGGAAGCCGACGCTTACGGGGTTCTGCGTCCACCGGCCCAGCTTTTCCAGGCCGATGCGCTCCCGGATCAGGGCCACCTCCCCGGTTGAACGCTGATCGCACCAGATGATGGCGGGATGCAGCAGCTGCCCCTCCTCATCGGTCAGCACCATGCCGTGCATCTGCCCGGACAGGCCGATGCCCTTGATTTCATCCGGGCGTATGCCGGAGGCAGCCAGCGCCTCGGCCAGAGATTCCTTCAGCGCGCGCCACCAATCCCCGGGGGCCTGCTCGGCATAGCCGGGGGCAGGAATCAGGATGGGATATTCGCGGTAGCCGCTGCCGCAGATGACGCCGTCCTGGCGAACCAGAAGTGATTTAAGCCCGGTGGTTCCCAGATCAATTCCCAGGTAAATGGACATGATGCTCACCCTTTTTTCTGATTTTGAGATGGCGGAGGAGGCTCAGCGCCCCTTCCTCCAAGGGACAAACGTTTTTTGCCCGGCCATGCAGGAATGCCCTGCTCCCCCGCAGAATAGGGAGGGGACGAAAAGGCAAAGGCCGGTGTATGCCGGGAAGGGAATACATGAGAAGGAGTGACGGAAATGATGAAAGCTGCTCAGGTTATGGAGGAACTCTTTTCGTGGGCGCCGGGAGAATACGGCCGCACCTGCGATGAAATCAAGGCCGGTTCGGCGGACGCCCAGGTCAGCCGGGCGGCGGTATGCTGCTTTCCCACGCCGCAGGTGATCCGGGATGCGGCGGCCTGGGGCGCGCAGCTGCTGATTACCCATGAGCCCCTTTACCATGATCATTGGGATGGGGAGCCCACCACCCCCGTGGGCAAGGCCAAGAAGGCGCTGATTGAGGAAACGGGCCTGACCATCTACCGCTATCATGATTACCCCCATGCCGCGCCGATGGATCTGATCTGCGCGGGGGAACTGGAGAGCCTGGGCCTGGCGGGCCGCGTGACCGCCAAGACCGAGCATGGCAGCCATCGATATCTGCTGGAGGAGGCCATTACGCCCCGGCAGCTGGCGGCCCGGCTGGAAAAGAACCTGGGCATTGCCCATGTGCGCATCTGCGGTGTGACGGATGAGCCCTGCACGCGGCTGACGCTGAGCTGGGGCGCGCCCTGGGGCGTGTTTGACGAAATCGTCAGCGATGCGGAAATCGTGGTGGCCGGGGAGGCCTGCGAATGGCAGGTGGGCGAATATGCCCGGGATGCGGCGCAGATGGGGATGCGCAAGGCGCTGCTGATTCTGGGCCACTGCGGCTCCGAAAGGGATGGCATGAAGCTGATTGCCAGAAGAATGCAGGAAAGGCTGCCGCAGATTGAGACGCGGTATTTTGAAAGCGGAGAGGTATATACCTATCCGGATTCGGCAAAATAAGAAGCGCAGAAGAAATGCAGGGGGCCGGCGGACTATTTGGAAAACGCCGGGCCCTTTTTTATGCCCCGCCCATCGGCTGCCCGGGCGGGATAAGGGGGAGGCGGAGGGTGATGGTTGTGCCCTGCATGGGCGGGCTATCGATGGTCAGCCCGTAGGCCGGGCCATAATACAGCTTGAGCCGGGCGTTGATATTGGATAGTCCGACGCCGGTGTAGCCGGAGGAGGGGGAGCGGGAAACGGGGGTCTGCGTGAGGCCCTGGCGCACCTCCTCCAGCCGCTGGGGGGAGATGCCGGTGCCGCTGTCATGGAAGGTCAGCAGGAAATGATCCTCCTCCCGGCTGCTGCTTACGCGGATCGTGATGGAATCCTCGGTTTCCTCCATGGCGTGCTTGATGGTATTTTCCATCAGCGGCTGCAGGCACATTTTCAGCATATGGCAGGGATAGAGCGCTTCATCCACATCAAGCTCCATCCTGAATTTATCCGGGTGGCGGATGGAGAGGATGGAAAAATAATCGGTGATGCAATCGCATTCGGCCTGCACGGTGCTTTCGATATCATCGGAGATGCTGTAGCGGAAGATATTGGCCATGCTGGAGGTCAGCACGGAAATTTCATCCACTCCCCGGAGCCGGGCAATGGAGCGGATGCATTCCAGGGTGTTGAAGAGGAAATGCGGATTGATCTGGCTCTGGAGGGCCTTTAATTCAATCTGCTGCTGGAGCAGCTTATTTTCGTAAAGCTGGCTCTGGATCTGCAGAATCTGCTGATTGGCGTCATCAATGCCATCCAGCATGGTATTGATGGCGGTGGAAATCTGGTTAAATTCCTGATGGGAGCTGCGCTGCAGCCGGTATCTCCCCTGAGAGGTATTGACATATTTCAGCGATTCAATGATATTCTTGATCTGCTTGTAGCTGGAGCGCACCATGCCGCCGCCGATAAAGAAGACGCACAATAGATTGATGAGCGCCAGCAGAAGCCCGAAGGGAATGAGCGTGCCTGCATTTTTATACAGCACGGATTCGGGAAACAGGGAAATGGTATACCAGCCAAGCTCTGCATTCTGATGGATGCTGGCGTAGTATTTGACGCCGTTATGCTTGATGGGAATGATATCGCTTTCGGAAAACTGCGCGCTGCGGCCGATCAATTCCTCTGCGGAGGGGAAAATATCCGAAAGCGGGGTGGCGGCACTTTCCACGATGATCTGCCCCCCGGCATCGGCAATGGCCACAAAGGAGCTGCTGTCGGCGGCATGATCGATGATGGATTGCAGCGCGGATTGCCGCACGGCAACGATGCCGTAGCCCAGCCGGTCATTGCGCTGGGAGAACAGGCCGGCGGTATGGTTGATGGGAAAAACCTGCAGAAAGGCGCAGGCAGGAAAGACCTCGCTCAGCTCCGTTTCGTGCAGCGAAACAAAAAAAGGCGCTTCGCACTCCGTCAGGTTCATATTCCTTTTGATGGCATGGTAGCCCGCGAAGGAAAAATTCCCCGAGTAGCTCAGCAGGCCATCCTGCACATCGGCGACGATCACATCCGCCACCACATCATTGGTGGCCACCAGGCTGCGCAGAAAGCTTCTCAGATAGCCAAGCCGGATGATCTGCTTATCCAGCGCTTCGCCGGAGATGCCCTTTCTGTAGAGCAGATAGCTCTGCAGATCGCTGGAGGTGGCAACGGTCTGGCCCACCAGCCTGACCTGGCTCATGGCGTCATCCAGCATCAGATCGGTCTGCCGCAGCACAGAAAAGGAGGCGCTGCGCGCCTCATCAATGCGCTGATTATAGATAAACAGAAAGTAAAAGCCCTGCACGATCAGGGAAATCAGGGTGGTTACCACCAAGAGAAGCACCAAATGCCGTTTGAGGGTCATGGGTAGCTGCCTTTCTGCAAAGCCCGCCCGATCAGGGCGCGGCCTGCCTGCGGAATTTGGCCGGGGTGATGCCAAAGGTCTTTTTGAAGAGCTTGTTAAAATAGAAGTAATCCGCATAGCCCGATTGCTCCGCCACCTCGGAAATGGAAAGCGCCGTGGTGCTGAGCAGCTCCTTGGCGTGGTTGAGCCGCAGATCGTTGAGATAATCGGAATAGGTCATGCCGGTGTGGCGCTTGAAAAGCATGCTGGCGTAATTCTTGTTGACATAGAATTTATCCGCCAGATCCTTGAGGAAAATCTGCTGGGTATAATTTTCATTGAGATACTGCAGCATGCGGCTGATGGTGGATTCCCGGACGGCGGGCGGGGCGCCATCGGCTGCCGGGGTGCTTTGGGGCAGGCAGACGCTTTGCACATGCGCGCAGTAATCCTCCGCGCTGCCAAAGCGCTCCATCAGATCCCGCCAATCGGAGCAGAGGGCGCTGGCATCCAGCTCCCTTTCCTGCTTGCCGGTGCCGCTGAGAATCAGCTGATTGCCCAGAAAGCATAATTCCTCTACGGTAAATTCCTCGCTGACGAGCAGGGCGGGCAGGGAGGCGGCGCAGCGGCTGCATTCCGCCACATCCTCCCCGGTCAAAAGCTGCATAAAGCGCTGCACAATGGAAAGCAGCCGGGGAAGGCGGGGCTCATGATAGACGACGCTTTGGCACAGGCCGGTGGTAAAATGCATTTCGGAGGCGATGGAGGCCTCGGAAATCAGCGCGGGAAGGTTGCGCAGATCTGTCTGGAAGCGGCTGAAGCCGATGCAGCTGCCAAAGGCGGCGGGAAGCGGGGCGGAGGCAGCGGGCAGCGCCTCATCGGTATTGACCAGATAATACCGGTATTTCCCGGCGGAAAAGGAGGCGTACGCCGCGCCTTCCAGCGGAAGCAGGGGCAGCACCGTTTCTTCCTTCAGGACGGAGGGCACGCAGATCACCTGATAGCCGCTCAGATCGCCCGGGAGAAGGGCGCGGGCCGCCTCATCGCCTTCGGGGCTCACATCGCCCGTCATCAATTCCAGCAGCCGATTGCTGCGCTGCAGGGCCTTCTGATCCAGCCGCTTTTTCAGCCGCTCCAGCAGCACCTTCATATAATCCTCATTCAGGGGCTTCAGGCAGTAATCAAAGGCGCCCATGCGCAGGGAATCGCGCACGAAATCAAATTCATCAAAGGCGCTGATGACAACGATTTCCGTATCGTAATGATGCTCCCGAAGCACCTGCATCAGCCGCAGCCCCGAAATCACGGGCATGCGGATATCGGTAAACACCACATCGGGCTTTTCCTTCAGGATGGCCTCCAGGGCGGCGGAGGCCCTGGTAAAGCCGCCAATTACGTGCATGCCGTACGCTTCCCAGGGAAGAGTCTCGGAAATGCTCTGCACGTTCCAGAGTTCATCGTCAACGATCATTACTCGATACACGGCACGCTCTCCTTGCTTTTTAATGCAGTAATTATACTTTATTTTACAGAAGACTTCAAGAGAATGAAACTGATGTGTTACCTTTGGACAAAAAGAAATGATATTTGTACATTTTTTATCAGCGAAGACCGACTTAAAATAAAAGAACATATGATATCTGATTGAATGGGGGAGGAACCGCTCATGGTAAAGGCTGAAGCCAGCCCCGTCGGGCAGCTGAATGGTGCGCCCGCCACAGGCTGGGAGAAAATCCGCAAGCAGATCTGGCGTTATCGCTCGATTTATTTGCTGCTGATTCCCGGCATCATTTTCTTTGCGATTTTTTCTTATACGCCCCTGTACGGCCTGCAGCTGGCATTTAAGAATTACAAGCTGAAATTCGGCATTTCGGGCAGCCCCTGGGTGGGCCTGAAGCATTTTCAGACGCTGATGGGCCGCAAGGAATTCTGGAATGCCTTCGGCAATACGCTGGAGCTTTCCTTCCTCAAGCTGCTGGTCTGCTTCCCGGTGCCCATCATTATCGCCCTGGCCTTTAATGAATTGCGCTCCAAGCGCCTGGTCAAGACCCTGCAGATCATCTATACGCTGCCCAATTTCCTTTCCTGGGTTATCGTGGCGGGTATTATGACCAAGCTGATGCTTTCCAACGGCGCGCTGAATACCCTGATCAAATCCCTGGGCGGAAAGCCTATCGAGTTTTTGTACGACGGCAATATTTTCCGCGCCATGCTGCTGGTGACGGATATCTGGAAGAGCGCGGGCTGGAGCGCCATTATCTATATGGCGGCCATTACGGCGGTCAATCCCTCGCTGTATGAAAGCGCCACCATTGACGGCGCCAATCGCTGGCAGCGCATGTGGTATATCACGCTTCCGGCCATCCGGCCCACCATCGCCACGCTGCTGGTGCTGGCCGTGGGCGGCGCCCTTAACGGCAATTTCGATCAGATCTTCAATATGTACAATAATATCGTAATGACCAGCACCGATATTATCGATACCTACGTCTACCGCATCACCTTCCTTCAGACACCGAATTACGGCTTCAGCACGGCGCTGGGCCTCTTCAAGGGCGTGATCAACTGCATCCTGCTGCTGAGCGCCAATGTGGTTGTCAGCAAGATCGATGATGATTCCAAGATTCTTTAAGGAGGTGTGAGAAATGGAAAACGAAACAAACGTGATTTCCAAGCAGTACGGGAAAAAGCGGTTCGATTTGGCGCATTTCATCATTGCGCTGGTGCTTTGCCTGTGGGCGCTGGTGATCCTCTATCCCTTCTATAATTCGCTGCTCATGTCCATCACCTCCTATGGCACCTACATCAAAAATCCCTTCATGCTGTGGCCCAAGGAGCTGGATTTTTCGTCCTACACCTTCATCTTCCATTATCCGCTGATCATTTCCGGTCTGCGCACGACGGCGATTGTGCTGGTGGTGGGCGTTGCCTACAATCTCTTCCTGACGGTGACCATGGCCTATGCCATGTCCAAGAAAATTCCGGGCATTTCCATCGTCAACATGTATGTCATCTTTACCATGTTCTTCAGCGGCGGCCTGATTCCCGGCTATCTGCTGATCATGAATCTGGGCCTGATCAACAGCATCTTCTCCATGATCCTGCCCGCCGGTATTTCCACCTTCAATCTCTTCATCATGCGCAGCTATTTTAAGACCATCCCCGAGGATCTGGCCGAGGCGGCGTATCTGGACGGCGCGGGGGAAATGACCATCCTGGTTCGGATCTATATTCCCCTGGCCCTGCCCATGCTGGCCACGGTGGGCCTGTTCTACGCGGTAGACCGCTGGAACGAATGGTATAACGGCATGCTCTATATCCGCAGCGCCAGCAAGCAGCCGCTGCAGCTTGTTATCCGCAATATCCTGCAGAGCGTAAACGACGTTACCAATTCCATCCCCGTGGATGCCCGGCCCACCTCCTTCCCGGACGGCATCCAGATGGCGGCTGTGCTGATTGCCATGGTGCCTGTTGTAGTCATCTATCCCTTCCTGCAGAAGTATTTCGTGGCCGGCATGACGCTGGGCGGCGTGAAGGGATAAGGAAACCCGTTGATGAAGGATGATTTTTCTCTTCGGAGAAGAATGGTCGTTTCTTCATAAAAAACAAATGGCAGCAAAGAGGAGATGATTGCACAAAGATCGGTTCCCCTTCGCAGGCAGCGGCAAAAAGCTATGCCGCCCGCCAATCCCCTGGAAAAATATCAATCATTGGAGGTAAGGAAAATGAAGGTTACCATGAAGCTTCTGTCCCTGGTTCTGGCCGTCATGATGTGCGTCGCCGCTCTGCCCGGCGCTCTGGCCGAAGAAAAGGATTACTCCGAAAAGATCACCTTTACCATGGCCTGCGTGGACGCCGGTATTCTGGGCCAGCAGGATGATGGCACCGAATCCGCCGTGTGGACCTGGCTGAAGGAAAAATTCAATGTGGAATTCGAGCTGTGGAATCTGACCTGGTCTGACTACATCGATCAGACCCGTATCTGGATCAACACCAACAGCGCGCCCGATCTGATGATGCTGGACGTGGCCCCCGCCCGTTACGGCGAATTCCTGGAGTGGGTGGACGCCGGTGTTTTCCATCCCTACACCAACTATGAAAACTATCCCAACCTGGCTTCCCGTATGGAAAAGATGAGCACCGGCAAGAAGTTCATCCTGGATGGCGAACTCTATGCCTGGCCCGCCTATCTGGACACCGCGGAATTTGACTATGCCAAGATCATCGGCTACAAGTATCGTATCGACTGGGCCAAGCAGACCGGTATGTACAAGGAAGACGGCGTGTACACCTGGGATGAATGGTGGACCATGCTGGATAAGGTAAAGGAAATGCAGCTGGGCGGCGAAAACACCATCCCCGTCATGGGCCTGTCCAACTATGCTTTCCCCTGGGATTGGACCCGCGGCATTTCTCCCTACATGCTCACCTTCACCCAGAAGGATGGCGAGTGGGTATGGGGCGCCGGTCTGCCCGAAACCTCTGAGGCTCTTGCTTTCATCAAGGAAAAGTATGACGCGGGCATCATCTACAAGGATCAGCCCATCGATCAGGATGCCGGCACTCAGTTTGCCGCCGGTTATCTGTTTGCCGCTCTCTATGATGGCTTCTCCACCGGCAGCTTCATGGGCGATAAGGGCAACTTCGAAAGCGCCAACCCCGATCTGGTTTACGAAGATACCTTTGAAATCGCGCTGGTGCAGTTCCCCGATGGCAAGCTCTACACCGAACAGGGCTCCGAATACTGGTCTCAGACCGCGATGAACGCCAACATGACCGATGCTCAGGTTGAGCGCTGGATGGATATGCTGGATTACCTGGCCTCCAATGAAGGCTACTATGTCCGCAACTATGGTATCCCCGGCGTTGACTGGGAATGGGATGGCGACAAGGCCGTGTGCCTCTGGCAGCCTGATGAAGAGGGCAAGTATGCTTCTCCCTATCAGAACACCTGGCCCTGGGCCCGCATTGCCGGCTGCAACGATAACTTCTCCAACTATTCTCCCGATCAGCCCGCCAAGGTGCAGGAGATGATCATCAATCGCTTTGAAAGCTATCTGAATGGCGATGCCGTCATCATCCCCAGCAATGCCGATGTGGATTTCTTCGTTGACGAAGATTATCTGCAGGCTGTTTCCGGTCTGGAATCCGCTTCCTGGGGCAAGATCGCCGAGCTGCTGATCCAGGACGATTTCGTTGCCGAATGGGAATCCTGGGTGGCTGAAAAGATGTATGAGGTTCAGCCCGCTCTTGATGCGCTGAACGAAGCGTTCCCCGCCGAGTAAGCGTTTCACAAAACAAACGGATCACGGCGGAGGCTTGGCAGCAAGCCTCCGCCATTTTGCTACAGGGAGGCAGATATGAATTATTTGAAGCTTCTGTCGCAGCCGGATTACATGGTGGCCCAGCGGGAAAAAAGCTGGCTGCCCATGACCTTTGACGGCGCGAAATGGCATTTTGAGGATATTTGCGTGGAGATTATTCCGGCGGAAAAGGAAGCCGCCGTGCGCATCACCGCCGGGGATCAGCCCCTTTCCCGCATCGTGTGCGGCTGGCGGCAGCAGGCCGGGGCCTGCCAGGTGCTGAATGATCACTGGGAGCGCGGCTATGGCGATCTGGAATGGTCTGCCATGCGGCCCGACCGCGCCATGCCCTGGTATTTCATGACCACAACCGGCACCCTGACTCATGGCTATGGCGTAAAGACCGGCCCTAAGGCCATGTGCAGCTGGATGCTGGATTCCCAGTGCGTGCGGCTGGTTCTGGATGTGCGCAATGGCGGCGATGGCGTTCTGCTGGGCGGGCGCACGCTGGAGGCGGCGCAGATCGTTACCCGGGAGGGAACGGAGGGCGAGGATCCCTTTGACGCTGCCACCGCCTTCTGCCGGATGATGTGCGAGCATCCGGTGCTGCCCGGCCAGCCCATCTATGGCGGCAATAACTGGTATTATGCCTATGGCCGCTGCAGCCATGAAAGCATGGTGCAGGACAGCCGGCTGATGGTGGAGCTGGCGGGCGATGCCAAGGTGAAGCCCTGCATGGTCATCGATGCGGGCTGGCATACCAATACCGATAACTGGTATCAGACCAATGACGATCCCTGGATGGACGGCACCGAGAATTTCCCCGATATGGCGGCTACGGCGGCGGCTATGAAGGCGGAGGGCGTGCGCCCCGGCCTGTGGTTCCGCCCGCTGATCACCAGCAATGCCACCCCCAAGGAATGGCTGCTGAAAACCAATCGCAAGCTGGGCGTCAATGTGCATGGCCTGATCATGGATCCCAGCATTCCGGAGGTGCTGGATGCCATTTCCGGGTATATGAAGCGCTTCTGGGATTGGGGCTATGAGATCGTCAAGCATGATTTTTCCAGCTATGATCTCCTGGGCCGCTATGGCTATCGCTGCGGCGTGAACCTGACGGAATCGGGCTGGCATTTCCGGGATCGCAGCAAGACGCTGGCGGAGATCGTATTGGATCTCTATCACGCCATCAAGCGCGGCGCGCCGGATATGCTGGTGATCGGCTGCAATACCTTTTCGCATCTGGCGGCGGGCATTTTTGAAATGCAGCGCACCGGCGATGATACCAGCGGCCAGCAATGGGAGCGCACCCGCAAGATGGGCGTAAACACCCTGGCCTTCCGCATGCCGCAGCATAATACCTTCTATGCCGCCGATCCCGACTGCGTGGGCCTGACCCCGGAGGTGCCCTGGCAGCTGAACAAGCAATGGCTGGATGTGCTGGGCAACAGCGGCGCGGTGGTGCTGATTTCCGCCGATCCCCGCGCCATGGGGGAGGAGCAGCGCCAGGCCGTCCGGGATGCTTTCCGGGCCGCCTCTGTGGAGCATCCGGTTTCCCGGCCCCTGGATTGGCTGTATAATCCCGCGCCCAGCTGCTGGAAGCAGGCGGATGGAACCATCAAGCAGTATTGCTGGGTGGATGAAAGCAAGCTGGAAAGCATGCATGGCGAAACCTTTGAGGAAATTTAAGGGGATGGAAGCGCCGGTTTCTATCGGCTGCTGAAATTCCGGGACGGGTCTGCCGCAGCGGCGGGCCCGTTTTTTTGCGCATGGGGCCTGGAATTTGCAAAAAAGGCTGCGCATGCGGTATAATAGCCACAGCATACCGGACAGAAGGAGGAAACGCCATGGCTGTGATTCTGCTGGTGGAGGATGACGCCGTTCTGCGCATGGGGCTGACCGAGCTTTTTACCCGGGAGGGATATGAGGTGATGACCGCCGCCTACGCCAGGGAGGCCCGGGAAAGGATGGGCGAGGGGATCGGGCTGGTGATTCTGGATGTGACGCTGCCGGATGGCGACGGCGTTTCCCTGTGCGGGGAATGGCGCAGGCAGGGGAAAACCGTGCCGATTCTTTTCCTGACCGCCAAGGATGAGGAATTTGACGTGGTGCGGGGGCTGGACGCCGGGGGCAATGATTATGTGACCAAGCCCTTCCGCATGATGGAGCTGCTCAGCCGCATCCGGGCGCTTCTGCGTGCCGGCCGCAGCCAGGCATCCCCCCTGCTTTCCCGGGGCGGGATCGAGGTGGATCAGGAACGCATGCAGGTTCGCAGGGATGGCGCGCCGCTGCTTCTGACCCTGACCGAATACCGCATCCTGCTGGCGCTAATGCAGCGAAACGCCATCGTTCCCCGCAATGTATTGCTGGAGGCGCTTTGGGATGCGGACGGCAGATTCATTGACGATAATACCCTGTCCGTGCATATGAGCCGCCTGCGGGAAAAAATCGGCGCGGAGCATATCAAAACCATTCGGGGGGTGGGGTATCAGTGGGCGGATTGATCACGATAATTGTGGTGCTGTCGCTTGCGCTTGCCGTGCTGCTGCTCGTGCATTTTCGTCAGCGCCGCCGTATCCGGGGGCTTGCGGAGCAGATGGAGGATTTTCTGGTGATCGGCGGCGAGCCTATGAAATTTTCCGTGCAGGAGGATGCCCTGGCCCCTTTGCAGAACGCCGCTGCCGAACTGGAAAATCAAGTGCTGCTGGCCCGGGAGCAGCGGCAGGAGGAGCGCCGCGCCGCCCGGGATCTGACGGCGGATATATCCCATCAGCTGAAAACGCCGCTGGCCTCCCTGCGCCTGTTTTGTGAAATGGATGAAAGCGCGCATATGCAGGGGCAGCTTTCCCAGATCGAGCGGATGGAGGGGCTGATTCAATCCCTGCTTCGGCTGGAGCGCCTGTGTGCAGACGGCTATGCGTTTACCTTTGCCGAGCATGATATGGCGGCCCTTGTGCAGTCCTCCTGGCAGGGGCTTTCTTCCGTTTATCCCCACAAAAAACTGAAAATCGAAGGGAATGCCGCGATTCGCTGCGATGAAAAATGGCTGGGCGAGGCATATCTGAATCTCTTGAAGAATGCCTGCGAGCATACGCCGGAGGATAGCGAAATCACGGTGCATCTGGAGCAGAGCGACGCCGCATTTTTCTGCTCTGTTTCTGATAATGGCGGCGGCGTGGACGCGAAAGAGCTGCCGCGCTTATTTGATCGCTTTTACTGCGCCCAGAGCCGAAAGACCCAGGGCGCGGGCATCGGCCTTTCCATTGTGAAGGAAATCATCCGCCGCCATCATGGCAGCATCCATGCGGAGAATATCCCCGGCGGTCTGCGGATGGTCATGACGCTGCCTATCCTCCAGCTTACGAAATCGTAAGGTATGATTCACCGGAACGTAAGGTTGGCCTGATAGAATGGAGGCTGTAAGGAGGTCATGAAGAATGGAAATCATGCGCTGCGAAAGCCTGAGCAAAATCTATCAGACCGGCGAAAGCAAGGCCTTCGCCCTGGATCATGTATCCCTGTCTCTGGAGCAGGGCAGCTTTACCGCCGTGACCGGGAAAAGCGGCAGCGGAAAATCAACCCTTCTGCATCTGCTCTCCGGCCTGGATCACCCGACGGAGGGCCGGGTGCTTTATCAGGATCACGATCTGTACAAATACAAGGATCATCAGCTTTCCGTGCTGCGCCGCCGCCGGTTCGGCTTTGTATTTCAGAGCTATAATCTGGTGCGGGAACTGACAGGCTGGGAGAATATTCTGCTGCCGGTGATGCTGGATAACCGCAAGGCGGACGAAAAGCACCTGAACCGGATCATTGATCTATTGGGCATCAGGGATCGGCTTTCCCATTTGCCCGGGGCCATGAGCGGCGGCCAGCAGCAAAGAATCAGCATCGCCCGCGCCCTGGCAAACAAGCCCGCGATTTTGTTTGCGGATGAGCCCACCGGCAATCTGGATGGCAGGAGCGGACGGGAGGTTTTGACCCTTCTTCGTCAGGTGAACCGGGAAATGGGCATCACGCTGGTGTTGGTCACCCACGATCTGAATGTGGCGGAACAGGCCGATCGCATTATCCAACTGGAGGACGGCTGCATTGCCCATGACAGCGAGGTGAGGAGCGTATGAAGCGCCTCACCATGAATCAGGTGGCGCAGGCCAATCTGAAGCACAATAAAAAAGCCTATATCAGCCTCGCCATCGGCATCTTTCTGGCGGTTTATCTGGCATGCACGGCGGTGCTGTGCGTTTATGGCACGCTGGAAGCCAAGAATGAACAGGCGGCACACAAAGTGGGCTGGGCCGATACCATGATCATCGGGCAGCCTTCCGTTACGGATGAGCAGCTTCGCGCCAGCGGCCTGTTTGATCAGATCGGTCATATTTACGTTACTGCCTCCGTGGGGGAAACGAATGTATGGATAGGCTGCTATGACGAAACGGCGGAGGAGCTAATGTACCGCCAGTGCGCGGCGGGCCGAATGCCCGAAGCGGCGGGAGAAATTGCCGCAGAGCAAAGCGCGCTGGATCAGCTGAATCTGGAAAATGCACAGTTGGGCGATACCTTCACCTGGGAAATGCAGCCGTTTCAGGGAAAAGCCGAAACGCGCGAATATACGCTGGTTGGCATTCTCAGCGAGCAGACCGGCTATCTGGATGTGAGCAGATGGTTTGCGTCCGGGGAGGGGACGAACATGCTCCCCGCCATCCTGACCGCAAAGGACGAGCCTGCTTTCTCTGTGGGAACGCCTACCGTCCATCGCGTAATGACCAATAAGCCCCTGATTACCCATGACGATATTCATAAACGGCTGAACAGCGGCGCGGGGATGGCGACCATCCACAGCATCAGCCGCGTGTATGGACGCGCCTATCCCTACGATATGAGCCAGAGCGAGGCGGAAAAGAGGCTTGCAGAGGTGGCGCTGTATCTGCTGCTGGGCGGCGCGCTGCTGCTTTCCACCTGCGTGACCATTGCATCCGCCATGGAAAGCATGCTGGCGCAGAAAACGGAGGATATCGGCATGCTGCGGGCGGTGGGCGCTACGAAAAAGCAGGTGAAGCGCCTCTTTGGCCGCGATGCCTGGCTCATTTCGCTTCTTTCGCTGCCACTGGGCGTGGCGCTGGGCTGCCTGACGTGCTATCTTTTATCCCTCGTTCTGCCGGGGGAAATGCTGTTCAGGCCCGCGCCGTGGCTGCTTCTGCCGGTTGCAGCCATCTCTTTCCTGTGCATATTCCTTTCTTCCTCCCTGCCGCTGCGCCGGGCCTCCCGCCAATTGCCCATGGGCGTACTCAGGGATACCGATGCCCTGCGCAGGGCGAAAAGCTTCCGCAGTCAGAAGCAATTCAAGGCCACGCAGCTTATCGCCTCCCGCCAGTTCCGGCTGCATCCCATGCGCCAGGCGGGCAGCACCTGCATGATCGCGCTGATGCTGATGATTTCGGTTCTGCTGGGCGAAATGCTGCTGAGCATGGATTGGAGCGCCTTTGGCAGGCAGGAAGCGTTCTATCTGTCTGGTGCAAACCGAGCAGCGATTGAATTTGAGCCCTTTGCCCAGGCGCAGGAGGAAAGCACTGGCCTTACGCAAAACGATATGGAGCAGCTGCGTTCCCTTCCCATGGTTGATGGGCTGAATACCCGCCTTGAAACCCGCGCCATGCTCCTTTTGCCCGATGAAATCCCCGAATATCTGAAAACGCAGATGCTGCCCATCACCTACGACGGCGGATATTCCATGAACATGCATATCAGCGCCTGGGGCGGCACGAATACGCGCTATCTGGAAGTGACCGAGGACACCGCCGAGGCAGATTTTGCGGATGTGTTTGAATACAGCGCAGCCATGGATCCCTATATTCAGATGAAGGCGCTGCAAAAGGCGCTGGGCATCGAGAATAAATTCGTCCCCATGGATATTATCGTTGCCTCCCTGGAGGATGTGGATTTTTCGGATGTTATCATGGAGGGCGAAATCGACCTGGCAGCGCTGGACGCGGGACGGGAGGTGCTGGTATTTGCGCCCAACATGTATGTCAAGCATGATGGCGGCGGGGGCGTTACGCAGAGCAATGACATCCGGGATGAAAAGCGGGAGCAGTGGGATATCGCGATCTATAGCGACTATTTTTTCCCCGGGCAGGAGCTGCCGATGCTGCAGCTCTTTGGCAAAATGCCGGATTGGCTCAAGAACGGCAGGGATGCAGGGCAATTGGAGCGCTATTATGGCGGCCTGGAGCAGCTTTTCTTTACGCCGAGGGTAGGCGCTGTGCTGAAAAACGATTTTCGTTTGGGCAACACCCGGCCCTTTGGCCTGTGCATGATTACCACCGAGGCGGGGGCAAAGGCCCTGGGGCTTCATTCCAACGGGGTGGAAAATGTGAGCATTTCTCTCTCCGGCGATCCCGATATGGCTACAGAAGAGCTGCTTGCCAATAGCATCCGCCGCATCGGCATGCGCCGGGATATGACCTTCACCAACTATCTGGCAGACAACCGCGAAACGAAAGCGTATCAGATGCAGCTATTATCTCTGTTTGCGGGGATGGCGCTGCTCTTCTTTGCGGTTTCCGTATCCATGCAGGTGACGAATGCCGCCCGCCGCATCCGGGCGGATGAGCGCATGGTGGGTATGCTGCGCGCCGTGGGGGCGGATGAAAACGCCCTGCTTTCCTGCTATCGACTGCCGATCCTTATATCCTCCCTTTTCGGCTTTGCTCTGGCGGCGGTTTTCTATCTGCTGATGATGGTTTTCTATCCCGTTGCATTTTCCGAATGGCACATCTGGCTGCTTGCCATCGTGCTGATGATGGCCGGGCTCAATGCCCTGTGCGCCATACTGGGCGTGCGCGGGCAATTGCGCCGGGTGGCAAGCAAGAGCATTATCGAAAATATCAGGGAGCTGTAACGATATGAAAAGGCAATATCTGATTGCGGTTTTGCTGACCGCTCTGTTTCTTGTTCCCATTTTCGGTGCGCAGGCAGATGCTTCTCCCTTTGCCATCGATCAGGATCGCATTCTAAGCGGCATGAACCGCAGCTGGCTGCAGGGCTATGAGCCCTCCGTTTCCCGGAATACATGGACGCTGGTGCTGCCCATTCTATCCGAAGCGGCTGAGGGCGCGATTGAGACCGAGCTGGTCATGGCGGATGCGGCGCTTTCACCCTTTAAGCCCCAGCCCATGTCCGTCAAAACCCAGCGCGCCGAAAGCGGTATTTACGCCGTGCGCCTGCCGCTGGAATTGTATGCGGATCGCAATAACGGCGATTACGCCTGCACGATCCGCATCACCGGCAAAACCAGGACCGGCGCTGCGCTGCGCATGGAAATGCCCTACACCGTCCGCATCCGGGATGGGCAGCCCAGCCGGGAGGTGATGCGCATGCAGATTACGGGGGTGGTGACGGATCTGAAAGTGGGCGAGGATGGCTCCGTCACGGCGACCCTCACCAACCCCTGCAAGACCGTTGCCTTCGAGCAGCCTGTGCTGCGCATCAGCGACGGCAGCCGGGAGATTCTTCCCAAGGGCGCGGATGTAATGTATCTGGCGGATCTGCAGCCCGGCGAAAGCAGAATTGTCACCTTTCCCGTGACGGTAAAGCCCGCCGCCTCCGTATCCCATCACATTCTCGATTTCAGTTTCACTTGGATTTCGCTGGGGAAAACGATTACGCAGGAAGAAAGCTACACGGTGCCTGTCACCCAGGAAATGCGGCTGGAGCAGGGCGGCGTCAGGATGGCGGACAGCGTCATCGCCGGGGATTCCATCGCCATCACTTTGCCGCTGATGAATATGGGCCGCGCCGATCTTGTTAACGTGCTGGCCACCCTTTCGCTTCCCGGCGTTACGGAGCGGCAGAGCGTGCTGGTGGGGAGTATCGGCCCCGGCGAAACCCGGAACGCCCAGATGACGCTGCTGCCGGGCAGGCATATTTCCGGCGATTTTTCCGGCGAAATCACGGTGGAGGCCATGGATAATGACGGCAATTCGGTTTCGTTTTCCCTGCCCGTCAGCCTGACGGTGGAAGCGCCCGCTGCCGACTCTTCCGCGCCGCAGACCGCCGCGCCCGCCCCGGCGGAGGATCCCCCCTACCTTATTTTCGGCCTTGCCGGGGGCTGCGCGCTGCTGCTGATAGTGTGCATGGCGCAGGGCATGACGCTGCGAAGAAAAATCCGCAGCCTGGAGGAGGAACGGCTGTAAAAACGCGCCGGAAAGAAAGCAGCGGCTTTGATAGGAGAAGACCCCGCAGCCGGGGAAAATCGCTGCGCGGCGCTTTCCTGGCATACAAAAACCCCCTCTTTCCCGGGCAGATACCCATGGAAGGAGGGGGAAATGTTTATCGTACCGGCAATGCCTTCCGTCAAGAAGGTTCGCTGTGCCAAATCAACATTTTAGGCTCTATAATAAAAGTTGGGGTGCAGCCAAAAAAGAGAGGACAAAGTAAGCCC
>CAZJUJ010000009.1:0-57903 GCA_964549135.1 uncultured Oscillospiraceae bacterium | reverse complement strand
CCGCGCCCTCCCGAAAACCGGCTCTGGAACAATCAAATGTTCTTTCACCCGATTCTTTGCCAGTGAAGCTGCAAGAATGCTTATGCTTTTGTTTCACGGGCATTCAGGAAGATTTACCGAAGTCCGCCCCGTCCCTCATTACTTCGTTTTCAGGATGCGCATGACGGGCTTGGCAATGAAGGCCGCCAGCAGCATGCACACCAGGGTATCGGGGATCAGGTAGGTGCCGTTATAGACCAGGCTGGGCCAGAAGGCGGTATCCCAGAACATATAGCCCGCCAGCGCGGCAGAGAGCGCGCGGCCCAGCGCCGCCAGCGCCATAGCGGCGTACAGGCCCCATGCCTTGGGCAGATGTTTGGCTGCCCCGGCCAGACCCAGCGCCGAAAAGGCCAATAGGTAATCCAGGGCGAATTGCCAGACATTCAGGAAATAGCCGCCCTGCAGATACTGCAGCACGCCATAGGCAAGGCCGGCCAGCAGGCCAGGACCCATCCCAAAGGCGGCGGAAAAGAGCATGATAGGCAGCATGCTGCCCGGAGTGACCGAGCCGCCCTGGGGCATGCGATAGAGGCGGAAGCAGGAAAGCACAAAGGAAAGGGCGATGGCCAGCGCGGCATAGGCGATGGTGCGGGCGCTCCATTGTCTGCGGCTTTTGCCGATCACCATCATAATCGCGCCCAGTGCCAGGATCACGCCCACGGCGATCCAGGTGGTGGCCGGTGTTTCCGTGAATTTTTCCACCAGTTCAGCGGCCCAGCCGGGCTGCGCCGCGGTTTCTTCGGCCCGTGCCGATGCAAGGAAAAGAGACAGCATAGGGTATCAACCTCCTTTTCTGTTGCATCCGACATACAAAAACCCACACGCTGATCAGGCGTGTGGGAAACGGTATGACGCGGCTATCATCAGCCCGCGTGCCGCTTCCCTTCGGTAGGATGATCTACACAGGTTCTAAGGGTTCTCTCTCAGCCATCTTGCGATGACGCCCCCAGCGGATGCACGATTGCATTATAGCACATACAAATCATCTGTCAAGGAGAAAAATCAGCATGGAACATCATTTTTTTGCCTATGTCAGCCGGATGCGCTTCATTCAGCGCTGGGGCCTGATGCGCAATACCCTGCCCGAAAACGATATGGAGCATGCATTGCAGACCGCCATGGTGGCCCATTGCATTGCGGTGATGGGCAATGTGCGCTATCAGCGCAGCTACAATGCGGAATATGTCATGGCCCTGGCGGTTTATCATGACAGCTGCGAGGTCATTACCGGCGATCTGCCCACCCCCATCAAGCATCATAACCCCGCCATCAAATCGGAATACAATAAGCTGGAGGATGTGGCGGCGGAAAAGCTGATTGCCATGCTGCCCCCCGATCTGCGGGATTATTACGCCCCCCTTATCGCCCATCCCGAGGATTCCCCCGAATGGCGGCTGGTCAAGGCGGCGGATCGCATCTGCGCCTATATCAAATGCCTGGAGGAGCGCAAGGCCGGCAATCTGGAATTTGAGCAGGCCCGGAAATCCGTCAAAAAATCCCTGGATCAGATCGAGCTGCCTGAGGTGCAGGATTTCATCAGCGAATGCGTGCCGGGCTTTACCATGACCCTGGATGAAATCAGCGAGGAATAAGCGGGCGTCCTGCCCGCCGCTACCGCAGAATCAAGAAAAGAGGGCCTGACCATGACCATCAAAATCCGCTATCATGGGGATACCCCACCCCTGGAAAAGCTGCCCCAGGGGGATTGGATCGATCTGCGCGCCGCAGAAACGGTGGAAATGAAGGCCGGGGAATACCGGCTGATTTCCCTGGGCGTATCCATGCAATTGCCCGCCGGCTATGAGGCACATATGGCCCCCCGCAGCTCCACCTTCAAAAAATGGGGCATCATCAGCACCAACGGCGTGGGCGTGATCGATGAAAGTTACTGCGGGGAAAACGACCTGTGGCATTTTTCCGCCCTGGCCATGCGCGATACCGTCATTGAAAAGGGCGATCGCATCTGCCAATTCAGAATCATGCAGAAAATGCCCGATGTGCGCCTGGAAACGGTGGATTTTCTCTCCGCTCCCGACCGCGGCGGCATCGGCTCCACGGGGAAAAAATGATACCGCGCCAACGCGCATTCCCCGATAGGCCGACACCCGCCCCTGCGCTTCTCTGGCACACAGCCGGGTGTCCGCGTCATGCTCCTTCCAGAGCCAGTTTTCTTTGGGGAGGGTGCGGGAGGGGATTTCTTTTTCAAAAGAAATCTTCTCCCGCCACAACCCGTCCTCTGCGCTTCTCTGGCACACAGCCGGGTGTCCGCGCCATGCTTCTTCCAGGGCCAGTTTTCTTTAGGGAGGGTGCGGGAGGGGATTTCTTTTTCAAAAGAAATCTTCTCCCGCCATAACCCCGTCTCTTCCCCGTCCCTTCCCCGTCACACGATCAAAACAAAGGAGGCAACATCATGGGAACCTTGCACAATTCTGCGGAAAAGGGCGATTTTGCCAAGACCGTCCTGATGCCCGGCGATCCGCTGCGGGCGAAATTCATTGCGGAAACGTATCTGGAAAATGCCGTGCTGGTGAATAACGTGCGCGGCATTCAGGGGTACACCGGCGAATACAAGGGCAAGCGGGTATCCGTCATGGCATCGGGCATGGGCATGCCCTCCATCGGCATCTACTCCCAGGAGCTTTACACCCATTACGATGTGGAAAGCATCATCCGCGTGGGCTCGGCCGGGCTTTTGCAGCCCGAATTGAAGGTGCGCTCCATTGTGGCGGCCATGAGCGCCTATTCCAATTCCAATTTCGGGGCGCAATTCGGCTTCCAGGGCAATATGGCCCCCTGCGCCTCCTTTGAGCTGTTGGAAAAGGCGGTAAACGCGGCCCGGAAAATGGGCGTGGAAATGCCCGTGGGCGCCATTTTCTCCTCCGATACCTTCTATGACGCCTCCACCCCCACCCAGAATGAAGTGCTGAGCAAAATGGGCGTGCTGGCGGTGGAAATGGAGGCCTATGCCCTCTATCTGAATGCCGCCCGGCATGGCAAAAAGGCCCTGGCCCTGCTGACCATCTCCGATAACCCCTTTACCGGCGAGGGCCTGACCCCCCAGGAAGTGCGCGAGACCTTCACGCAGATGATGGAAATCGCCCTGGAAATTGCCTGAGAAGGAAGGCCGATGCTATGAGAATTCTGGTCAGCGCCTGTCTGCTGGGCGTTTGCTGCCGCTACGACGGGCAAAGCAAGCCCAGCAAGGCCGTAATGCATCTGGCAGAAACCCATGAGATCATCCCCGTCTGCCCGGAGCAGCTGGGCGGCCTTGCCACGCCCCGGCCCCCAGCGGAAATCCAGGGTGCCTGCGTGCGCACGGAAAACGGAATCGATGTGACCGCCCAATACCAAAGGGGCGCTGAGGAGGCGGCGCGGCTCTATGCGCTGCTCCATTGCGATCTGGCCATATTAAAAAGCCGCAGTCCCTCCTGCGGCCTGGGGAAAATCTATGACGGCAGCTTTTCCGGCACGCTCACCCCGGGAAACGGCATGACCGCCCGGCTGATGCTGGAAAAGGGAATGCAGGTCATCAGCGATGAAGAGGCCGAAAACGGGCTGCCTCAGAGAAAGGTCTTGTAATCCTCATAATTGCGGCGAAGCAGCGCGGGCGTATCCAGCCCATAGGGGCAGCGCGCCTTGCATTGGCCGCAGTTCAGGCAGCCCTCGATCTTTTTCATCTTGGCCTGCCCCTCCGGGGAAAGATGGGCCGCAGCCGGGGAGCGCCGCAGCAGCAGGCTCATCCGGGCACAGTTATTGATCTCAATGCCCGCCGGGCAGGGCATGCAATAGCCGCAGCCCCGGCAGAAATCCCCCATCAGCTCCTGCCGCTCCCGGGCAATAAAGGCCCTGTCCTCCTCGCTCAGCACGGGGGTATGCTCCTGATAGGAGAGGAATTCATCCAGTTCATGCTCCCGCTGAATGCCCCAGATGGGGGCCACGGGGAACTGGGCCAGATAGGCATAGGCAATGCGGGAATGGGTAATCAGCCCGCCCGCCAGCGCCTTCATGCAGATAAAGCCCACATCCCTTTCCTCGCAAAGCCGCACCAGCGCCTCCTCCTTTTCGCTGGCCAGATAGGAAAAGGGGAATTGCAGCGTGTCATACAAGCCGGATAAAACGGCCTCCTCCGCCAGATGCAGCTGATGATTGGTCAGCCCGATAAAGCGGATCAGGCCTTTTTCCTTTGCCTCCAGCATGGCCTCGTACAGGCCGCTGCCATCCCCGGGCCGGGGACAAAAGGCGGGATTATGAAACTGGTAAATGTCAATGTAATCCGTCTGCATAAGGGATAGACTGGTATGCAATTGCTCCCAGAATTGCTCGACGGTCTTGGCCATGGTCTTGGTGGAAATGATAATCCGATCCCGCACATCATGCAGCGCCCGGCCCAGTTTCTCCTCGCTGTCGGTGTAGGCCCGGGCGGTGTCAAAATAATTGATGCCGCTTTCGTAGGCTTTGCGCAGAATGCGGCAGGCCGTATCCATTTCCGTGCGCTGCACCGGCAGCGCCCCAAAGCCATTCTTATTCACAATCAGGCCTGTGCGGCCCAGACGAATCGTATCCATGCTGTTCCTTCCTCCTTTTGTGTACTCAATGCCCCCATAAATTCCCCGCCCACCCAGCCAGCGCAGGGGAAACGGAAGCTCTCCCTCTATTATACCATAGATCCGAAAAAATGAAAGAAAAAAGCGGGGAGGGAAAAGGCGGGGAGACGGGGAAAATATTGCGGGAGGATGCTTTTGCGTCAAAAGCACCCTCCCGCGCCCTCCCGAAAACCGGCTCTGGATGGAACATGGGTGAGTCCTGCCAAATTGAATGCCAGATCAGCAAAAAGGAATAGCAATAGAAAAAACAGCAGCAATGCCGTCACGCTTGATGAGGACATTGCTGTTTCGTTCCTTACAACTATTTCGTTTTTGCTTTACTGGCATTCAATTTGGTTTTTTCTTTTTGTTCCATCCAGAGCCAGCTTGTGAGACGGAGTTACTTCGAAGACTAAAGCCTTGCTCTCTATTGCTTCACTGGCATCCAACATGGTTTTATCTCTTCATGAAACATCCAGAACTGGTTTTCGGAGGGGGTGCGGGGGAACCACTTTTGACTCAAAAGTGGTTCCCCCGCCGTCAGGCCGCTCTCCGTACAGGTGGCCGCCTTGCCGGGAAGGGACACAGGGGCATGCGGGTCCAGGCGAATCCGCTGCCAAATGCTTTTATTGTCAATCTCATCCACATGCTTAATCTGATACCAATGCCCGGATGCGCATACCCTGTGATTATAATACGAATACCGGAATAAAGCAAGCAGGGAGGCCGATGCCTGGCCTCCCTGCGGCATATTCGGTTTTCCCTTCCCGTCAGCGCCGGGCGGTCTTGGCGGCCTCCTCCCGCTGGCGGCAGATATCCCGCCATTTGGGGATGGTCTCCAGCAGCCTGGCCATATCGGCCAGATGCCCGGGAATGCCGATGCCCTGGGGGCACATGGCGGCGCAGGCCCCGCAGGCGATGCAGGCGGAGGGCTGCTTATCCTCCGGCATGCCCTCCAGCCGCATGGCCACATTCACCGCCGGGGAGAAGCGCAATTCATTATAGGTGGAAAGCAGCATGGGAATATCCAGCCCCATGGGGCAATGATCCGTGCAATAGCGGCAGCCGGTGCAGGGGATGGAATCCTTCATGCCCTCGGCAATGGCAAGAAGCGCCTGTCTTTCCGCATCCGTCAGGGGCTTTCTTTCGGCAAAGGTATCCAGGTTTTCCTCCATCTGCGATAGATTGGACATGCCGCTCAAAATCATCGTGACCCCCGGCGTTTCCTGCAGAAAGCGGAAGCACCAGGCCGCGCTGCTTTCCTCCGGCCGAAGCGCCCGGAGCGCGGCCTCCTCCTCACCGGACAGGCGGCAGAGCCGTCCGCCCCGCACCGGCTCCATCACCCAGATGGGAATGCCCCGCTCGTTCAAAAGCGCCGTCTTTGCCTTGCCGTCCTGCAGCGTCCAATCCAGCCAGTTCAGCTGAATCTGGCAGAATTCCATATCCTCCCCTGCAATATCCAGGAATTGCCGCAGGTTTTCCACCCGGCCATGGCTGCTGAAGCCCAGATGGCGGATGCGCCCCCGGCGCTTCTGCTCCCGGAAATAATCCAGAATGCCCCAGCGGGGATCCAGATAGGTATCCATGGAATTTTCATAGACATTGTGCAGCAGATAAAAATCAAAATAATCCACGCCGCATTTTTCCAATTGCTCCTCAAAAATGGCGGCGGGATCATAGCTGGAGGCAATCTGATGCCCGGGGAATTTATCCGCCAGATACCAGGAATCGCGGGGATATTTCTTCAGAATATCGCCGATAACGATTTCGGAGCGCCCTCCATGATAGGGATATGCGGTATCAAAATAATTGACGCCCCGGGCAATGGCGCAATCCACCATTTTTTCCACCTGGGCCGCATCAATCGCGCCGTTTTCCAGGGTGGGCAGACGCATGGTGCCAAAGCCTAAAAGAGATAATTCAAGACCCTGAAACGAAGAATACAGCATGATGCTCCCTCCCGCTTACATATTTTTTCCCATTTCGTAGGCCTGCTGCAGATAGGGGCTGTTTTTCACCTCGCCGGCCTCATAAAGCCCATTGCCCATCAGCACGCCCTTTTCCTCCGCGCCCTCCAGGCAAATGGCAAAGCCCCGGAAGCAGGCAAGCGCCCCATCCATGGCGGCAGGGTCTGAATCGGCGGCGGTCAGGATATAATAGAATTCCTTGTCTTTCAGCTGCGTCCATTTGGGCAGCGTGCGGTCAATCACCGCCTTCATCTGCGCGTCAATGGAATAGAAATACACCGGGCTGGCCAGGACGATCACATTCGCCTGCAGCATTTTTTCCAGCACGGGGGCCATATCATCCTTAAACACGCAGGCCCCCCGATCCCGGCAGCCATAGCAGGCGCGGCAGAAGCCGATTTTCTTTTCCCCGATCATGATTTTTTCGGCCTCATGGCCCGCCTCCCGGGCGCCGCGCAGCATTTCATCGCATAAAAGATCGGAATTGCCGCCCTTTCGGGGGCTTCCGGAAAGAATCAATACCTTTTTTCCCATAGTAAAATGCCCTCCTGCCTGTTGAAATCCTTCTGTACCTATGCTACAATCTTAGTGTACCACCCGGTAGCTGCTACCGGTCAATGGAGAATATGGTATTTCGGAGGATTTTATGTATACCATGAAGGAGGCCTGTCAGGCCGTGGGCATGCCCTATGAAACGCTGAAATTCTATTGCAATGAGGGGCTGGTGCCCAATGTGAAGCGGGATGCCAATCAGCATCGCCTCTTTGACGAAAGGGATATTGAATGGATCAAAAGCCTCACCTGCCTCAAAAGCTGCGGCATGAGCATCCAGGAAATGCGCCGGTATATCGCCCTTTGCCTTCAGGGCATGGCCTCCCTGCCGGAGCGCAAGGAAATTCTGGCCCGCAAGCGGGAGGAATTGCTGGGCCGCATCGCCCAATTGGAAAAGAGCATTGCCTTCATCGATTGGAAACAGCAATTATATGATGATTTTCTCGCCGGGCGGAAGGAATACATCAGCAATCTGCTGCCCAGGGAAAAAGAATAAACCCCGCCGCGCTTGACGGCGGATGCGGAATGCGCTATAATGCAGACAATTGAATATGGAAGATACGGTTTGAAAAGTTGTTGACTGAGTAGAAGCAATAGGAAATCCGGTTCGAATCCGGAACAACCGCCATTACTGTATTTGACCAGAGGAAAGCGCAGGGCCGCCCGGGATTTTTGCCTGGGCCGGGCGCTTTTTCGCGGGATACCGCGCCGTCATGAGTCAGGATACCTGCCGTATCTTTTACAGGTTTTACGCGATTTGGTGGAAAGAGTGCAGCCGATAATCGCCCGAAGGGGCGAAAGGATGCGCTCTTGTTTTTTTCGGGGGACACGGCACGCCGCCCGGAAAAACGCGCAGGGCCTGTAATGGATCGGTAGCAGCATGGAAATATCCATGTGGCTATAAAAAATCATGAAGGAGAAAGAACCCATGAAAAAAATCCTTTCCCTGATGCTCTCCCTGATGCTCCTCTTCTCTGCCTCCGCCCTGGTCAAGGCGGAAAGCGCCCTGTCCGCGCCGGTATATGTCTCCATTACGGATGAAAACGGCGCGCTGGTGATGGCTTATGAGGAAATCACCGTTACGGATATGGATGCCGATGGCCTGCTCACCATAAATGACGCCCTTGCCTGCGCCCATGCCGTGAAGCATCCCCTGGGGGCGGAGGCCTATTCCGCTTCCGCCACCGAATGGGGCCTTTCGCTGATGAAGCTGTGGAATGTGGAAAACGGCGGCAGCTATGGCTACTATCTCAATGATGCCTCCGCCTGGAGCCTGAATGATCCCGTGGCAGCCGGGGATCATGTGAAGGCCTATGTGTATACCGATCTGGAGACCTGGTCGGATACCTATTGCTTCTTTGATGTGAAGAGCGCCCAGTGCAGGCCCGGCGAGGAAATCACCCTGGTGCTTTCCGCCGTGGGCTTTGATGAAAACTATGCGCCCCTGACCCTGCCTGTTGCCGATGCCTCTCTGACCGTAAACGGCGAAGCGACCCAGATAAAAACCGACGCCGAGGGCAAGGCCACCCTTATCCTGAATGAAGCGGGAAATTATCTGATCAGCGCCGTTTCCGATACCATGCGGCTGGTGGCCCCGGTCTGCGTGATCACGGCTGCGGCTGAGGAATAAGGCGTGAAGAGAAGGGGCATTCTCCTGCTTCTCTGCCTTGCGCTCCTTTGCCCGGCGCGGGTATATCCCGCCCGGGCAGAGGCAGCCGCCGGGATGCAGCAGGTATACGACGGCATTCTTGCCTGCCTTACGCAGCAGGCCGGGGCAAATGATACGCAGGCCTGGCTGGATGGGGCGCTTTCCCGCACGGCGGGCGGCGGCGGGGAATGGTATGTGCTGGCGCTGAGCCGCATGGGCGGATATGATTTTTCCGCCTATCATCAGGCGCTGGTGGAGGCGCTGGCGCAGCAGCCGGTGGCCTCGGCCTCCAGCCGCCAGAAATTCGCGCTGGTGCTTTCCGCCATCGGCAGCAGCAGCGCCTATCCCGGGGAGGTCATGGAATCTTCCATCGGCCGCCAGGGGATCATGAGCTGGATTTACGGCCTGCATCTACTCAATAACGGCCTGAAAAGCAGCGCGGCCGATACCGCCGGTGCGGTGGAAAAGCTGCTTTCCCTGCAGCTTGCGGACGGCGGCTGGGCAATTTCGGGGACGATATCCGATGTGGATGTAACAGCCATGGCGCTGCAGGCCCTGGCTCCCCATCAGGCGGAGCCCGCCGTTTCCCAGGCCGTTTCCCGGGCGCTTGAATTGCTTTCCCGGCGCCAGATGGATACCGGCGAATTTTCCAGCTATGGCGTGCCCAATCCGGAAAGCGCGTCTCAGGTGCTGATCGCCCTTTCGGCCCTGGGCATTGACGGGCTTCAGGATCCGCGCTTCATTAAAAACGGACAGACCATTTTGGACGGCCTCTGCCGCTACCGGCAGGCAGACGGCAGCTTCAGCCATCTGCTGGCAGGGGAAAGCAACGCCCAGGCCACGGCCCAGGTTTTCTGCGCCGCCGCAGCCTATCAATTGCTGCGGGCCGGGAAGGGCAGCCTCTATCTCTTCCAGCCGGAAAAAACGCTTTCCCCCGCCCTGAGCATCCGGGGGGTGGCTGCGGCAATCATCCTGGGGCTCTTTCTGGCGGGCTGCGGGCTTCTGCTGCTTTTTAGAAAGCGAAGCTGGAAGAATTTTGCCCTGCTTGGCGCCATAGCGGCGCTGCTATTGCTTTTCGTTTTCACCACGGATTTTCAATCGGCGGATCGCTATTATGCCGCTTCCGCCCCGCAGAAGGCGGAAAGCATCGGGCAGGTCACCCTGGAAATCCGCTGCGATACGGTGGCGGGCAGGGCGGCATACATCCCTGAAAGCGGCGTGATTCTGGAAAAAACGGCCTTTGATTTAGCCGCCGGGGATACGGTCTATACCATTCTGACCGATGCGGCCCAGGCCTGCAAAATCCCGCTGGATGCTTCCGGCGGCCCAGGCATGGTCTATGTTTCGGGCATTGAGTATCTCTACGAATTTGCCTATGGGGATTTATCGGGCTGGATGTACTGGGTAAACGGTCACTCCCCCTCCGTGGGCTGCGATCAGTATACGCTTGAGGCCGGGGATCAGATTCTCTGGCAATACAGCTGCGAATTGGGCCGGGATCTGGAATAAAGAAACAAAGGGGAAGGGCATGAGCTTTTTTGCGGATTATCATCCCGCCGCGGCGGCCATCTGCCTGATGCTGGCGGCGGGCATGGGCATGTTCAGCATGGATCCGGTAATTCTGGGCCTCTCGCTGGCGGGGGGCCTGGGGTATTATCTGCTTCTGCACGGCAGGAAAAACGGGCGCGCCCATCTGCGGACGCTGCTTTTGTTTCTGCTGCTGGCCCTGATCAATCCCCTGACGTATCATAACGGGATGACGGTGCTTTTCGTCATGAATCATCACCCCATCACCCTGGAAGCGCTCCTTTACGGCCTGGCGGCAGGGGGCATGGCGGCGGCGGCGCTGTATTGGTTCCGCTGCTTTTCTGCCATTATGACCGGCGATAAGCTGCTCTGCCTCTTTGGCCGTCTTTCCCCCCGCCTTTCGCTGATTCTTTCCATGGCGCTGCGCTATGTGCCGCTGTTTGAGGGGCAGGCCCGGAAAATCCGGGAAAGCCAGAGGGCGCTGGGGCTGTACGGGGGAGAGAATCTGGTGGATTCCTTCCGGGGCGGCGTGCGCATCTTTTCCGTCATGGTCACCTGGGCGCTGGAAAACGGCATCATCACCGCCGACAGCATGGCTGCCCGGGGCTATGGCCTGAAACGGCGCACCCACTATTCCATCTTCCGTTTTTCCTGGCGGGATGGCGCGCTGACGGCGCTTGCGCTGCTGCTGGCGGGCGTGACCCTTTTCTGCGCGGGCGGCAGGGAAATCGCCTATTATCCCGGCTTTTCCGCATCCCCGATGGATGCAAGGATTCTCTTTGGCTATGCGGCCTACGGCATGCTTTCCTTTCTGCCGGCAATCATTCATGGGAGGGCGGAAATCCAATGGCGTTTCTTGCAATCAAGGATCTGAGCTTTGCCTATCCCGGGAGCAGCGCGCCCGCCCTGGGGCCGCTTTCATTTTCGGTGGAGCGGGGGGCGTTTGTGGGCATCTGCGGGCCCACGGGCAGCGGCAAATCCACCCTCGCCCGGCTTCTAAAGCCCGAAATCACCCTGCTTGGGCAGCGGACGGGGGAAATCCTCTGGGAGGGGCAGCCCCTCTCCGCCCTGCCGCCGGAAAAAACCGCCTGCGGCATCGGCTATGTGATGCAGCGGCCCGAGCAGCAATTGGTCACGGATAAGGTATGGCATGAACTGGCCTTTGGTCTTGAAAGCATGGGCCTTTCCCAGGCGGAGATCGGCGGAAGAATCGCCGAAATGGCGGCGTATTTCGGCATGGAGGAATGGTTTGATCGCCCGGTTTCCAGTCTTTCCGGCGGGCAGAAGCAGCTGCTGAATCTGGCGGCGGTTATGGTCATGCAGCCGGAAATTCTGATTCTGGATGAGCCCACCGCGCAGCTTGATCCCATTGCCGCCGCGGATTTTATCGCCACGCTGCATAAAATCAACCGGGATATGGGGCTGACGGTGCTGCTCAGCGAGCATCGGCTGGAGGAGGTCATTCCCCTTTGCGATCGGCTGCTGGTGCTGAATCAGGGAAGGCAGACGGCCTATGCCGCGCCGGGGGAGGTGCTGTCCCGGCTTGCAGCGCAGGATGCGCTTTTGCTTTCCATGCCTGCGGCGGCGCGGCTGTATTACGCCCTGAACGGCAAGGGGCCCTGTCCTCTCAGCGTGCGGCAGGGGCGCAGCTTCATTGAGCGCCATTACCGGCGGGAGATTGCGGCGCTGCCCGAAAAAGCGGAGGGCCGCCCCCAGGGTGAATGGGCCCTGGAAATGCGGGATATCTGCTTCCGCTATGAAAAAAGCGGCCCGGATATTCTGCTGGGGCTGGATTTTTCCGTGCGCGCCGGGGAAATTTTCTGTGTGCTGGGCGGAAACGGCGCGGGCAAATCCACCCTGCTTTCCGTCATTGCGGGGCTGCATCCCGCCTACCGGGGAAGCATCCGCATTTTCGGCCAAAAAATCGGCCGGTATACGGGCCAGTCGCTCTACCAGAATTGCCTGGCCCTTCTGCCTCAGGATGTGCAAACGGTTTTTCTTGGCAATACGGTACGGGAGGAGCTGCGCGATGCCCAGGCGGGCCTGGCCCTTCTGCCCTTTGATTTTGCGCCGCTTATGGATCGCCATCCCTATGATCTTTCCGGTGGCGAGCAGCAGCTGCTTGCCCTTTGCCGGGTGCTGGCCCGGCGGCCCCGGCTGCTGCTGCTGGATGAGCCCACCAAGGGCCTGGATGCGGCGGCCAAGGCGCGCCTTGCGGAGATTTTTTCGCATCTGCGTGCCCAGGGAATGGCGCTGATCATCGTGACCCATGATGTGGAATTTTCCGCCTGCTGCGCCGATCAATGCGCACTTCTCTTCCGGGGACGCGTGGAAGCCCAGGCCGCGCCCCGGGCGTTTTTCGGCAGGAATCATTTCTATACCACCGCCATCAGCCGCATGACCCGGGGCTATTACCAAAATGCCGTCACCCTGGAGGATGCGCTGGCCCTCTGCCAAATGAACGGGGAAAGGGAGGCGGCGGAATGATCGTCATTCGTAGCAGGCGGCTGCGCAGGGCGCTGGGGCTGCTGATCCCCTTTCTGCTGATTCCGCTGCTGGTGGCCTTTGGCGCGATATTCGCCGGGGAAAAGCGGCATCTTGTTATTTCTCTGGGAGTGGCGCTGCTGGCGGCGGCGCTGTTCCTGACGGGGTTTGAAAAAAGGATCATCGGCTCCCGGCGGCTGGTGATCGTAGCGGTCATGACCGCCCTGTGCATCGTCGGGCGCTTCATTCCCTTTTTTAAGCCCATCACCGCCCTGACCATCATCACCGCCCTGTATCTGGGCGGCGAGGCGGGCTTTCTGGTGGGGGCGCTGGCGGCCGTGCTTTCCAATTTTTATTTCGGTCAGGGTCCCTGGACGCCCTTCCAGATGCTGGCCTGGGGCATGCTGGGCCTGATGGCAGGCTATCTGCGGCAGATGCTGAAAAAAAGCCGGGGGCTGCTGCTGCTCTTCGGCGTGCTGGCAGGCGTTTTCTATTCCCTCTTTATGGATGTCTGGACGGTGCTTTGGTATGACGGCAGCTTCCGCTGGGAGCTTTACCTCTCCGCTGTCGCCGCCGCCCTGCCCCATACGCTGCTCTATAGCGTCTCCAATTTCTTCTTCCTGCTGCTTTTCGCCCGCCCCTTCGGTCAAAAAATGGAACGCATTCAGATCAAATACGGGATATAGTTCCGGCGCAGCCAGGATTACGTTATCGAAAGAATCCGATTGCGGCTCATTCGCGCAGCCAGGCGAATCAGCCATTGGAAATATCATACTTCCGGTATTTCGTGTGCTTCGCTGTCGGATGAATTCTTTTCTTCCATTTGTTGCATGGGAAGAAAGAATCTGCTATACTACCATCGGAGGCGATTGATTTGAAGAAAAAGCAGGTGCTTTTATCCGTATCCGGGCAATCCCAGACCGATCAGAACGAGCAGCCGGAAACGGTGCGTCTGCTGACCACCGGCACATTTTCCGGCGGCAGGGACGCCTGGCGGATTGACTATACCGAAACCCAGCCCGATGACAGCCAGAGCCATGAGGTGATCCTCACCATGGAAAGCGGAGTGGTTACCATGCAGCGGGTGGGCGATTTTGCCACCAGCATGGTATTTGAGCAGGGCCGCCGCTTTGAGGGCTGCTATCATACGCCCTTTGGCCCCCTGGATATGGGCGTATACGCCACCCAGGTCAAATATGCCGTGGATGAAAAGGGCGAAAGCGGCGAAGTGAACCTGAAATACCAATTGGATCTGCAGGGGCAATATGCCGCCATGCATGAATTGCATATCCGTTTCTGCCCCTCGGGTGCCCAGGCATGAATCCCCTGGCCGCCTGGCGGAGCGAATTGCGTCCCCTGATCGCCCGGGGCTTTCTGCGCCGGGATCAGGGGGCTGCCCTTTTTATCAGCGATTTTCCCCGCCATGAAAATGCATCCGCCGTCCGGGATGCCATCCTGCGGGCGGGCTTTACCGTTTCTATTCAGGGCGGGCTGGCGTATCTGGATGCCGCCCCGGAAAAATACCGGGCGCTGATCCGGGCGCTGCCCCTGCCCGCCCCCTTTGCCCCGGAGGAGCGGCAATGGTATCTCTATTCGCTGGCCCTGCGGCTTGCCGGGATGGATACGCCGCCGGAGCGCCAGCCTCTTTTCCCCATCCGCTTTACGCTCAAATGCCTGGAGGAAAAGGATTTTGCCGCCCTGGAGCGCCATCTGCCGCCCCTGATCGCCCGCATGCAGCGAAATGGGGAAGGGCTGCCCGCCGCGGCAGGAAGGCTGATCCTGTCGGCGCTGCATCCCGACGAGAAAGGAGAAACAAACCCATGCTGATTTCCTATCATGGTCATTCCGAATTCTATCTGGAGGGGGCGGACGGCTTCTGTCTGCTCACCGATCCCTATGATGCGCATGTGGGCTATCCCATGAAAAGGGTGCGCTGCGATGCGGTCACCGTTTCCCATGGCCACGGCGACCACAGCGATACCCAAAAGGCCCTGGGCAGCCCGGCCATTGTGGATAGCGCCGGGGTCTGGATGGTTGCACCGGAGGTCACCATCACCGCCATTTCTGCCTTCCACGATGACGTGCAGGGGCAGAAGCGGGGAAAAAATCTGCTGATGAAAATCGAAATGGAGGGGCTGACTCTGGCGCACCTGGGCGATCTGGGGGAAATGATCACCCCGGCGCAGCTTGAGGCCCTGGGCAAAATCGATATCCTGATGATCCCCGTGGGCGGCTATTATACCATCAATGCCGCGCAGGCCCGGGAAATCACCGAAAAAATCCGCCCGCGCATCGTTATCCCAATGCATTATAAAACCCCGGGCGTTAACGACGATTGGCCCATCGCCGATGCCCGGGAATTCCTCTCCCTGCTGGACGCAGAAAAATCCCCCGCCTATCCCCTCCTCCGCGTAACCAGGGAGGATCTCTCCCAGCAGCCGCGTGTGGCACTGATGAACTGCGCGGAAGGGGAGGGATAATTATTATTATTATTGCGGGAGGGTGCTTTTGACGCAAAAGTCTCCACCCGCAGTATTTTTCCCATATCCCTGTCCCCCGTATCCCCGCCCTGGGCTTATTTATCGCCCACGATGTTATGGATCCACACGCCTTTTTTGACGAGGATGAGGCCGGCAGCGCCTTTAATGATATCCACATACTGGCAGACAGCGAAGATCAGCAGGATATGCCAGAAGGTTCCGCCGGTCAGCAGTTTAGCCAGCGGCACGGAAAGCACCCAGAGGTAGACACTGTCGAAGAGGAAGGTGATCCAGGTTTTTCCGCCGGAGCGCAGGGTGAAATAGGAGGAGTGGATCACGGCATGGATTGGCGCGCCGATGGCGGTAATAATCAGCATACCGGTTGCCAGGGAGCGCACCTCCTGGGTGGTATTATAGAGCAGGGGGAAAGCAGGGGAGAGCGCCGCCATGCAAAGGCCGATCCCGGCGGCCAGGGTCACGGAAAAGGCCATGATACGGCGCACGGTCTGCCGGGCCTTATCGAATTGATTGGCGCCCAGCTGCTGTCCCACCAGGATGGAAATGGAAACGCCCATGGCCATCCAGACCACGTTCAGCAGATTGGAAACGGTGGAGGTGATATTCTGCGCCGCCACCACGGCCAGGCCGCGGGTGGAATAGCACTGGTTGAGCATGGCGATGCCGGTTGACCAGAGAAATTCATTGATTAACAGCGGCATGCCCTTGGTGATGATCTGCCGGGTCAGGGCTGCGGGCACCCGCATGCTGCGGTAGACCTGATGCGCAAAGCGCGCCTGATGGGTATGCCGATGCGTCCAGACGACCACGATAACGCATTCCACATAGCGGGAAAGCACGGTGGCAATGGCCGCGCCCTCTACGCCCAGGGCAGGCGCGCCGAAATTGCCGAAGATCAGGATATAATTGAACACCAGATTGACCAGAATGGCTATAATGCCCGCCTTCAGGGGCAGCATGGTTTCCCCGATTTCCCGCAGGGTGGAGGCATAGGCCTGCTGAATGGCAAAGGGCAGCAGCCCCAGCAGCATGATATGCAGGTATTTCCGGGCAAATTCGGCAGTAGCCGCAATATCGCCGGTTTCGCTGCCCTCATGCAGATACATGCCGATCAGGGAATCCTGGAAGAAATAGAGAATGGCCACCCCTGCCGCCAATATCAGCCCTGCCAGCCAGATCTTGAAACGGAAGGTATCGGCTACGCCCTGATGATCCTCCTTGCCGAAAAACTGGGCGGTAAAGATGCCCGCCCCGGCCAGCCCGCCGAAAATGCAGAGATTGAAGATGAAGAGAAGCTGATTGACGATGGAAACGCCGGTCATCTGCTCGGTGCCTACCGCGCCTACCATGATGTTATCCAGCAGGGATACCAGATTGGTCAGCCCGTTCTGCAGCATGATGGGAATGGCAATGCCCATCAGCGTGCGGTAAAAGGCCTTGTCGCCAATGTAGGGGGAAAGACGCTGCCTGAGTTTCATCAAAATCATCCATCCTTCTTTGGAAGTCTACAGCCTCTATCATACATCATTTTCGCCGGAAAAGATAGCCGGAAACCAAAAGTTTTTAGGCTTGCGAGATGGGGGAGGGCGCTTTTGACGCAAAAGCATCCTCCCGCAAGGAAACCCCGTTCTATCCCCTGTGGCTTTCTTGGAGGGGTGCGGGGAACCATTCTTTGGCCACAGAGAATGGTTCCCCCGCAATTATTTTTCCCCTATATCGGTCTTTTCCAGCTGGTCGTTCAGGTAAAGGGTATGGGCGACGGCGACGATAACACTGCGGAGGAGGCGCTGGGCGGTCGTATCCGGCGCGGTGCTGACCGGCACATGATCGGTCAGCTCGAAGGTAAAGGCCAGGGCATTTTCCATTTCGCCGCAGAAGGCATCGTAGGCCTCGGAATCCGGGCAGATATTTTTCTGCAGCATCAGAAGATGAACGATATTCTCCATGGAAAGCACCTGCTTGGCGATGGAAATGAAAAAAAGGCGGGCGATCTGTTCCGCACTGTATTGCTTATGCACCGGGCTGGAAATATAGCCCTTCTTGACATAATTGCTGATCATGGAGCCGGTGATTTCCGGCGTGCCCAGGGGTGCAAGAAAGCGATTGATGTATTTCACCGTCTGATCCAGATACAGGCCCACATCGGGAATCTCCCGAAACCGGGGCAGACGGAATGCTTCAATGGAAACCGCCATATAGCCATCATCCTCCTGCAGGCATTATACAACAGCGGCAAAATCAAGTCAAGACCGCGATACGCCTTGACAGGTTTTTGAAAAACTGCTATAGTATACCCGGCGAACGGTTTTTAAAAATCCGATCAGCTAATTCATCAAATCAGCGAGGCACCTATGACGTATAAAATTGTTGCCGATTCCTCGGCGGATCTGCTTTCTCTTTCTCAGGTGGAGTTTGCCTCCGTGCCCCTGAAAATCACCGTAGGGGAGGAAACCTATGTAGATGATGCGCGCCTGGACACGGCAGAAATGGTCAGCGCGCTGGAGCATTTTCATGGTTGCAGCTGCACGGCCTGCCCCAGCCCACAGGATTTTCTGGAGGCCTTCGGCCAGGCCGAGCGCGTTTTCTGCATCACCCTCACCAGCAATCTTTCGGGCAGCTGCAATGCGGCAAAAATCGCCGCCCGGGAATATGAGGAACAGCACCCCGGCCGGCGGGTATTCGTCATCGATACCCTGTCCACCGGCCCGGAAATGGCGCTGATTGCCCAGAAACTTGAGGAAATGATCCTGGCGGGCGAGAGCTATGAAGGCATCTGTCTGGAAATCATGGCGTATTTATCCAAAACCAAGCTGCTCTTTATCCTGCAATCCATCCGCAATCTGGCCAATAACGGGCGGGTCAGCCCGGCGCTGGCGGCGCTGATGGGGCTGCTGGGCATCCGCATTGTGGGCCAGGCCAGCGATCAGGGCACGCTGCAGCAGCTATCCAAGGCCCGGGGCGATAAAAAGGCCCTGGTCGAGGCGCTGGGCTTTATGAAGATGCTGGGCTATCAGGGCGGCCGGGTGCTGATTCACCATTGCGAAAACCTTCCCTGCGCAGAGAGCCTGAAAAAAGCGCTGGAGGGTCTCTACCCGAAGGCGCAGATCGTTATTGACGCCGCCCGCGGCCTCTGCAGCTTCTACGCCGAAAAAGGCGGGCTGCTGATCGGCTTTGAAACAGCATGAGCGGTACGCACGGGGAGAGCGGACGGGAATTTTTGCGGGAGGAGTCTTTGCGTCAAAATCACCCCGCCCCCCTCCGAAAACCGGCTCCGGATGGTGCAAGGCGAGTTCCTGCCAAATTGAATGCCAGATCGGCAAAAACGAATAACGAATAGAAAAACAACAGCAACACTTCCGCGCTTGGCGTGGGTGTTGCTGTTTTATTCCTAACAACTATTTCTCTTTGGCTTCACTGGCATTCAACCTGGCTTTATTCCTCCAAGAATCATCCAGAGCTGGTTTTCGGGAGGGCGCGGGCGGGGACTTTTGACGCAAAAGTCTCCTCCCGCAATATATCTCCGTCTCCTCATCGGTTTTCGGGAGGAAATTTACTTTTCTTTTTTGCTGATCTGGCATTCAATCTGGCAGAAACCCTTCATGAAACATCCAGAGCTGGTTTTCGGGAGGGTGCGGGAGGGTGCTTTTGACGCAAAAGCATCCTCCCGCAAATATTCCTCCCCGTTCTCCCGTCCCCAATCTCAGCCCTTGGTTTGGATGCGGGTCAGGGCGCGTTTAAGTTTAGCCTCCATAGAGGAAAAATCGCGGTCGCCCTTTTTCAGGGTTTCCAGCTGCCGTTGGGCGGCGTCCCGGGCATTTTCGGCCCGGGGCAGATCGATTTCATCTGCCCATTCAAAGGTTGTAGCCAGGAGGCGCACCCTGCCCCCCGAAACGCTGAGCAGGCCGCCATTGCAGGCCGCCTGGCGGGTATGGCCCTGATCATCGGTGATCTTTGCCACCCCGATGCCCAGGGGCGCGGCATAATCGATATGCCGGGCCAGGATGCAGGCATCGCCGCCCACCGTGCGCACGATCACTTTTTCCGCCAGGCCGTCAAAGACCAGGCGATCCGGGGTTACGATCTGCAAAGGAAAATTTGCCATGCTTATTCACCCTTTTTCGCTTTGGCCACCGCTTCATCAATGGTGCCCACGAAGAGGAAGGCGCTTTCGGGCAGATCGTCATGCTTGCCCTCGATGATTTCCCTGAAGCCGCGGATGGTTTCCTTCAGGGGCACATATTTTCCCTCCATGCCGGTAAACTGCTCGGCGACAGAGAAGGGCTGGCTCAGGAAGCGCTGCACCTTGCGCGCCCGGGAAACGATCAGCTTATCCTCCTCGCTCAATTCATCCATGCCCATGATGGCAATGATATCCTGCAGTTCCTTATACCGCTGCAGGATGCCCTGCACCTGGCGGGCCACCTCATAATGCTCTCTGCCCACCGCCTCGGGGGAGAGGATGCGGCTGGTGGAATCCAGGGGATCCACAGCGGGATAAATGCCCAGAGAGGCGATGCTGCGGCTGAGAACGGTGGTGGCGTCCAGATGGGCGAAGGTAGTGGCGGGGGCGGGGTCGGTCAGGTCGTCCGCAGGCACATAGACGGCCTGAACGGAGGTGATGGAGCCCTTTTTGGTGGAGGTAATGCGCTCCTGCAGCGCGCCCATTTCGGTGGCCAGGGTGGGCTGATAGCCCACGGCGGAGGGCATGCGCCCCAGCAGCGCCGATACCTCGGAGCCCGCCTGGGTGAAGCGGAAAATGTTATCGATGAAGAGCAGCACATCCTGATGCTCCCGATCACGGAAATATTCCGCCATGGTAAGCCCCGAAAGGGCCACGCGCATACGGGCTCCCGGCGGCTCATTCATCTGACCGTAGACCAGGGCGGTCTTATTGATAACGCCGCTTTCCTTCATTTCGTTGTAGAGATCATTGCCCTCGCGGGTGCGCTCGCCCACCCCGGCGAAGACGGAAAGGCCGCCGTGCTGCTTGGCCACGTTATTGATCAGCTCCATGATCAGCACGGTCGTGCCCACGCCCGCGCCGCCAAAGAGGCCGATCTTGCCGCCCTTGGCGTAGGGGGCGATCAGATCCACCACCTTGATGCCCGTTTCCAGGATCTCGGTGGAGGTTTCCTGCTCCTCATAGGAGGGGGCGGGGCGATGGATGGGCCATCTTTCCACATCCTCGGGCGCGGCCTGATCATCGATGGCATCCCCCAACAGATTGAAGATGCGGCCCAGGCATTTTTCGCCTACGGGCACGGTGATGGGGCTGCCGGTATCCAGGGCATCCAGGCCGCGAACCATGCCGTCGGTGGCGTTCATGGAAATGCAGCGCACCACGTTATCGCCCACATGCTGGGCCACCTCTGCAACGATTTTTTTATCGCCATTCATAATTTCAATGGCGGTAAGCAATTCGGGCAGATGGCCATCCTCAAAGCGGATATCCAGCACGGGGCCGATCACCTGAACCACTTTGCCGATATTCTGATTGCTCACGTTGGTTTTATCCCCTTTCCCGATGCCTTATTGCTCTGCACCGGCCACAATTTCCGTAATTTCCTGGGTGATGGCGCCCTGCCGGGCGCGATTGTATCGAAGTCTGAGATCGCTGATCATTTCGCCGGCGTTCTTGGTGGCGCTGTCCATGGCGCTGCGCCGGGAGGCCACCTCGCTGGCATAGGAATCGCACAGGGCGCTGTAGATGCGGCCGGCAAGATAGCCGGGCATGATCATCTGCAGGGTTTCCTCTTCCTTAAGCTCATAGATGGTATCCGCGCCGTGGGCGGCATTTTCCCCCGCCGGGGCGGGCACGGGCAGAAGCTGCACGGCCTCCGCCTCCTGGCTCATCATGCTTTTGAAGCTGGTATAGACCAGATACAGCGCGTCAAATTCCTCATCCAGATAGCCCTTGATCAGCCTGTCTGCGATTTCGGCGCAGCGGCCCACCGTCATGCCCTCCACCCTGGGATAGGCATCCGAAAGGGATTCAATGCCCATCCGGTGATATTTTTCAATGGCCTTGCGGCCCAGGGGCAGTACGCAGAAGCTCTTTTCCTGGCTATGGGCGGCCACGCATTTGAATACATTGGCGTTATAGCCCCCGGCCAGACCCCGATCCCCGGCGATGACCACATAGCAGCGGCGCTTTTCCTCCCGGGGCTGGATAAAGGGCACGCCCTGCCCCTGGCAGCGGGCGGCAGCGGCCTGAATGGCCTCGCCCGATATGGCGGCGTAGGGCTTGCTGTTTTCCATGCGCTCCTTGGCGCGGCGAAGCTTGGAGGTGGCTACCAGCTGCATGGCCTTGGTGATCTGCATGGTGCTTTCCACGCTTTTGATGCGCAGCTTGATATCCTTCATGGATGCTCCAGCCATGGCAATTCCTCCTTACTTACTTGGCCTTGAGGAAATCCCGGGTATAGCCATCCAGGGCGGCGCGGAGCTTTTCCTCCGTTTCGGCGGAAAGCTGGCCGGTGGTGCGGATAGCATCCAGCACATCGCCGTGCTGGGCGGCCATGCGCTCATAGAGGCCCTGCTCATATTCCGCCACATCCTTGATTTCCACATCCTTGAGGAAATCATGGGTGACGGCATAGAAGAGGCAAACCTGATCCTCTACCGCCACGGGATGATTCCGGTTCTGCTTAAGCACCTCCACAATGCGGGCGCCCTGGGCAAGGCGGGCCTTGGTATCGGCATCCAGATCGGAGCCGAACTGGGCAAAGCCCTGCAATTCGCGGTACTGGGAATAGAGCAGCTTCAGGCTGCCGGCCACCTTCTTCATGGCCTTGATCTGGGCGTTGCCGCCCACGCGGGATACCGAAATGCCGGGATTCACGGCGGGCATAATGCCGGCGTGGAAAAGCTCGGTCTCCAGGAAAATCTGACCATCGGTGATGGAAATCACGTTGGTGGGAATATACGCGGATACATCCCCGGCCTGGGTTTCGATGATGGGCAGCGCGGTAATGGAGCCGCCGCCATAGGCGGAATCGACCCGGGCAGAGCGCTCCAGCAGGCGGCTGTGGAGATAGAAGACATCGCCGGGATAGGCCTCGCGGCCCGGCGGGCGGCGAATCAGCAGGGACAGGGCGCGATAGGCCACCGCATGCTTGGAAAGATCATCATAGATGATCAATACATCCTTGCCCTGATCCATAAAATATTCCGCCATGGCGCAGCCGGAATAGGGGGCGATATACTGCAGCGGCGCCAGCTCAGAGGCCGTGGCGCTGACCACAATGGTATAATCCATGGCCCCGGCGGCGGAAAGGGTATCCACCAACTGCGCCACGGTGGAGCATTTCTGGCCGATGGCCACATAAATGCAGATCACATCCTGGCCCTTCTGATTGATGATGGTATCCAGGGCGATGACGGTTTTGCCGGTCTGCCGGTCGCCGATGATCAATTCCCGCTGGCCCCGGCCGATGGGGATCATGCTGTCAATGGCCTTGATGCCCGTCTGCAGCGGAACGGAAACGGATTTGCGCTGGATGATGCCGGGGGCATTGCGCTCGATGGGGCGATGCTCCCGGGCGTCGATGGGGCCCCGCCCATCCACGGGCTGGCCCAGGGCGTTGACCACGCGGCCGATCATGCTTTCGCCCACGGGAACGGAAACCACCTTTCCCGTGCGCTCCACCACATCGCCCTCCTTGATGCCCTCATCCGTGCCCAGCATGACGATGGCCACGGAGTTTTCCTCCAGATTCAGGGCCATGCCATAGGAGCCGTTGGAAAAGCGCACCAATTCATTGGCCATGCATTTTTCCAGCCCGGATACCCGGGCGATGCCATCGCCGATCATGATGATGGTGCCGGTATCATTCTGGGTAATTTTATTTTCGTAATGCCTGATCTGCTCTTTGATGAGCTTGGAGATTTCTTCAGGTTTCAACTGCATTGTATTCACCGCTTTCAGTTTGAAAAGGGCCGGGGCCCTTAGGCTATGGGATGCGAGCGTTACGCCTCGCCGAGCATGGCCTGATGGATTTTTTCCAGACGGCGGCGCACGGTATTATCATAGCGCTTGCCATCCATTTCCAGCAGCACGCCGCCGATGACCTTTTCATCCACCCGCTCGGAGAGCCGGATCTCCCTGCCGGTCATTTTCTGCAGCTTTTCAATCAGCCGCGCCCTCTGATCCCCGGAGATTTTTTCGCCGGTGGTCACCCGGGCCTCCAGCACATGATGCTCCTGATCATACAGGGCGCGGTAGGCGCTGACGCAGCCGGCAAATTCCGCCATGGCCCCCCGCTCGCACAGGATTTTCAGAAAATTCAGCAAATAGGGATGAATCTGCCCACGGAAGGCATTTTCCAGGATGCCCAGGCGCTCCTCCCTGCTCAGGGACATATTGGAAAGCAGACGAAGAAAGGCAGGCTCCTGCCGAAAGCTCTGGGCCAGCGTTTCCGTCTGGCTCAGCAAATCCCGGGCCAGCCCCTCCTCTTCCGCCAGGGCGTAGAGGCCTTCGCCGTATTCCTTGGAAAGCTCGGTCACTTTTCCTCACCCACGTTCCTGATAAATTCATCCACGAAGCTCTCGTGATCCTCTTTCTGAATCTCACGTTCCACAACCTTGGAAGCAATGCTCACCGCCATATCGGAAATTTCGCTGCGGACATTGATGAGCATCTGCTTCTTTTCCAGGGCGATTTCCTCCTCCGCCTTCTGCTTGATATGGCTGGCCTGGCTGTTGGCCTCGGCCACAATGGCATCGCCCCGGCGCTGGGCCGTTGCCACCGCATTGCGCACCAGCCCATCCGCCTCTTCCCGGGCATCGGCCAGGCGCTGCTCATATTCCTGCTTCATATCCGCCGCCGCAGAGCGATCCTGCCGGGCGTCGTCATAGATTTTGTCCACCTGCTCCTGCCGGGCCTGCATGACCTGGGTGACCGGCTTGAAGAGAAATTTCTTGAGGATGAGAAGCAGGATCAGCAGATTGGCAAGGGAAATGAGAATCTGCCAGATATTGACAGAAATAATATCCAACGATTGCATGCTCATTTCAGCCTTTCTATAGGATGCGCGATTTGCCTTAGCCCAGGTTGCCCACGCTCTTGAGGGTTTCCACCAGCAGTCCCACAAAGGAATTGGGGGCGACGAAGATCAGCAGAATGCCGATGACCAGGCCGTAAAGACCGGTGGTTTCCGCGATGGCGCAGCCCATGATCAGGGTGGAGGTGACGGCGCCCTTGGATTCGGGCTGGCGGCCGATGGCTTCGCAGGCCTTGGCGGCGGCGTTGCCTTCGCCGATACCGGGGCCGATGCCAGCGATCAGGGCGAGACCGGCGCCGATGGCGCAGCCGGCGAGAATGATACCGATAGCGAGTTCAAGCATGGGAAATACCTCCTATGTAATGAGAATCGATCTATGCTGCAAGCGGGGCTTATCCGCCTTGCGCCGGGGGAAAATCAGGCCTCCTCGGGGCCTGCGGTGCTGATGTAGAGCATGGTGAGCATGGCGAAAATGAAGGCCTGCAGGCACACGCTGAATACATCAAAATACATGGAAAGAATTCCGGGAAGGCCGATCTGCAGGAAGGGAATCTCCCCCAGCACGCCGGGCAGCCAGCCCAGCAGCAGCTTGGAAAGCCCCTGCAGCGCAGAGCCCACCAGCGTTGCGATGACCACGCCGGAAAGCACATTGCCGTAATGGCGGAAGGACATGGAAACGGGGGTGGCAATTTCGCCGATGATATTGAAGGGCGCGAAGATGGGAATGGGCTCAAAGAAGCCCTTCACATAGCTCCATACCCCTGCCTTGAGCTTATAGTAGGTGATCAGCACGAAGACCAAAATGGCCCAGCCCGCGATGATATTCACATCGGAGGTGGGGGGGAAGAGGCCCAGCAGACTGGAAAGGCTGGAGAAGGCGGAAATGCCCATAATGGCTGCCACAAAGGGCGCGTAATACTGAAATCTTGCGCCCATATTTTCCTGCACCAGCCGATTGACCCTTTCCACAATCCATTCCGCCGCCAGCTGCCGCTTGGTTTGGGGCCGCACGGCAATGCCGTGGGTCAGATACAGGCAAAGGCCTGTCAGCGAAATCATTACGGCCAGGGAATTGACCTGGGCCTCCGAAATGGGCAGATCCATAATGGGCATGGGGATGGTAAAATACACCTGAGCGCCGGTGATGGAAATGCCCTCGGAGGCGGGTTTGGTCAGTACCTTGAGGGTGATTGAGAATACAAAGGGCAGAATAATCATCGCCAGCAGCAGGCCATCCACGATTTTTGCGCGCAGTTTCTTATCCATTCAGGATTTTTCTCCTTTCCTGTCTTGGATGAATTGATTGATGAAAACCACCAGCTGGGGGAAAAGCAGGGGAAGGAGCGCCGCGGCGGGATTGAAGCAGGGCACATAGATGGCCAGCGCCGCCACCGCGATGATCAGCAGCATCCTGCCGCAGTAGGAAAGCTGCATGCCATGCTTGGCGTTTTTTTTCCGCTGGGCCAATTGCTTTTCGCTTTCGCTTTCGGGATCGGCCGCTTCGGGATCAGCTGCCGCCTCCACCCCGTTCATTTTCTCCGCCGCACGCTGTACGCCCATGGCCATCAGGAAAAAATTCCCCACGGCCGCCGCCGCGCCCAGGATGGCCCCCAGTACGGCCCGTACATCAAAATAGCCCAGCAGATAGAATACAAGCAGCATCACGGCGGTCAGCGCCGCCACGCCGACGGCAATTTTTTTGGTTTCCTGCTTTACGGCAGGCTGGATATGAATCATAGCTGTCTCCTGAAAATTGGTAGAATGGGAAAGCAGCGCCGTCTCCTGCCGGGGCCTGTATGCCTTCCATTTATGAAGCATGAGCATATTACCAATTCAATTATACCGGGAAGCGGGAAAAAATGCAATGATGCAATGTGTCAAAAAAGCGCTTTATGAGGTATTTTTTTGGCATTTTCTGCGTTCTGTATGCTTATTTCATCGCCCGGAGGATGAAATCCATATATTCCTCCACGATCTGGATAGGGGTAAACTGATAGAGCATCCGGGTGCCCACGGCATCCTCGATTTCGTTGAGATAGGCCTTGCCCTGATGGAAAACAAAATCCACCCCCACCAGGGAAGCGCCCAGCAGCGCCGTCGCCCGCTCTGCCTGGCGCTGCATTTCCTCCGTCAGCGCGATGGGCCGGGCCAGGCCGTGCAGGCCGAAATTGCTGCGGAAATCCCCCTGGGAATAGCGCTCCATGGCCTGAATCAGCTTCCCGCCCAGCATATAGGCCCGCACATCCCTTCCGGGGGTATCGCAGAGGGGCTGCACCACCGCCGTATCCGGGAAAATGCCGGTAAGCCGCTCCCGGTACGTTTTTTCATCCGGGCAGAGATACACCTGCCGCCCGCCGCAGCCGCCGCTGGCCTTGACCACCACCGGGTAATCAAAGGGGTGGGCCGGGCAATCGGGCCGCACAAAGGCGGTATCCAGGCAGGGAAAGCCATTTTCCACAAAGAAGGCATGGGTCTTCTGCTTGTCATTGCAGATTTCGGAAACGAGAGCGGAATTGAATACCCTTACGCCCATTTTTTCCAGATGCCGGGAAAGATCGGGGCGCATGCAGCGCACCACCGCAAAATCCGGCCTTTCGGGCTGCAGAAAGAGCGCCCCCTGACGCACTCCCAGCATGATTTCCGGGGTGGAAAGCAATTGCAGCGCCACGCCCCGGGCCCTGGCCGCCGTCATGAAAAAATCAATAAAGCGGGTATTCCGGGGAATGTTATCCGGTTCGTAAATCAGCCAGCCGCGCATAATGCCTCCTGAATATGGGATAGAATGGCCCCGGCAATATCCGTTTTCGTCAGGGCGGAGAGGGCGGTGAAATGGGCATTGGAATTGACCTCGCAGATCACCGGGCCATTATCGGTCTGCAATAGATCGACCCCGGCAAAATCAAGGCCCAGCGCCCGGCAGGCCTGCGCGGCCAGCGCCGCCTCCTCCCGGGTGGGGGTATAGCTTTCCCCGTGGCCGCCGATCTGGATATTGGCCCGGAAATCGGTATCATTGCGCCTGCGCATGGCGGCGATGCATTTCCCGCCCACCATGTAAAGCCTCAGATCGGTACCGGCGCTTTCCTCAATGAAGCGCTGGAAAAGCAGGGGCTTTCCTGCCGCTTTTTCCAGAATTCCCCGGGCCTCCTGCTCATTTTTTGCCAGATACACCTGCTGACCAAAGGAGCCGCAGCCCTCCTTGATCACCAGCGGCCAGGACAGCGCCTGCCCTGCCCGGGCGATAAAGGAGGTATCGGGATAGCCGAGCCCCGGAAAGGTCATGGGGCAGAGGATGGTTTCCGGGGAAGGCAGCCCGGCCTGAGACAGACGCAGGTGGGTCAGCGTTTTATCATCGCAGAGGGCAATGGTACGGGCAGGATTGAATAGCCGCTGGCCCATGCCCTCCAGCGCCAGCGCCAGGCGAATATCCTTATCCCAGAAGAGATAAAAATCCGCCTCCTGCCGCTCAAGCAGCGTCCCTTGGGGCAGCAGGCAGAGCAACTCATCATTGGTGCGCTCCGTAAGCGTGATGGAAAGCCTGTCCGCCGCCTGAAGCAATTGCCGGGTCATTTCTGCCATGGAGGCGCTTTTCCAAAAGCCGTTTGTGACCAGAATGCCCCTCATTTCCGTTCCCTCCTGTGGCGGGCGGGCCGGGGCGCACACAAAAGCAGCGTCCATAGCCCGGGCAGCAGGGAAAGCAGCAGGGCAAGCAGCGTCAGCAGCCCATAGCAGAGCATCTGCCAGCCCTTGGCGGTATCGGCCCCCAGAAAAAGCGAAACCAGCGCCGGGGAAAGCATATCAAATTGTTTAATAGCCAGCAGCAGCACCGTAAGCGGCAGCATAAGGCAGAGCAGCCCGCCCGTCAGCCGGGCGAGGGCAATGAGCGGCCGCCGGGGCGGACGGGCCGGGGGCATATCGGTGGCCGGGGGCTCATAGGCCGGGGCGGGACGGCGCGCTTCCGCATGGGGATGCAGGGCTGCGCCGGTTACCCGAGGCGCACGCACCCCCTCCGGCACAGAAGCCGCAAAACGCCCGGCAGAGCGCGCCGCGCCGCAGCCCTGGCAGATGGCCTGATTCTCCTGATTCTCCGTGTGACAGCGGGAGCAAAGCCACATGTTTATCGCTTCCTTTGTATGACGCTTGAGAAAAAACCTCTGTCAATCATTCGGCACGGGAGCGGCTTTCCCCTCCCGAAAACGGGGAGAAAGAACGAGAATTTTTGCGGGAGGGGACTTTTGCCTCAAAAGTCCCCTCCCGCGCCCTCCCGAAAACCGGGGACGGGAATAATTTGCGGGGGAACCACTTTTGAGTCAAAAGTGGTTCCCCCGCAATAATTATTTTCGTTCTCCCGTTACATCCCATTGCGGGCGGTCGGCGAAGCGGATATGCTTGTCAGATGCGCTGCCGCCCATCAGATCCAGCAGGACGATTTCGTTTTCGCCCTTTCTGAGCAGGTCAGCGGGGAGGTAGAGGGATTGCTGGGGCCCGATTTTCCAGTAGCGGCCCAGGTTGAAGCCATTTACCCAGACCACGCCCTTTTCGCAGTTTTCCATAACCAGGTGGCCATCCAGGATTTCATCCGGGGTAAAGGCGGCGCGGTAGAAGGCGGGGACGCCGTCCCTTCCCTTCTCGGTATAGGAAAGGCCGGAAAGATCGTTCAGGGGCAGGGGCCAGTGCGTCCAATGGAAGAGATTGGGGAAGCCCCAGCGCACCTCTTCCAGAATGCCCTTTTCATCCCGGAGATGGGGGCTGGTATTATTGCGGCCCATGTTTTCCACCAGCAGGGAAAGCCGGGCGGGCTGATCCCCGGTGGCGAGCAGCACGGGCTCGTTTTCCTGATCCCGCTGATAGACGCCCTTGTATTCGCCGTTTACAAAAATCTGCGCCCGGTCATGCAGGCCGATGATTTTTAGCGGCATGCCCTGGGGATAGCCCGCGGGCAATTCCGTTTCATAGACCATAAAGCCATAGCCAAGCTCCAATTGCTCAAAGGTTTTGAGGCCGCCGCATCTGACCGGGCTGGAAAGGGCGGGCAGCTGGCTGAGCAGGGGCGCGCAATGGGTGAAGGAGAGGGGGGCGTGAGAAAGGGCCTCCCGCTTCACCGGCTCAGCCTTACGGACAGGCTTGCCCAGGAAGGCATCCAGTTCCTTCCGGCAGGCGAAATATTTTTCGGTGGGGTAGCCATCCTCGCCCACCAGGGCGTTGACATCATAGCTGGTGGTAATGGCGCGGTAGATTCTCTCCCCGCGGCCGTCAAAGGGCGGGGTAATGCGCGCGCCGTTCATGAAGCCGAAATTGGTGCCGCCGCAGAACATATAGAAGTTGACCATGGCCCCCTCCTCCAAGGCCTCGCGATAGGCCCGGGCGATGGGCGCCACCTCCCGGGGCGCAAAGGTTTCCCCAAAGTAGGTGGAGCGGCCCGACCAGTATTCGCCCACCAGCGGCACAAATTCGGGCTTTACGGAGCGGAGACAGGCAATGGCCTCCTTGCTTTCGATGCGGTAATTGACGCCGCACCAGACGCCGGGCAGGCTGCCCTCCCGGAGCATCTGGGTGTTATTGCCGTCGGTGGTATAGAAGGGCACATCCACCCCGCCCTTTTCCAGTTCATCCCGCAGGAAGCAGAGATATTCCTGATCATTGCCATAGCCGCCGTATTCATTTTCCAGATCCACGGCGATAATGGGGCCGCCATGGGTGGAAAGATGGGGCACAAACTGGGGGCAGAGGGCCTGATAGAAGCGATGCACCGCCTGGGTGAAGCGCTCATCCATGCAGCGCAGGGCCTGATTTTTCTCCTTCAGCAGCCACCAGGGCATGCCGCCGAATTCCCATTCGGAGCAGATGAAGGGCGCGGGCCGCAGCAGCACCTTCAGCCCTACCTCCTGGCACAGGGAAAGAAAGGCGGAAAGATCCAGCATGCCGGAAAAATCAAATTCGCCCTCCCGGGGCTCATGCAGATTCCAGGCCACATAGGTCTGCACCGCCGTCAGCCCGAAATCCTTCATCAGCTCCAGCCGCTTTTTCCAGCCCCCGGGCATGGTGCGGAAATAATGGAAGGAGCCGCTGGCCAGATAAAAGGGCTTCCCGCCCAGCAGCAGGCCATCCTGCCGGATTTCCAGTTTTTCCTTGCTCATATCGGTTGTATCCTTTCTGTGCGCGCATATCTTGCGCAGGCTGTTTTTCATTATACGGGCATTTTTTCGGAAAGTAAAGATGCTTTCCGAAAAAGGCATCCGATTGGCAAATTTTGCGTGGCGGAGGGGAGAAAACGCGGGCGGGGCGGAAAAAGCCCAAATAATGCGATGGGCTTCAAAAAAAGTCAAATTGCATTTAAGGGCGGCTTGGTGTATAATGGCATCAGCGAAAACCGGGGGGGCGGAATCCCTTCGCCCCAAATACAGAAAAAGGAGAACGGCATGAAAGAGATTATTTCCTTCAACCAGGACTGGCGCTTCCATCTGGGCGATATCGAGATTGAGGAGGCCAAGCTCAAATCCCCCATGTATATCGAGGCCAAGTGTGAGCGCAAGCGCTGCGGCCCGGCCTCCCGCGGCTATATGGACGGCACGGAATATTATAATGATTCCGGCATGATTACCCATGAAACCTGGCTGCCTGTGCAGGTGCCCCATGATTATATCATCGGCCAGGAGCCCAAGCCCGAAAACAATAATACCCTGGGCTTTTTCAAGTATGAAAACGCCTGGTACCGCAAGCATTTTGATCTGCCCGCCGAGGATGAGGGCCGCCGCATCAGCCTGTATTTTGAGGGCGTGGGCGTGCATTGCAAGGTGTATGTCAACGGCTGCTATATGCTGACCAATAACTGCGGCTATAATTCCTTTGAGGTGGATATTACCGACGTGGCGGATTTTGGCGGCCATAACGTGGTAGCCATTCATATCGATGCCACCAGCGAGCATGAGGGCTGGTGGTATGAGGGCGCGGGCATTTATCGCCCCGTATGGCTGATCAAATCCGAGCCCGTGGCCGTTGATCTTTACGGCGTGTTTGTGCATCCCCAGAAGGGCGAAGGGGAAGCGTGGGCCCTGAATATTGATACCACCCTCCGCAATGATGATTATGTGGATAAGACCGCCCGGGTGCGCTCTGTGGCCCGGGATAAGGAGGGCAGGGAGGTAGCCGCGCTGGAGGGCGAATTGCTTGTGCCTGCCCGGGCCAAGGCCACCCTTTTCCAGCAGGGCCAGGTCGTCAGCCCCGCCCTTTGGGATATTGAAACGCCGCTGAATCTTTATACCGTGGATACCACGGTGACCGTGGACGGCGAAACGGTGGAGGAGCAGAAGAATCGCTTCGGCTTCCGCACCATCCGCTTTGACAAGGATACGGGCTTCTGGCTCAATGGCCGCAATGTGAAGATCAAGGGCGTCTGCTGTCATCAGGATTACGGCCTGACCGGCAAGGCTGTGCCCAAGCGCGTGCAGCGCTATCGGCTGGAGCTGCTCAAGGAAATGGGGGCCAACGGCTATCGCTGCGCCCATTATCCGCATCATGATTACACCATGAATATGCTGGATGAACTGGGCTTTCTGACCATGGCGGAGACCCGCTGGTATCAAAGCACCCCCGAGGGCATGGAGCAATTGGATATGCTCATCAAGCGCGACCGCAATCATCCCTGCGTGGTGCTTTGGTCTGCCGGGAATGAGGAGCCCCTGCACCGCACGCCCGCCGGACGGCGCATTGCCCATGCCATGCTGTTCCGCGCCCGGCAGTTGGATCCCACCCGCCCGGTGACCACCGCCGTTTCCCATGATCCGGCCCATTCCACCGTGGCCGATCTTATTGATGTCATGGGCGTGAATTATAACCTGACCCATTTTGATCTGCTCCACGAAAAATATCCCGATGTGCCCCTGGTATCCTCTGAATGCGCCGCCACCAGCACCACCAGAGGCTGGTATCGGGCCGATTGCCCGGAGCGCGGCTATATCTACGGCTATGACCGGGATACCAATAAATCCTTCCTGGCCCGGGAAAAAACCTGGCAGTATTTCATGGCCCGGCCCTGGATTGCAGGCGGCTATCAGTGGGCCGGCATTGAGCATCGCGGCGAAACGGTATGGCCCCGTCTCTGCTCTCAGGCCGGCGCGATCGATCTGTATCTGAATAAAAAGGATGCCTTCTATCAGAATCAATCCCATTGGCGGGAGGAGCCCATGGTGCATCTTCTGCCCCATTGGAACTGGCAGGGCCTGGAGGGCGAGGAAATCCGCGTTTCCTGCTATACCAACTGCGATCAGGTGGAATTGTATCTGAATGGCGAATTGATCGGGCGGCAGGATGTGGAAAAATGGGGACACGCCGAATGGCAGGTGAAATATGCCCCCGGCTGCATCGAAGCCAAGGGCTATCAGAAGGGCGAATTGGTTGCCCAGGATAAGCAGGAAACCACCGGCGCGCCGGTGAAACTGCGCCTGACCCTGAACAGCGACGGCGTGAAGGCGGATGGCGAGGATGTGGCCATTATGACCTGCGATTGCCTGGATGCCCAGGGCCGCCATGTGCCCGATGCCGCGCCCTTCGTGCGCTTCTATATCCAGGGCGACAGCACCCTGGATGGCAATGGCCAGATCATCGGCACCGGCTCCGACGTGTGCGATCATGTGCCCGTCACCTGCCATGACCGCCAGATGCGGGCCGGCCTGGTGTCCGTTATCGCCCGCGCCGGTACGAAAAAGGGCCAGATGGTCGTGGTGGCCGAGGCCGACGGCATGGAACGCGGCGTGCTGAAGGTGGAGCTGCACTGAGGACTGTGATAATTGCGGGGGAACCACTTTTGAGTCAAAAGTGGTTCCCCCGCGCCCCCTCCGAAAACCGGGGACGAGAATGAGGGAAAATATTGCGGGAGGATGCTTTTGTGTCAAAAGCATCCTCCCGCACCCTCCCGAAAACCGGCTCTGGATGTTTCATGGCTGAATCTTGCTAAGCTGAATGCCAGATCAGCAAAGGAAACGAAAACTTTTGCCCCAAAAGAATCTCCCGCTCGAAAACCGGCTTTGGATGGTTCCTGGGCGTATTCTGCCACGCTGAATGGCAGGGCAGCAAAAACGAATAGCAGCATAGAGAACAACAGCAATGCTTCTACGTTTGGTGCGAGCATTGCTGTTTGATTTCTTACAACTATTTCTCTTTTGCTTCACTGGCATTCAACGATGTGTAAATAATCCATGTTCCATCCAGAGCTGGTTTTCGGAGGGGGTGCGGGGGAACCACTTTTGACTCAAAAGTGGTTCCCCCGCAATATTCCGCGGTTCCTTGCGGTTAGTGACTGGCATAGATAAGCACCTCCTCAGCGCGGATGCTGTTCAGAAACGCGGGGGAAAGCATTTGGGTGGTCAGCACGTCCAATTTCTTCTGGAAGCTATCTTCCAGATCGCTGAACAGCCCGCCCAATTCCATCAGGTCAACCAGATTCCCTCTGTCTACACGAAAATCGATGTCGCTTTGCGGCGTTGCTTCTCCTCTTGCATAAGAGCCGAACAGATACAGAGCAGCAATGCCGTAACGCTGTGCAATCGGCCGGGCAATCGCCTTGATTTCGTCAACTGTATAAATCTTGCCGCTCACATCACTCAGCTCCTTTCAGCTATATTATATCCCAATCGATGCGCAAATTCAACCGCTTGCCGCAAATGCTTCTCCCCTGTTTCCTCTCTGGTTCCCGGGCGGGGCATAGCATTATTTTTGGGGCTGCATAGCAAATTTTGCGCTTTGATACCGGGAATGGCCATATCTTTTCCGGAGCAAATATTGCTATTGTGCAAAAAGAAATGAAGCCTTGCGGGAACATAGTACAATAGTATAAAATAAGGCCATCAACAGGAAAAGCATCTCTCCGGGCGACGACCTTTCGTATTCTCCTGGCATTTTTCCTGCTCTGTGAAATACCTTATCAACCGATGAAAGGAAGGAACCCTCATGCAAAAGGTTCACGCCCCCTCCCTTCCCCAGACAGAACGGCAGCGGCATCGCCATCTGATCTGGAAGCAGATGAAGGCCAATTATTTCCTTTATCTCTTCCTTCTGCCCGCCACCATTCACATCGTGGTTTTTTCCTATGTGCCCATGTACGGCATCCAGATTGCCTTCAAGGATTTCTTTGCCTTCAAGGGCATTGAGGGCAGCCCGTGGGTGGGGCTGAAGCATTTTGTCACCTTCTTTGAATCCCCCCGCTTCCTTACCCTGCTCAGCAATACCCTGACCATCAGCCTCTATTCGCTGGTGGCGGGCTTTCCCATGCCGATTGTGCTGGCGCTGCTGCTGAATTACACCCCCAAGCAGGGGCTCAAGCGCTTTACCCAGACCGTTTCCTACGCGCCGCATTTCATTTCCATCGTGGTTATGGCGGGCATGATCAATGTCTTCCTTTCTCCCCGCAGCGGCTTTATCAATACGATTCTGGGCTTCTTTGGCTCTGATCCCATCTTCTTTATGGGCAATCCCGCGGCCTTCAAGCATGTCTATGTCTGGTCCGGGGTATGGCAGAGCATGGGCTGGTCCTCCATCATTTATCTGGCGGCGCTTTCCGGCGTCAGCCCCGAATTGCATGAGGCCGCCATCATTGACGGCGCCAATAAGCTGCAGCGCATCTGGCATATCGATATTCCTACCATCATGCCCACCATGGTGATCCTGCTGGTGATGAATTTCGGCTCCGTCATGAATGTGGGCTATGAGAAGGCCTTCCTGCTGCAGAACAGCCTGAATATCAATACCTCCGAAATTATTTCTACCTATACTTATAAGATCGGTCTGCAGCAGGCCCAGTACAGCTATTCCACCGCCATCGGCCTGTTCAACAACGTGATTAACCTGGTGCTGCTGGTGAGCGTGAACAAGATTGCCAAGGTGCTTTCCGGCAGCAGCCTGTGGTGAGGAGGGAACAGAAAAATGGCTGAAGCGATGATGAAACGCAATACCAAAATCCATGAAACCAGGGTTGACCGGGTCTTTAACGCCGTTGTGTATGTGCTGATTGCGCTGCTGCTGGTGATCTTCATCTATCCGCTCTGGTTTGTGCTGATGGCCTCGGTCAGCGATCCCCAGTATGTCAATTCCGGCGCGCTGCTGCTCTATCCCCAGGGCTTTACCACCATGGGCTATAAGATGGTCTTTTCCGATGACCGCATCTGGACGGGCTATCTCAATACCATCCTCTACGCCGGAACCGGCACCATCATTGCCACCACCGTGCAGGTGATGGCGGGCTATGCCCTCTCCCGGAAGGATTTGCCCGGGCGCAGCATTTTCATGCTCCTCTTCGTTTTCACTATGTATTTCAGCGGCGGCCTCATTCCCTTCTATCTGGTGGTGAAGGGGCTGAATCTGGTTAATTCCCGCTTTTTGATGATCATTACCGGCGCGGCCTCGGTTTACAATATGATCATCATCCGCTCCTTCTTTACCACCTCCATGCCGGTGGAACTGTATGAAGCGGCCTCCATTGACGGCTGCACCAACCAGCGCTATTTCTTCTCCATCGTGCTGCCCCTTTCCAAGGCCATTATCGCCGTTATCGCCCTGTATTGCCTGGTGGCCCAGTGGAATTCCTACTTTAACGCCATGATCTTCCTGAGCGACCGGAGCAAATATCCCCTGCAGCTTTTCCTGCGCGAGATTCTGCTTTCGGCCCAGACCTATTCCGATCCCAGCGCCACCGCGGGCGATCCCGTGGCCGCCGCCCAGATGGAAATCATGGGCGAGGTGATCAAATACGGCGTCATCGTGGTTTCCACGCTGCCGGTGATCGTGGTGTACCCCTTCCTGCAGAAATATTTCGTGCAGGGCGTCATGATCGGCTCCATCAAGGGCTGATTCCCCTTCGTTTCTCGCCGCGGATGCGGTGAAAATAATATTCTCAAGGAGGAAAACCTATGAAGAAATTCCTGTCCTGTCTCCTGGCTGCGGTGATGCTGCTGAGCCTCGCCGCCATTCCCGGCGCGCTTGCCGAGGAATACGACTACAAGATCGTTGTCTGCCGCCACGCGCTGGATAAGAGCGAAGGCTATGGCAGCAAGCTGGGCGCCATCAACGCCGAAAAGACCACCGGCCTCAAGATCGAATACTACGAGCTTGATCAGGCCGCCGTCAAGGAAAAGGTGAACCTGATGCTGGCCACCGGCGATCTGCCCGATGCCTTCATCAACACCGTCGATCAGGGCCAGCTCTCCAAGAACCTGCCCCTGTTCGTGGCGCTGGATGAATACCTGACCGAAGAAAACTGCCCCCATTTCATGGATGTGCTGGAGCAGTATCCTGCGGTTCGCGAATCCATCACCCAGACCGATGGCAGCATCTACTCCCTGCCCACCAGCATGTATGTGAGCCCCGAGGATGACGGCAACTCCATCCAGTTCATCAATAAGGCCTGGCTGGATAAGCTGAATCTGGAAATGCCCACCACCACCGATGCTTTCTACGAAGTCTGCAAGGCCATCAAGGCCGGCGACCCCAACGGCAACGGCCTGGCCGATGAAATCCCCGTGCTGTTTACCCAGAATAACTGGGCGGCCCACATTCAGTTCTTCTTTGGCCCCTGGGGCATCACCGAATGGGTGAATGGCTACAGCGCCTGGATGAAGATCGAAGACGGCAAGGTTATCTTTACCCCCACCCTGCCCGAATTCCGCTCCGCGCTGGAATACTGGCATAAGTTCGCCGAGGAAGGCCTGCTGGATGTGGAAGGCTTCACCATGACCAACCAGCAGTTCTACGCCCGCCTGAAGGAATATGTGGGCCTGACCTACCGCGGCTGGACCCCCGCCTCCAACTTTGACTCCGAAACCGCTACCGAATTTGTGGCGCTGCCCCCGCTCCAGGCCTCCGATTATCCGGATATCACCTATGTGAACGGCGGCTATTGGGGCCAGTACCGCGCCAATTCCTACGGCTTCGTGATCACCGCTGCCTGCGAGGATCCCGCTGCCCTGGTGAAATGGTATGATGCGCAGAACGCCGATACCCGCACCAAGATGACCTGGCGTCTGGGCGAGGAAGGCATCCTTTGGGAACTGGGCGATGACGGCACGGTGTATGAGCTGTGGCCCGAATCCGTTACCGTGGATTTCACCCGTGAGAACATGAAGTACAGCTACGGCGCTTACGGCAATGCCCCCGCCTTCACCCTGCCCAACGAAGTGGCCGAGTATCATGACGATGCGCCCGCCGATGCCACCACCCGCCGCAAGCTGGTAGAGGTCGTGAAGGATTACCTGCAGAAGGAAATCTTCCCCAGCCGCAATGTGGATGCCGATAAGCTGGAGGAGCGCAACTTCATGCAGACCGAAATGACTGCTTACCTGGATAACTTCCTGGCTGACGCCATCGTCAATGGCATTGACGATGCCAAGTGGGAAAAGCATCTGAAGGATGTGGAAGCCTATAAGGCCACCGAGCTGGTTGAATGGTGGCAGGGCTATCTGGACGGCGATTTCTAATCTCCGGATCAGATGAATGGTTTGCTTCCGCCGGGGGAAAAGCCCTTGACGGCGGATGAAAAATCAAGTATCCTGTAAAAAAGGCTGGGCGGGGAGGACATATCTCCCCGCCTCAGTCTGCTAAGTGACCCGCAGCCGCAGCGCCATGGGCGGAGGGCAGCATTTGCCCTTCCTTTCGCCCATTTCTGCGGGCTGCGGCTGTCTGTATCTGTATCCCTGCGGGCAGGGCGGGCATCCCCTCCATGGATGCTGTGCATGGCCCCCCGGAATCTGCTGATAAAGGAATGATATGCGGCATGCGAAAGCGTGAAAGGGAAGCGGCAAAAAGGGAAAGGCCCCTGTGGTGGAAATATACGGCCACCTATCTGCTGGTGCTGATTATTCCTTTTTTGGCCTTCAATGCATTTTTCAGCCATTACGTCACCGGCGAGGCAGATAAGGATGTCCGGGAAGCCATGCAGAGTACCCTGGCAAAAATCCAACTGGATTTTGATCAGAAAATCGAGCAGATGACGGCCATTTCCCTCCAGGTGGGCCAGAACCGGGATTTTATGGCCGCCAATCTTCGGGAATTTGATTTTGAGGCGCGCAACGGCGTCCGCAAGACGCTGCGCTCCTTTGCCAATACCAGCGTATTTTTTGATGAGATTGCCTATTATCATCGGGTGCTGCCAAGGGTGGTGTTTACAACCCTGGGCACCTACAATACCTCCTCCTTCCGCACCTTCTGGGATGAAAAAAGCAGGGAATGGCTGACGCTTGAGCAGCTGTCGGAAAACGGCCTGCAGGCGGGCTGGTTTTCTCCCGATACCGTGGGCGAGGGCAGGATCTTTTTCAGCGCCGCCCTGATTTATTGCCAGCCGCTGGAGGAAATCCGGGATGGATATCTGCTCTTTGAAATGCGGGAGAGCAGCATCCGGCGGCTGCTGACCACAGACAGCAGCAGCGAAATCTATATTCTGCAGGGGGATCGTCTTCTCTATCCCTTCCAGGGGGACGCGCCGGAAATTCTGGCGCATGGGGAGCCCGTCCGGCAGCAGGATGGGCGCTGGCAATGCGCCCTGAAAAGCAGCGCCACCGGCCTTACCTATGTCTATGTGGCGGAAAGCAGCGATATTGGCGAAGTGGCCCATACGCTGCTCAGCGGCTTTATGCTGCTTTCCGCGCTGGTCAGCCTGGGCTGCATGGGGGCAGTGGTGGTGTTTTCCCGGCGGCATGCCCGGCCCATCGAGCAATTGATCTCCCTGACCGAGGGCATCGTGCCGGATAATCTGCACGGGGTGGAGCGGCTGCAGGATGCCATGCATCAGCTGCGCGACCGCAGCCAGGAATTGGATGAAATGCGCCAGGGCTCCATGCGCGGGCATGTGCTGATCCGCCTGGTGCGGGGCAAATACCGCAGCGAGGAGGAGGCGGAGGAAAATCTGCGCCGCCTGGATATTACCTTCCGCCGGCCCTGGCGGGTGATCATGCTGCTCCAGCGGGAGCAGGAATGGGATGAAAGGCAGGATGTGGCGCTGGTCATGAATCGACTGGCCCGGCGGCACGATATTTATTCCTTCGCCTATGCCGAGCGCAGCGTTTATGTGATGATGCTGGATCTGGAAACCCCGGATCGGGCCGCGCTGGTGGCCGAACTGGAGGAAATGACGGGCCAGGGGGAAATGAAGGAGCAGCGGCTGCATTTTGCTATCGGCGGGGCCTTTGCCGATCTGACCGCCGCCCAGGAATCCTTCATGCAGGCCCTTTCCTCCAGCCGCCGCAATCCCGGCGTGGCGGTGAGCCTGTTCCAGGAAAATGAAAAGAATGAATTATTCTATCCCCGGGAGGAACTGCATGCCCTGGGCGTGGCCCTGGCCGAGCAGGATCGAAACCGCACCGCCTTCCTGTATGATGTGCTGATGCATCTGATTCAGCAGCATAATCATCTCTATTTCTACACCGTCAGCCTGGCCTCGGAAATGATCAATCTCTATCTCCAGGCCCTGGCCCTGGATCAGAGCAGCGCGGCCAGCGGCTATGCGGCCCAAATCAAGGGCCAGCACATCAATGATGTGGATGATATGCTGGCCTGCCTTCGCCAGTTGCATACCCGGGCACTGCAATGGATGACCGAAAGCGATCTTTCCAGCAATACCACCGAAATGACGGGCATCGCCAATTATATTTCGGCCTGCGATGATCTGGAAAACCTGAATGTGGGCGCGGTGGCGGAGCGCTTTGGCTGGAATGTATCCTCCCTCTCCCATAAATTCAAGGAGCAGATGGGCTGCAATATCTCCGATTATATCCTGACCTGCAAAATGAATCATTCCTGCATTCTGCTGCGCTCCACCGAGGAAACCGTGGCCGATATTGCCCAGAAGGTGGGCTACAGCCAGTATACCTCCTTCGTGCGCACCTTTAAGCGCCTCAAGGGCATGACCCCCACCGCTTACCGGGAGGCATGGCGGCAGGGAAGGAACCCCGAATTGCCCTGACATCCCACGAATAGTATTATAGAAGAAAAACGGCCCTTAGCTCCCGAAATGGGGAAGCGAGGGGCCGTTTTTTGCATGGGGAGAGGAGCTATTTGGTCGCTGCCAGCGCCTTTTGCACAATGGATTCCAGCAGTGCTTCCTCCTCCCCGGAGAGACTTTCGCCGCGCCATTGCTTTTCCCGGGCGGCGCGATAGGCGGAAAGCAGATCCAGATCCAGCTTTTCCACGCAGTCATCCGGCGTATCCAGATTGCCGGTGCGATAGGTCATGCCCCGCAGATAATGATAGGAAAAGGCATGCAGATCCAGCGCCCCCAGCCGCCCCCGCAGAAAGAGGGTATCCTGATAGCAGAAGCGGAAGAGCGCCTGCTTTTCTTCTTCCGGGATGCGCAGACGGCAGATGTAATGATGAAAGAGCAGCTTCATGCTGCAATAATGATTGTATTCCTGCAGGCGGATATAGGGAATGGAGGAATCAGCGGTGGCCTGGCGATTCATCTGATCGATGTGGGCCGATAATTCCTCAAAGCGCTCAAAAAGCTCCATGGGCTCATCTCCTCATTGGCTTCTTTCCTCTATTATAGCACCATCCGCCCTTTCCGGCGCAGGGAATTTTTTAGTTTTTTCGGGCTTTTCCCCGCCCTTTCAGGGAAAGCATGCGGCCAAGGGCCAGGCGCAGCCGCTTCCGCCGGGGCAGGGCCTGAAGCACCGTGAGATATGCCTGGCGGAAGGGCTCGCTGGAGGCGGCATGGCGGCCATAGATCTGGGCGGCCAGGGCATCCGCCAGGGGCAGAAGGGCGGGAAGCGAGGAGAATTGATGGCTCTTATCCGCCCGGAGCGCAAAATCATGCAGCGTTTCCCGGGGCGTGCGGCGGATATTTTCCAGGGCCATCAGGCCGCACAGCGCCTCAAAATAGATCCAGGCCGCTTCATCAGGACGCCGGGCCGAAAGCCGCACGGGATCGGTGGCGAAAAAGCGCAGCAGCACAAGCAGCGTGAGCGCCAGCGCCATTAGCAGCCACCACCAGGGGAAGGCGAAAGAGGATTCAGGCGGCTCCTGGGGCGCTTGGGTGGGCAGCGGCGCCTGGGAGGGCGCGGGGGAGGGGGTAGGCTCCTCTTCGCCGGATGCGCCCTTTTCCTCCGGAGATGGGGTGGGGGATTCCGCCGGGGCTTCATCCTCGGGCACAGGGGAGGGAGAAGGGGAGGGCGTGGGCGCGTTCTCCGCGGGCGGCGGCGTTTGGGCATCGGGATTCTGCTCCGGGGCCCGGCGATCATTATCGCTGCGGGGGGTGGGATCAAAATCCAGCCAGCCAAAGCCGTTCAGATAAACCTCCGTCCAGGCGTGGGCGTTTTCGCCGGTTACCAGCGCCATGCCGTTTTCATCCGGCACGGCCAGAAAGCCCGTCACATACCGGGCGGGAATGCCGCTGATCCGGCAGAGGATGGTCATGGCGGTGGCGAAATAGGTGCAGTAACCCTCCTTTTCGCCCAGCAGGAACCAGGCGGCAAAATCCACCCCCTCGGGGGGCGTCTGGGGCTTGAGGGTATAGGTATAATGGCTGCGCAGATAATGCTGAATGGCCAGGGCCTTTTCATAGGGCGTTTCGGCCCCCCGGGTGGCCTGGGCGGCAATATCATAGATTTCCTGCTGGATATGCCGGGGCAGGGAAAGATACTGGGCCGCCGCCTGGTCATAATGCGCATCCTGTATTTTTTGACAGGCGGCAATGGCGGCCTCGGTGGCTGCATCCTCCGGGGCAAAGGGGAGATAGGTGACGGTATAGACATCGCCCGCCTCCAGATTGCGGGTGAGGAATAATTCACTGGCCAGATTATAGTACAGCACCATCCGCTCTCCATCCAACTGCAGGGTACGCCCCCGCAGCGGCGAAAAGAGGGTGCTGGTGGCAGGGGCAAGCATATGCACTTTCAGCGCAGCGGGCTCCATGCCCTCCGCGCCTGCCAGGGGACGGTTCAGATCGAATAATTCATCCCGCTGGGCGGTATAGCGGGGAGAAAGATACAGATAGCGCTGGGATGAGAGGGAATCATACCAGTTCAGCCCCGAATAATCATCATATGCCCGGCCCCGCAGAAGCACCGTGCGATCGGTCTGCACCTCCATTACGCTGTGCTGAAGGGGCGTGGCCTCCCCGCCCAAACGGCCATCCAGGGGCAGATAGCCCTCGGAGGCCAGGGAAAAGGAGGCGCGGTATTCATTGAAGAAAAGATAATCCTCCGCAAACTGGCGGATGCTGTCGGCGGCCTGCTTGAGGGCGGGCACGGTCTTTCCGCTCCCGGGCAGCATCAGCGCGGCCAGCAGGGCCACGGCCAGCGCAACCGGAAGGGGGGAAAGGCTATCCCGGCGATTCTGCGCCATCATCAGCAGCAGTCCCGCCGCCGCCGGCAGCGCGCAGAAAATCAATTGCTCGCCGGCGGAAAAAATCAGGCACAGGCAGATAACCAGCGGCACCGAAAAAAGGGCCAGGGCCAGGGTATTATCCCAGGCCAGGGCGGCGGCCATCAGCGAAAAAATCAGGCAGATGATCAGCCGCAGCCAATCCGCATAGGGAGAAAGAGCATCCGAAACGCCCCGCAGGCTGAGCCCGGCGGCCCGGATTAGCTGCACCAGCGTATACCCCGGCCCGCCGCCCAGCGCCCCCCAGAGGGCAAGCGCCAGCACGCCCAAAAGCGGCAGCAGCCATTTGAAGCGCATTTTCAGATGAATGAACAGATGAAAAACCAGGGTAAAGCCGGCGCATAAAAGCAGGGCGGGCCAGAGCCGCTGCCCGGGCAGAAGCGCGCCCAGCGCCGTCAGGCTCATCCCCAGGCTCAAAAGCAGCGCCGTAAAGTACTGCATCACGGCGGCCTTTATATTCCACTCACGCGGGCGTGACATAGCATACCTCCACCAAATGATGCTGCAGCTGGGAAACAAAGGGCTGATACCGGGGATCCTCCGGGGTATAGGTGACCAGATACAGCCGGGCGCTGGGCCCCATCCGCCGGATGCGGGATACGCCCTCCACAATATGGGCGTCCAGCCGGGTGGTGATGATGACGGTGGCCCCGGTGCGCCGCATCCGCCGCAATTCCAGATTCAGCACCCGGGCAAAATCTTCTCCCTCCTCAAAGGGCTGGCAGGCCAGCATCTCCTGCAGAAGGGACAGGCTGGCTGCGTGATCGGAGGAAAATTCATTGGCGTTTTTCCCATAGATGGGCAGGCGGATGGGGCTGCCATCCTCCATTTGCAATTTGGCCACAGCTACCGCCGTTTCGCAGAGCGCATCCCGCAGGCATTCCCTGCCCTCGGGGATGTCTTCGCCCCCCAGGGGCCGGCTGCAGTCCAATAGCAGCAGCGTATCCGGCGGCGCGGGCATTTCAAACCGGCGCACCAGCAATTCCCGCTTCCGGGAGGATAATTTCCAATGGATGCGCTTCATGGCATCGCCGGGGCGATAGGAGCGCACGTCCTCCGGGGCGTTATAATCCTCCTGGGTGCGGGCCAGGGCGGCGGCGCCGTCATCCCCGGCGGTGACCCGGGGCTTATCAATCTCAAAGGGCCGGGGCAGCACAATCAGCCCGTCCGGGGCCTGGGCGGGCCGCTTTTTCATTTCGAACAGGCCGAATAAATCGGATATCACCAGGCAGGAAACGCAGGCGTCAAACCGGCCCACATGCCGGGCGCTCAGGGGCAGCCGGCGCTCATGGGCGCGGAAGGGCGCGGCGGGAAACAGGCATTCCCCCTGCTGGGCGGCGTAAAGATATTCTCCCCGAAGGGGCGCAACGGGCAGCGGGCAGCGATGCCCCGCCTGCAAAAATAACTGGGCGCTCTCCCCGCGATGCACCATGCCCGCGCTGAGCCGCTGCCGGCAATAGGCCGTGCCTTTGGCCCAGAGGCAGCTGATCCATGAATAGGCAAGCAGCAGAAGCAGGAGCAGGCTGATGTAATAATACAGCATGCTGCCCAGGGAAAGGGCGCAAAGCCCGCTGGTCACCAGGGCGGCAAGCACCCCATAGCCCCGGCGCGTCATGCGCGGCCCGTGGGCACCGGCACGGCATCAATCAGCTGGGAAAGCACCTGCTGGGCCGATACCCCCTTCATCCGCGCTTCGGGGGTGAGAATCAGGCGATGGGAAAGCACGGGCAGGGCCATGCGCCGGATATCATCGGGCAGCACATAATCCCGCCCCGAAAGCAGGGCGCAGGCCTGGGCGGCCTTGAGCAGCGCAATGGAGCCCCGGGGCGAGGCCCCCAGTTGCAGGGCGGCATGGCCGCGGGTCATGGCCGTGATCTGGGCCACATAGCTGCGGGCCTCCCGGCTGGCATAAACCGTGCCCAATTGCTCCTGCATGGAGATGATCTCCTCCGCGCCGCAGACAGGCGTCAGCGTCTGCATGGGCGTGACCTGCCCGGAATACCGCTCCAGCACGTCCATTTCCTCCTCTACCGTGGGATAGCCAATGGCAATGCGCAGGAAAAAACGATCCATCTGGGCTTCGGGCAGCGGATAGGTGCCCACGAAATCCACCGGGTTCTGGGTGGCCATGACCATAAAGGGCCGGGGCAATTGATGGGTGACCCCGTCCACCGTCACCTGCCCCTCCTCCATGACCTCCAGAAGAGAGGATTGGGTCTTGGGTGAGGTGCGGTTGATTTCATCGGCCAGGATGATCTGGCTCATGACCGCGCCGGGTTTGAATTCCATTTCCCCTGTCTGCATGTTCACCATGGTAAAGCCCGTTACATCCGAGGGCGTTACATCGGGGGTGAACTGAATGCGCTTGAAGGAGCATTGCAGCGATTTCGCCAGCGCTGCGGCCATGGTGGTCTTGCCTACCCCCGGCACATCCTCAATCAGTACATGCCCCCGGCAAATCAGGGCAATCAGTAATAATTCAATGGCGTCATCCTTGCCCACAATCACCCGGCGGATATTCTGCTGCAGGGCATAAACCATGGGCCGGGGCTGGGCGGGGACGGAACTGGGCTGCATATGCGCTCCTTTTCTGCCCGGAATATCGGGCGGCTGTATCAAAAAAACAGCGTCTCTTTCAGGCTTTCGGCGGGCCGGTATCCATCGCTTCTATGGTAGCATGGCCCTCCTCACCCTGTAGTATACCAATTCCTGCCCGGAAAATCAACACAAAAAGACATACTTATGTAAAGAAATTGAAATATTTTACAACCTCCGGGTTGGGAAAACGAGGGAACGGGAATTTTTGCGGGGGAACCACTTTTGACTCAAAAGTGGTTCCTCCGCAAAAAAACCGTTCTCCCGTTCCTCGGTTTTCTGCAGGGCTCTGCGGAGAATCGTACACTTTACAGGTTAAAATGGTACGTTTTTCGGTGGGAGGGGGTGACAAAAAAGACCTGCGTATGATATACTATGAAATGGCGGAGTGAATCCGCACGAAGCAATGTGAGGAATGGAGCCCTTGAAGAAAATCAGCAGTCGCGCCCGCAGCAATCTGCTCAATGCGCTGGTTATTGTCTGCACCCTGGGGCTGGTGCTGTTTTTAAGCGCGAAAAACGGCGATATTGGCGATGCTTTTTCGACCATGCTTTCCGCAGCGCCCGGCTGGATTTTGCTGGCGGTGCTTTCCTGGTGTGTATTTATTTGCTTTGAGGCGATGGGGCTGCATGTTTTTTTCCGGCAGCAGAATATAAAGACCAAATACCGCACATCGCTGCTGGCCACGCTCATCGGCGCGTTTTATTCCAGCATCACCCCGGCGGCCACAGGGGGCCAGCCCATGCAGGTATTCTGCCTGAAGAAGCGGGATGTGCCCGCCGGCATTTCTTCCTCCTGCCTGGCAGTGAAATTCTTTACGTTTCAGACCGCGCTTTTGACCCTGGGGGGGCTGATGTGGGCCACCCATCCCGAGGTGGTGCAAAGCTGCATCGAGCGAGGAAAATGGATTGTAATGACGGGCTTTCTGCTGAATGGGCTATCGGTGGTGGCGGTGCTGCTGCTGGCCATCAATAAGAATATCGTCCGCTGGATTCTGACGGCGGCCATTCGTCTGGGGCGCTTTCTGCATCTGGTCAAGGATGCGGCGCGCACCACCTCCCGGGCGGATGCCGCCATGAGCGATTTCCACGCCAGCGTGGATATGCTGACCCATCATCCCCTCCAGCTATTGGGGCTGTATTTCCTTTCCTGCATGCAGGTGCTGGGGCTGATGAGCATTTCCTACTGCGTGTATCGCTCCCTGGGGCTGAGCGCCCTTTCCTATCCGGATATCCTGACGCTGCAGTTTCTGCTCTATATTGCGGCCTCCTTTACGCCCCTGCCCGGCGCATCCGGGGCCCAGGAGGGCGGCTTCTATATTTTCTTTCAGGGGGTATTTCCTGCTGATCAATTGGTAGGCGCGCTGCTATTGTGGCGGTTTTTCACCTACTATTTTACCCTGATCATCGGCTTTGGCGCGGTTATGGTGGACAGCGCAGGGAGCATGATGAAGCATAAAAAGAAAAAGGAGAAAGGGATGATGGAGCTTGAGAAAAAAGATGCAGGATCATCTGGAGCTGCTGAACAGGCAGCGGAAAACGACGAGTAAAAAATTTAAAGAAAAATTACGGGAATCGCTATCCTCTGTTTTGCCGATTTCCCTGCTGGTGCTTTTGCTCAGCATTACGCTGATTCCGGTAGAACTCAGCACCATGAGCCTGTTTCTGGTGGGCGCATTTCTTTTGATTCTGGGTATGGGGCTTTTTACCCTGGGGGCCGATATGGCCATGGTGCCCATGGGCAATCATATGGGCGCAAGGCTCACCAAGAGCAAGAATATCTGGGTTTTATGCGGCATTGCCTTTTTGCTGGGCCTGCTGATCACCGTATCCGAGCCTGATCTGACCGTGCTGGCCAATCAGGTGCAGGGCGTGCCCAATATGACGCTGATTCTGACGGTGGCCGTGGGCGTGGGCATTTTTCTGGTGGTGGCGCTTTTGCGCATTCTTTTCCAGTGGAAGCTTTCTTATATTCTGGTAGGGCTTTATGCCCTGGTCTTTTTGCTGGGCGCGCTGATCAAGCCTGAATTCGTGCCCATGTCCTTTGATTCCGGCGGCGTGACCACCGGGCCCATGACGGTGCCCTTTATTCTGGCCCTGGGCGTGGGCGTTGCCAATGTGCGCAGCGGGAAGAGCGCCCAGGATGACAGCTTCGGTCTGGTGGCGCTCTGCTCGGTGGGCCCTATTCTGGCGATGATGATTATCAGCCTCTTTTTCCCGCATCTGAGCAATACCCCCGAGGAGGCCACGGCCGCCGCCATCAGCAATACCCAGGAATTGCGCATGACCTATGCGGAGGCGCTGCCCACCTATATGTGGGAGGTATTTGTGGCGCTGGCCCCCATCATTGTCTTCTTTATGCTGTTCCAGATTTTCGCGCTGCATCTGCCCTGGAGCGAAATCAAGCGCATCCTGGTGGGCATGATGTACACCTATATCGGGCTGGTATTATTCCTGACCGGCGTGAATGTCGGCTTTTCGCCCATGGGCAGCTTTATCGGCTGGCGGCTGGCGGGAACGTATAAATGGCTGCTGATTCCGCTGGGCATGCTGATGGGGTATCTGATGGTGGCGGCGGAACCGGCCGTGCATGTGCTGAACGATCAGGTAGAGCAGGTGACCTCCGGCGCCATCAGCAAATCCGTCATGATGACCACCCTCTCCATCGGCGTTGCCATTTCCGTCGGCCTTGCCATGACCCGGGTGCTGACCGGCATTTCCATCTGGTATATTCTGGTGCCGGGCTATCTGATTGCCTTGATTCTTACCTTCTTTACCGAGCCGATCTTTACCGCCATCGCCTTTGACTCCGGCGGCGTGGCCTCCGGCCCCATGACGGCCACCTTCATGCTGCCGCTGGCCCTGGGCGCCTGCGGCGCGCTGGGGGGCAATGTGCTGGAGGATGCCTTTGGCCTGGTGGCCATGGTGGCCATGACGCCGCTGATTGCCATTGAGGTGCTGGGCCTGGTTTACCGCTTCAAGATGAAGAAAGCGGAGAACGCCCTGCCCAAGGCCGCCGAAGAAAATCAGAATCCGGATGCCGATGATGAAATCATTGATATCTGAGAGCGCAAGGAGGAACTATGCAAAACGTTTCTTTGAGTATGCTGGTTACCATTGTTGACCGGGGAAAGGGCGACGCCGTTGCAGCGCTTCTGAGAAATGAGGGGGTTTTGCTCCATTATATCCAGTTGGGGCATGGCACCGCCCAGAAGGGCATCCTGAGCCTGCTGGGCCTGAAGGATACCGATAAGGATGTGGTTTTCAGCTTCATCCGCAGCGGCGTGGCGGCGCGCTCCATGCGCCGGCTGTCCTATGCATTGGAAATCGATCTGCCGGGGCGCGGCATCGCCTTTACCATTCCGGTGGGCAGCGTCGGCGGCACCCAGGCATTGCATTATCTGATGGGAGAAGAAAGACCCATTTCTTCTGAGGAGGGGAATACCACCATGCAGGAACAAGTAAAGAATGATCTGATCGTTGCCATTGTCAACCGCGGCTATACCGATGCGGTGATGGATGCGGCCCTGCCCGCCGGGGCCCGGGGCGGCACGGTGGTGCATGCCCGGGGCGCAGGGGCGGAAGAGGCCTCCCAGTTCTTCGGCATTACCATTCAGCCCGAAAAGGAAATGGTGCTGATTCTGGTGGATCACGAAAACAAGGTGCCCGTAATGCAGGCCATTACCCGGGGCGCGGGCCTGAATACCGAGGGCCACGGCATTATTTTCAGCCTGCCGGTGAATGATGTGATGGGCGTTGCCCGCAGCGCCATTGAAATTCAGGAGGCCGATGGCGAATGAAACGATGCATCGCGCTGCTCTGCCTTTTCTGCCTGCTGCTGCCCGGGGGCCTGGCCGCAGCGGAGGAGGCGCTGCCCGAGCAGCTTACTCTCTCCCCGGGGGAAAGCAAGACGTTTTCTTTGCCCTTCCAGGGCTATTGGGAAAGCGACGCCCCGGAAATCGCCGCAGGCGAGGGCAATGCCATTACCGCCTATGAGGCGGGATATGCCGTCCTGGCGCTGATTTCCCCGGAGGGCGATGAATGGCTGGTGGAGGTAGAGGTCAGTGAGGATCCCGTGCCCGCCGTCATTCGGGATGCCATTGGCATCGCCCTTAACGAATGGGAAGAGGTGGGGGAAAAGCGGCTGCCCCAGGATCCCTCCGGCAATAAATACACCAAGTGGTGGAAATATGCCTGCGGCTGGTGCGGCGCCTTCGTCAGCTATTGCCTGGATCAGGCGGGCGTGCCCCTGGAGCCCACGGATACCTACCGCAAGGTAAAGCCCCATGAGGGCGGCATCCCCTACAGCCTGCGGGAGGCGGCGGTGCCCAAGCTCTATACCGGGTTTGAGAATATGGAGCGCATCACCGATGTTCCCCGCCCCGGCTATCTGATCATTTTCGGGGCCAAGGGCTATTATGCCTATGTGCATGTGGGCATGGTCACCGATGTGATTGATCTGGGCGACGGCATGTATCAGGTGTATACGGTGGAGGGCAATATCGGCGGCAGCACGATCAAGCGCTTCTGCTTCCTCTATAACGCCAAGGCGGAAAAGCAGGAGCAGAATATGTCCTATCTGCCCGAAAGCGAATGGGCGGAGCCGGATACCTTCTATTATGAAGGCCCCCGCCAGACCAAGAGCGACGGAAAAAAATATAATTGGTATGTGACCGCCTTCTGCCAGACCTGGTATTGAGGCGCGGAAAAAGGAGGCTGCGGCGCCGGAACGATCGCAGCCTCCTGTGCTTTTCTCCGGGATGCTGCCCTGAAAGGCAGAAAGGATGCATGCAGCGATGGGGTTTCTCATTTGGTGTCTGGCGGGGTGCGTGCCGCTGGGGCTGGGGATTGCCGCCTTTTTTTCGAAAAAACCGGCGGGCTTCTGGGCCAATGTGCCCGTATTTGCCGTGACGGATGTGAAAAAATATAACCGGGCCGTGGGCCTGTTGTTTCTCGCCTTTGGCGCGGTGCTGCTTCTATTTGGCCTGCCGCTGCTTGCGCCGCAGAATTCCGCCTGGATTCTTCTGTCGGTGCTGGGGGTAATGCTGGAAGTCATCGCGGCCATGATCGTGTATAGCTGCGTGATTGAAAAAAGATATAAGCAGCCGTAGGCTTCGCTGGTGGCAGGAAAAAATGGCGGGAAGAAGATGCAAAAAGGAATTTTCTATCCCGCCGGTTTATGCTATAATAAAATGCCCGATAAAACAGCGCCCCGCCGCGAAAGGAAATGCAGAAGATGAGCTTTGAAGTTGCCCTGACCAACGTCCTGATTACGCTTTTGTATATCGTACCCGGATACATGATCTGCAAGATGAAAAAGGCATCGGCGGATCATTTATCCACCCTGTCTGCCGTGCTGGTGTATGTCTGCTCCCCGTGCCTGACGGTTTCCTCCTTTGTTTCGCTGGAATTTTCTCTGGAGAACCTCTGGAATATGGCGCTGTTTTTTGTGGCGACGCTGGTGCTGCAGGCGGCGTTCATGGCGATTCTCTATGCGCTTTTCCGCCGGAAATATCAGGATGCCCGCTATCGCATCCTCACCATCGGGGCCGTGCTGGGCAATGTGGGCTTTTTCGGTCTGCCGGTGATCAAGGCGCTGCTGCCTGATCATCCCGAGGTGCTGTGCTATTCGGCCATTTACGGCATCACCATGAATATTCTGGTGTTCACCATGGGCGTTTTCTGCCTGACCCAGAATAAAAAATTCATGACGCTCAAGGCCGCCATGCTCAATCCCACCATGTTTGGCTTTGCCATCGCCCTGCCGCTGCATCTATTGGGGGCCAAGGCGTTTATGCCCCCGGTGCTTTTTAACTGCATTCAGCTGCTGGGCAATATGACCGCCCCGCTGTGCATGCTGATTCTGGGCATCCGCCTGGCCACGGTAAGCCTGAAGCAGCTTTTCTCCCGGCCCTTTGTGTATCTGATTTCCCTGGCCAAGCTGGTGGCCTTTCCGCTGTTCTGCTTCGCCATGGTGTATTTCCTGCCGCTGCCCTTCTCCTTTAAGGCCAGCCTGCTGGTGCTTTCCAGCACCCCCTGCGCTTCCCTGATTCTCAATATGGCCGAAATCCACCACAGCGAAACCGAGCTTTCCGCCAATTGCGTGCTGGTCAGCACCCTGATGTGCTTTCTGACCATTCCCGTTTTGACGCTGCTGGTGTGATGCCCGCCCCGGATCATGACCTTTACCGCGCTGACCGGGGCGGTATCCCATTTTGCCATTGGCGGCGCGCCGGATTTTCAGGTGCTTGCGCTGTGCGTGCTGTTTACCTTCCTCTGGGCGCGCATCGCTGCGGTCTTTGCCAATAAGGCCCAGCCCAGGATGCTCAATCGGGCCACCGGCATTGTGCTGGTGGTGCTGGGAGCGGCAATTATGCTCTTTAACCTGCTGGGCTGAAAGGCGTTTTTCGATTATCGATTCGCTTCCTCCGCCGCTTTCCTGGCGATGCCCCAGCCATAGCCCCGGCGCACCAGCGCCTGGGCCAGCTTCATCGGCTCGCCCTGAAAGCGGCGGGCCATTTTTTGCGCCTGCTCCAGCGCCCGGGCATATTCCGTTTCCTCGGGCAGGCCCTCCAGGGCGGCGGCGGCCTCCTCCCCGCGAATGCCCTTCATGCGCAATTCCTGGGCAATGCGGTTTTTGCCGTATTTCCGGGCGCGATGATGCACCCATTGCTCGGCGAAGCGGGCATCGGAAACCAGATGATGGAGGGAGAGGGTATCAAGGGTCTGATCGATTACCGCTTCGGGATAGCAGGAGCGCTTCAGCCGGGCGCGGATCTCCTGCTCGCTGCGCTCCCGAAGGTCCAGAAATTTCATGGCTGCCTCCAGGGCATGGGGATAGCCGCGCCTGAGCATGAAGGCGCGATAGGCCTCGGGCTCCATGCTTTCCCCCTCCCGGAGCCTGCGCTCCAGAAACAGGGCGGAGGGAATCTGCAGTACCTCGCCGGATAAAAACTGCACCCGGGCCACGCCATTCTGCCGCTTGACGGAAAGAACCTTATCCATGGCTTGCTCCTAAAAACAGGTTAATCAGATCGGCATTCAGATCGGCCAGCACGCCGCTTCGGGCTTCGCTGGCGCCGGAGGTAAGGAGGCACAGGCCCCGCTGCGCTTCCGGATCGAAAAACAGCCCATGCACCGCGCCATAGGCCATGCCCTGATGCCCGTAAAGCGGGCGCGGGCAAAGGGCGGCATCCTGCAGAATGAAGGTGCCGATGCCCTGAGAAAGATTATGGGCGCGCTCCCCAAAGGGCGCAATCACCCGCCGCATTTCCAGCAGGCTCTCCTCCCGGAGAAAGCCGGGGCGCATCCCGGCGATGCCCAGCCGGGCCAGCGCCTCCGCAGAAAGGCAGAGGCTGCCGTGGGCCAGGGCATAATGCTGCTCAGGATCCACGCCCGGGGCCGGGAGGGGCCGCGCCCGGCGCTGCTCCGCATCAAAATTGGGGGCTTTCTGGGGCGGCAGGATGCGGCAGGCATCCGCCAGCAGGCCCCTGACCTTCTGGGGATAATAGGTGGCGTCGATCCCGAGCGGCGCAAAGAGCGTTTCCTGCATCAGCGTTTCAAAATCCGTCCGGCAGAGATTTTCCATAACCGCGCCTGCGATGCCCGCCCCCAGATTGGAATATTCCCATTGCTGGCCGGGGGCATGCCGGCAGAAGCTATCCCCCCTGAGAATTTCGGAAAGGGGCATGCCCTGGGCGATGCCCGCATTATAGCGCGCTCCGTCATGGATGCCCGCCGTATGGGAGAGAAGCATCCGCAGGGTGATGGGGGTATCGGGGGCCTTTGGATGGCGAAGAGACAGGGGAAAATGGCGGTTCACATCCTGATCCAGATCGATCCTGCCCGTTTCCGCCAGCTTCATGGCCCCCAGGGCGGTAACAAATTTGCTGACGGAGGCGGCGCGATAGACCGTATCCCCCTGGGCCTTCTCGCCGCTTTTTCGGGCCGCGCCAAAGGAGAGGCTGCCCGTCACGCCCTGACCGTCAAAGAGGCAGAGGGAGGCCCCCAGGCAGCGATGCCGCCGCAGGATGCCCTCGGCGCGCCGGGCCGCTTCCCGGGGCAGATCGGCCGCCCCGATGCGCCCCTTTTTGGGCAGCAGGCAGAGCAGCATGCGGTAAAAATTCCAGTTCGTCATAACGCCACCTCAGTCAAAAGCAATGGGAATGGTTTTTGCGTATAGCTTTCCAGGCCGCCGGCGCATAATAAGGGCGTACCCCAAAAATCAGAAGGAGGGATCAGCCTTATGCCCAATGGATGCGTATGCGGCCTGACCAGCAAGGATCTCAGCGTGATCGAGGATCAGCTGACCCATGTGGCCATGAGCTGCCGGGTAGCCAATCAGTATGCCTGCCAGTTTCAGGATCCGCAGCTGAAAAGCATGGCCGCCCAGGTGGCCCAGCATCATCGCCAGCAGTTTGACGCGCTCTGCACCTTTCTGAACGGCTGCCAGTAAAGGAGGAATCGCCATGCAAATCCCCAATCAAGCCTGGAATCAGACCCAGAATCAGAATCAGCTTTGCCAGGCCCAGCCCCTGAACGATCAGGAAACGGCCTTTGATCTGCTGTATCAGGAAAAGGCGCTGCTGGTGAATATCGCCTCCGAGGTACTGGAGGCCGCCAATCCCGGCCTGCGCCGGGTGATGAACGATACCTACAGCCAGATCGAAAAGGATCAGCTGGAAATCTTTAAGCTCATGCAGCAGCGCGCCTGGTATCAGGTGAAGCCCGCCCAGGCCCAGGATCTGCAGGCGGCGCAGCAGAAATTCCAGCAGATGCGCGCCACCCTGTAACGGAAGCTGCCTTTGCGGAGGGAATGCCCGGGAAAAAGCGGCTTTCCTTCGCAGAGGCTTTTTTATGCCTCCGGGGCATTCTGCCGTTTCTTTTCCCGCTTTTTGCGGATGCAGAGAAGAAGGAGGGCAAAAAGCACAAGGCCCAGGGACAGCGCCTGGGATACCCGGATGGGCCCCAGCATCAGGCTGTCCGTGCGCATCCCCTCGATGATCATCCGCCCCGCGCCATACCAGATCAGATACAGAAGAAATAGATTGCCCGGGGTTTTGATCGTCTTCCGCTTCCGCCAAAGCAGCAGAAAGCCCAGAAAATCCCACAGGGATTCATAGAAGAAGGTGGCCATATGCCATTGGCCGCCCACCCATACCGCCAGGGGGAAAAACTGCAGCGCGGGGTTTTCCACCGGATAGCCGTAGGCCTCTCCATTAAAGAAATTGCCCCAGCGGCCGATGGCCTGGCCCAGAATCAGGGCCGGGGCCGCCAGATCGGCCAGCACCCCCAGGGGGATTTTTTTCTTTCTGGAGAAAAAGCAGGCCGCGATGAACCCGCCGATTACGCCGCCATAGATGGCCAGCCCGCCCTCCCAGATATAGAGAATGCGGATAGGCTCCCGGGCATACATCTCCCACTGAAAGGCCACATAATACAGCCTTGCGCCGATAATGGCGGCAGGCACCAGCCACAGCGCCAGATCAATGCTGGTATCCCGGGGCAGGCCCAGGCGCTTTTCCTCCCTGCTGCAGAGAAAAACGGCCAGGGCAATGGCGGCGGCAATCAGCAGCCCGTAAATGGGCAGCACGCCAAAGAGCAGACGATCGGGCATGGAAACCTCCGGAATAAACAGAATAAAAGGGCGCGCAGGCCATTTCGGTTAGGGTGGCCCGGCGCGCCCGTTTTTATGCGGCAGGGGGATTATTTGCCCTGCTCATATTCCTGATGGATTTTTCCCAGCCATTCCGAAATGGGCAGATGCTGGGGGCATACGCTTTCGCAATGGCCGCACTGCACGCACTTGGAGGCGTCATAGCCCTTTTCCACGGCATGGGCATAGGAGGAAAGGAAGCGCTGGGGCTGATCAAACATTTTGCTCTGATTATAGCCTTCAAAGATCTGGGGGATATGCACCTCCTGCGGGCAGGGCATGCAATAGGAGCAGCCGGTGCATTTGACGGGCATCCGGGAAAGATAGGCCTGCTTGAGCTGCTGGATGAAGCTCAGTTCCTTTTCGGAAAGGCCATGTACCTTCAGGGTGTCAAAGATGCGCAGGTTATCTTCCAATTGGGCTTCATTGCTCATGCCGCTCAGGATGGTGGCCACCTGGGCATAATTGGCCACATAGGCAAAGGCCCATTCCACGGCGGAGCGCTTCTTTTCGAAATTTTCCATCATTTCCGCCACATTGGCCGGGGCCTTGGCCAGCGCGCCGCCGCGCAGGGGCTCCATGACCACAATGGGGACGCCCATCCGGCCTGCTTCCTTCAGGCCCTCCTCGGTGGCCTGCTCCTGATCATCCAGATAATTGTACTGGATCTGGGCCATGCCCCACTGATCAAAATCATGCAGGATATGCAGGAAGACCTCCTTCTTATCATGGAAGGAGAAGCCCGTATGCCGGATACGCCCATCCTTCAGGGCCTGCTTGAGGAAATCCTTGTAATGGAAGGCGCAGAGCTTATCATAGTTTCCCTGATCCATGGCGTGGAGGATATAGAAATCCACATAGGGCTGATCCAGCTTTTTCAGCTGCTCATCCAGCAGCCTGTTCAGATCCTTTTCCTCCTTTACCTCCCAGGGGGGCAGCTTGGTGGTCAGGGTCACCTTTTCCCGGTAGCCATCCTTAAGCGCCAGGCCGGTGACGATTTCGCTTTCGCCCCTGTGATAGCCGTAGGCGGTATCCACATAGGTGATGCCGCCGTCAATGCCCCGGCGCACCAGCGCAATGGCCCGCTCCCGATCGATGACCTCGTTTTCGCCCTCCATCCGGGTGGGCAGGCGCATCATGCCAAAGCCCAGCCGGGAAACATCCATGCCATGGGAACCAAAGGGTACATACTGCATAATGATTTCCTCCTTTTTCTGCAAACGCGCATCCGCGCCCTTGAAATACACATTCTGCCAGTCTATAATGATAGTATAATCCATCGGGGCGCATTTGTCCAGAGCAGAGAAAAGCAAGAAAGAATTTTTTTGCCTGGCGTGATGATTTTCCGTTCTGCGGCGTCTAAAGGATGCAGCGCTGCAAGAGGTGATTGAATGGACAAGGATTTTTTCGTGCGGGAGATTGAGCGGCACAGCGGCATGATGTACCGCGTGGCCTTTACCATCCTGCGAAATGATGAGGATTGCCGGGATGCCATACAGGAAACGGCCCTGAAAGCGTGGGAAAAGCGATATGGCCTTCGGGAGGAAAGATATTTTGCCACCTGGATGACCCGCATCCTCATCAATGAATGCTATACCATCCAGCGGAAACGAAAAAGGGTGCTTTATGTGGCGGATACGCCCGAGGAGGGCAGCCCGCCCCATGACCCCACCCTTTCCCTGATTCTGCGTTCTCTGCCGGAAAAGCTGCGGCTGCCCCTGATGCTGCAATATGCCGAGGGCATGACATATGAGGAAATCGGAAAAATCCTGCATTTGCCCTCTTCTACCGTCCGCGGGCGGATTCACCGGGCAAAACAGCAATTGAGAAAGGAGCTGGAGGCATGAAAAAGCTGGAAAGTGAGCTTCAGAAGCTGAAGGAAAAATACCCGCCCATGCCGGATGCATGCTATCAGGGGCTGATGGATGCCGCCCGCTCCGTAAAGGAGGAAGAAAAAATGAAACGATTCACGTTCCGTACCGTGCTGGCAGCGGCGCTGATTCTGGCGATTACGGTGGCTGTGGCCCTGGCTGCAGGGCAATTGGGGCTTAAGGATATGCTGGGGGATTCCGGCTATTACGCCATGCCCGATTCCGCTGAGCAGGCCCTGACGGATACCGAAAAGAAGCAGTTTGAGGTGGGCCCCTTGTCCGTCACGCTGGTGGAAACCCTGGCGGATGGAAATCTGATCTATGCCAATACCCTGGCTGCGGCCCAAACGCCCGCCGTTCTCTATACCTGGAGCGGGGATGCGATGGATTCGATCGATGCCATGCATGCCGGCGCCCTGGGCGTAGAGGGAAAAATCTCCTACGCGGAAGCGGCGCAGCAGAAGAATCTGCCCCTGTACCGCATTTCCTCCTGGCTGGAATATGATGCGGCCTATTGCGGCGGCGAGGAAATGACGGAGGCCGTATACGGCGAAAACGGCGAGGTACTCTGCGTTTTCATGGCCATGACCGATCCCGAGGCCCTGCCCGAGGCCGTTAACGCCGTGCTGACGGTGCGCGTGGAGGAATGCGATCCCGCCACCGGCGAGCTCCTGGAGGACAGAAAGTGGCAGATTCAGGAGGAAATCACCATTCCCGTCCATGGCGTGACGGCGGAAAAGCACTATACCTGGGAGGGCGAGGGCAGGCTGGAGGACTGCACGCTGCAGGCGGTTACCGCCCGGCAGACCTGCGCCGGGGTGTACCTCACCGTGGTGCTGACCGCCGATGAAAGCGCGGATCAGGATCGGCTGTATGATCAATTGGTGTTTGCCGATGAAAACGGCGTCCCTTTCCCGGCTGGTATCAGCTTTACCGGCAAAATGGATGCGGAACGCTGGCCTGAAATGACCATGGAACGGATGCTGGGCATTGATCTGCCTGAAACCATGAAAATCATGAACCGGGATACCGGCAGCGAAATCCTACTGAAATAAAAGGGAGGAACGGGGGATATTTGCGGGGGAACCACTTTTGAGTCAAAAGTGGTTCCCCCGCACCCCTTCCG
>CAZJUJ010000008.1:0-60408 GCA_964549135.1 uncultured Oscillospiraceae bacterium | reverse complement strand
CCATACAATTGGCAACACTCCGCCTTGTTACACCCGGGGCGGGTTTGCGGGGGGGGGGCGGGGGACCCCCTTGTCCCCCACATGGGGGCCCCCCGCAAATAATTTCCCGTGTCCAGTTTCCCCGTCCCCCTACTGGTTGCGTTGATCGGAGGGGCGCAGTTTCTGGCAGTACTGGGTACAGAGTTTATCGGTGCAGCGGCTGCACTGGAGGTTTTCGTTGGATTGGAACCAGAAGCGTTCGGGGTGGAGGATCACGCTCAATTCCCAGGCGATGAAAACGATCAGGGACATTGCGACCAGGCTGATGGAATAGAAGCCGCAGACAAAGAGCATGGGGGTAAACATAAGGATATGATCCCAATTAAAGATGCGGCAGGTGGTGCAGCAGCGATTTTTCAGCAGCAGCCGGAAGGGGCACCAGATCAGCACGCAGATCAGATCGCAGACATAGAAGAGGATGGAGATCATGAGCAGGGCGGTATCATTCATGATCCGTTTTGAATGCATAAAGCCCAGCGCGGCGATAAAGAGCGCCCAGAGGATGAAAATTCTATAGGCGGCCTGGGTGGTGGCGATGATATAGCGCTTGAGGCCGCGCAGATCCTCCTTCAGCGCGGCGGGGCGGAAATACTGGCGGAAGAGCTTTTTGGAGCCCAGGGCCAGATTATTTTTTGCGGGAATCAGCTGGCAGACCATATCCGCCATCCAGAGCAGCCAGAGCAGATGCAGGGGAGAAAAGCCCCGGAAAAAATTCATGCCCTGCAGCACAGAGAAAGCATCGGGCCGGGCAAGCCATGCATATACGCTCAGCAGCAGCACCAGACAGCGCCCGATCAGCCGGGCAAAATAAATCTTACGGATCCGGGACACGGAATCACCTCGTTTCCAGCGGTACGAAAGCATCACATCATATCATTTTATCATACTTTTCCGCATCTGTCCATCATTTGCCTTTGCCTGGGCCGGATGAGCATGCCGGTCTGGGGAGAATTTTACTTTACAGTTTTTTTGCATTTTTTCACGGGTGGGAAAGAATAAAAAACAATCGCCCTGGTTCTTCGGAAAAAAGCGAAGATCAGGGCGATTTTTCTGTCCCCGCGGCGGGGGAGAGGGGCGCGGCGTTTTGCCGGGCAGAAGGAAAGAATCAATTGCTTCGGTTCAGCGTGCCGGTCAGATAAACGGCGGCGCGGGCCTTGCAGGTATCCCGGCTGACCAGTGTTTCCTCCACCAATTGCCCGCTTACATAGCGCTGCAGATACGTTTCGCAGATGTAGCCATCCCGGGCCTTGCGGATGAGATAGGGCTCCTCATCCTTGTAGGTGACATACTGATGCTCCTTATCCTCCTGATAGGAGACGGTCAGGGGCGCGGCGATGGTTTCCACCTGGGCGGTGCGCAGCTTATAGGTGGTATTCCCCAGGCTCGGCCCAAAGATGCGGATGACGCACTGATACGAATTCTTTTTGACATTTTCCACATGGGCGGTGATATAGATCCTTCCGCCGCTGGTATTGCGGAAGACAAAATCCGTCTGCCCGTAGACCACGGTGGCATCCTGACCAAAGACGGTATAGGAAACAGGATCGGCATGGGATTCCCGCTCCACAATTTCAAGCCCGGATTGAACGGCCGCCAGATACAGCGTGGTGCTGGCCTGGCATACGCCGCCGCCGATGCCCATGGTTTCCAGGCCGCTGTCATACTCAATGGCGTATTTATAGCCGTTTTTCAGCGTGCGGTTCAGCGTCACCTTATTGAAGCTCAGGGTATCGCCGGGCTCCACAATCTGGCCGTTCAGCCGGGAAAAGGCGGTGCGGATATTGCTGGTGCGATCGGCGGTGGAGGAGGAGGAAACGGGGGTGACGGCCTTATACATCAGCGAAACCTGGCTGCGGATATCCGCCGCCGTTACGCCGGGGGCAATGGAATCCGGGGTGATTTCCAGGCTGCCTGATTGGCCGGTAGCCGCCCTTTCCAGAATTTCCGCCTTCAGCGCCGCCACATCCAGGGAGGAGCCATATCCCTCGGGCTGGATGATGAAGGGATCCTCCAGATCGGGATAGAAATAGGCCACATAGGCATCGGAGGCCGGATAGGTTAGTTGGGCCTGAATCTGGGAAAGGATGGAATCCAGGGCATGATCGGTCATTTCGCTCTGGGTGGTATAGGCATGGCGGGGCTCGGCCCTGAGGGCATCCAGCGCCTGCTTGTTTTCGGCCAGGGTGCCAGTCTTGCCGATCTGGTAGAGACCCTGAAGCAAAGAATAGACCTGGGCAATATCGGTCTGAATGCCCAGGGTATCATTGGTCAGGGTATAGAAGGTATGCCCCTGATAGGTGAGGGACAGCTGCCAGCTATTCTGCCGGGCATTGACCGCGGCCACCACGGCATCGATGCCCTCCTGGGCGCTCATGCCGCCAAGGGCGATGCCATCCACATAGATATTGGGGGCAAATACATTCTGTACGGCGCTGACCTCTTGAACCATGGCCTGATATTCCGCCTGCTGCGTCCGGTAGCGGCTGTAAACCGTAAGCCCCAGAATCACAAGCCCCAGCGCCAGCAGCGAAAGCAGGACAGCGACGGCCTTTTTGCGGAATTTCCGCCGGGGAGCGGGCGGCCTGGGCGAAGGGGAGGCGGGCATCCCGGGCTGCCGGGAGGGATACTGCCCCTGGGGCGGCTGATAGGATGGGGGACGATAGCCCTGATTCTGATACATGCCGGGCCGCTCCTTTCTAAAGAATGCTGCAAATGAAACGAAAAATCAGCGGATATTCTTCCGCGCCAGGGAATAGAGACGCCAGGCATCCTCCATAGCAGAGGGCCAGAAGGGCGCGGTTGCACCCAGGCTGCCGTGGCGGGCATCATTTTCGGCATGGAAATCGCTGCCGCCGGTCACCAGCAGCCCCTGCCTGCGGGCCAGCCTGTCCCACAGGGGATATTCGCCGTGATGGGCGGGATGATAAACCTCCATCCCCATTAGCCCCGCATCCTGCCAGGCATGCAGAAGGGGCAGAAGCTGCTCATGGGGCAGATGCATCAGCCCCGGATGGGCCAGCACCGGAATCGCGCCGCATTCCCGCAGAAAGCGGATGACGCAGGCGGCGGAGGGATTCTCTCTGGGAATATAGGCGGGGCAATTACGCCCGAGAAAACGGGCAAACGCCTCCGGGACGGAGGCGGCATACCCGCATTTTACCATGGCGCGGGCCAGATGCGGACGGCCAATGCTCTTGCCCGCCTGCATTTTGATTTCTTCCAGCGGCAGGGGCATGGAAAGCGCCGCCAGCTTTTTCCCCATAGCGAAAAAGCGATGGACGCGCTCCTCTTCCAGCTCCCTGAGGAAGGAAAGCAGCCTGGGATCATCCGGCCTTACGCCGTAGCCCAGGATATGAATATCCTTTTCGCCCTCGGTGCTGATTTCAAGGCCGGTGATCAGGGGCAGGCCCCGGTCATAGGCGGCATCGGTCATTTCGGCAAGGCCGGATACGGTATCATGATCGGTCAGGGCGATACAGGTGACATCCGCCCGCTGCAGAAGCCGCGCCAGCTCCGAGGGGGAAAAGACCCCATCGGAGGCGGCGGAATGCAGATGAAGATCGGGACGGATCATTCGTTTTCTTCTTTCGCTTCGGCGGGCTGCGCAGGTGCATCCGCGGCGCTTTCGGGATTCATAAAGCGGAGGAATTCCTCCCGGCTGACGGTTTCCTTTGCGATCAGCATTTCTGCCAGGCCGCGAAGCTGATCGATATGCGCTTTAAGAATGCTCAGGGCCTGATCATAGGCGCCGTCCAGAATGGAGCGCACCTCTTCATCGATCATGGCGGCGGTGGATTCGCTGTATTCGCGGCTCTGGCCGAATTCCATGCCCACGAAGATTTCCTGATCGCTGCCCAGATACACATTGCCCAGCTTTTCGCTCATGCCAAAGCGGGTGACCATGCTGCGGGCCACCTCGGTGGCGCGCTTGAGATCGCTGACAGCGCCGGTGCAGATATCATCCTGGGTCAGGCTTTCGGAAGCGCGGCCGCCAAGCGTCATGGCGATGGTCTGCAGCAGCTTCTGCTTGCCCATGTGATCCAGTTCCTTTTCGGGCAGGGACAGGGTAAGGCCGGCGGCCTGGCCCCGGGGAACCACGGTAATCATATGCACATCATCGCACAGGGGCAGGAAATGGCCCACGATGGCATGGCCCGCTTCATGATAGGCGGTGATGCGGCGATCCTCCTCCAGCACCTTATGGCTGCGCTTTTCGGGGCCCATCTGGATGCGCTCCACAGCCTCGATGAGATGCGCCTGGGTGATTTGGGTCTGCTTTTCCCGGGCGGCCTGAATGGCGCCCTCATTCATGATATTTTCCAGATCAGCGCCGGTGGCATAGGGGGTGCGCTTGGCGATGTTTTCCAGATCCACATCCGCGGCCAGGGGCTTGCCCTTGGCATGCACCTTCAGGATTTCCACCCGGCCGTTGAGATCGGGATAATTGACGGTGACCTGCCGGTCAAACCGGCCGGGGCGCAGCAGGGCGGGATCCAGAATATCCCGGCGGTTGGTGGCGGCCATGACCACAATGCCCTCATTGGCGGCAAAACCATCCATTTCTACTAGCAGCTGATTGAGCGTCTGCTCCCGCTCATCATGGCCGCCGCCCAGGCCCGCGCCGCGATGGCGGCCCACGGCGTCAATTTCATCGATGAAAACGATGCTGGGGGCATTGCGCTTGGCCTGCTCAAACAGATCACGCACGCGGCTTGCGCCCACGCCCACGAACATCTCCACAAAATCCGAGCCGGAAATGGAGAAGAAGGGCACATTGGCCTCCGAGGCCACCGCCTTGGCGAGCAGGGTTTTGCCCGTACCGGGAGGGCCCACCAGCAAAACGCCCTTGGGGATGCGCGCACCCAGATCGGAATAATGCTTGGGATTCTTCAGGAAATCCACGATCTCCCAAAGTTCCTCCTTTTCCTCATCGGCCCCTGCCACATCGGCAAAGGTGACCTTATTCTTGGAGGGATCCACCATGGCGGCGCGGCTCTTGCCAAAGTTCATTACCTTGCCGCCGCCCCCGCCGGCCTGCTGGCGCATGATGAACCACCACATGACCACCAGCAGCACGATGGGAATCAGATAGGGCAGAATTTCCAGATACCAGGGGGTGGAAACCGGGGCCAGATATTCGATTTCGAAATCCAGATCATGCACGCTGATTTCGTCAACGGAAACCTGCTTTTCGTTGGCGGCCATCTTGATGACGGTATCGTAAAAATCAGCGCCGATGGTGGTTTCAAAATCATAGGCCCGGGCGGGATAATCCGCCTGGGAGATTTTGCTGTTCTTCAGCCGGCCTACCAGAGAGGAGCCGCGGATGGAAACCCGATCCACCTGATCGGTTTCAATCAGTTCCAGAAGTTTGGGGTATTCAATGCGCTTGCTGGCGCCGCCGACGCCCCCTGAAAGAATGACGATCAGGAAGATAAACACGGCGATCATGAGCACATAACCCAATAATCCACGAGATACTTTACGCAAAATACAATCCTCCTACATTTCTTGGATGGGACTTCCTATTATAGCACAGGAAGGAGAAAATTGACAATCCAATCATTCCTGATTGCTGTAAATTTTCGGATGCAGCACGCCGATATCCGGCAGATTCCGGTATTTTTCATCATAATCCAGCCCATAGCCCACCACAAAGGCATCCGGGATATGGAAGCAGGAATACTGCACCTCCAGCGGCACCTTGCGCCGGGCGGGCTTATCCAGCAGCGTCACAATGGAAACATTGGCTGCGCCCCGGGCCTCCAGCACGCCCTTGAGATAGGAAAGGGTGAGGCCGCTGTCCACAATATCCTCCACCACCAGCACATCCCGGCCGCTGATATCCCGATCCAGATCCTTGAGGATGCGCACCACGCCGGAGGATTTGGTGCTGCTGCCATAGCTGGAAATGGCCATGAATTCAATGGCCAGGGGCAGATCAATTTCCCGGATCAGATCGGCGAAAAAAACCACCGCGCCCTTGAGAATGCCGATGAGGATGGGCTCCTTCCCGGCGTAATCCCGGGTGATTCTCTGGCCCATTTCCCTGACGGCCTTGGAAATTTCCTCCTTGGTCAGCAGGATTCTTTCCAGATCATTATACAGCCTGGCGTTGCTTTCCATGATTCTTTCTCCTTTGGTGCTTTCATTTTAGCCGGGGATATCGCCGGGAAGCGCGCCCTCGTATTCCATAAGGCATGCTTCCTCGCCGGGGGAAACGCGGGCCTCCTCGCCCGGGCCCACCCCGATTACCCAGATTACCCGCGCCCCAATGCACATCAGGGGCAGATAATCCCGGAAGGGACGATCGATCCTGCGATCCACCAGATAATCCTGAAGAGATTTTGTTCCCTTTGCGCCTAAGGGATGGATTCTGTCTCCCGGCTGGCGGAAGCGCAGGACGCATTTTTCATAGACGGCCCGGGGCATGGCCTGTACGCGCCTTCCATCCCCGGTTTCATAGCCCGCATCGGGAAGCAGACGGCACGCGCCGGGAAGGGGGGCATCCGCCGCCGGGGGCAGAAAATGCAGCCGCTCCTCCGTGCGCAGGGCCTGCCAGCCGCCGGAAAGATTCAGGCACTGACCCTTCGCAAGCGAAAGTAGCTGCTGAATCTTATCATAATCCGTTTCGCAGGGGCAGGCAAGGCGCAGAATATGCCGCTGGAGCGCGGGATGCTGCTGAGCAAAGGGCGCAAGCAGCAGAAACCGGCAGGGGGGCGCAAGACAGGCATAGCGGCGGAGAAAATCCATGGCCGTGCCCTGGAAATAGTCCGCCTCCTCCCTGAGAATATCGGCGGCCCGGGAAACGGCCTCCTCGGCCCGGGGAATGCGCTGGCTTACCGCGGGCAATACCTGATGACGCAGATAATTGCGAAGATACAGCGACTGGGCGTTGGTTTCATCCTCCCGCCAGGAAAGGCCCTTTTGCCTAAGCGCCGCCCGCAGCAAATCGGGGGACAGGGAAAGAAAGGGCCGCCAGCAGAAAACAGGCGCGCCATCCGGGGCTTTTCTTTCCTGGAGCGGGCGCATCCCGGAAAGCCCGTGGCTGCCGCTGCCCCTGAAAAGATGCAGCAGCACCGTTTCCATCTGATCCCGCCGGTGATGCGCCAGGGCAAGGAGGGGAATATCCATTTCCCGGCAGCAATCAATCAGGGCGGCATAGCGGGCATCCCGGGCGGCGTTTTCGCTGCTGTCCCGAAGGCTGATCCGCCTGATCAGGCAGGGCACCTGAAGCACCCCGCAGAGGGCAGAAACAAAGGCCGCGTCATCCCCGGAGGATGCGCGCAGACCATGATCCACATGGGCAGCGGAGAGAAAAATCCCCTCCTGCCCGGCAAGCGCATGCAGCGCCATCAGAAGCGCCACGGAATCCGCCCCGCCGGAAACGGCCGCCATGATCCGGCGGGGCTTTCCGGCTGCACGCCAGGAATTCAGCGTGCTTTCCAACAAAAATGCCCATTCATCCATACTATGCTATTGTACCCCGCCCCGGGGGTAAACGCAAGAGGCCGGGGGGCTTTTTTCCGGGAAATAACACGATTTAAGAAAAAAGAAATAATTGCCCCGCCCCATCAGTAAAGCAGATATTCGCATTCCAGCCGCCCGTTATAGAGGCGGCGCTTCTGCTGGCTGCGCTGGCCGAAGCAGCGCTCAAAGCCGGTATGGGCGGTGATTACCCCCATGCGGCTGCCGGGATGGCGATCCCGCAGCAGACGCAGCTGGCGATAGAGGCCCTCGCATTCCTTCCGGTCGCTGAGCCGCTCGCCATAGGGCGGATTGGCAAGGAACAGGGGATGCTCCATTTCCAGGGTAAGCTCCCTCAGATCCTTTTGCATCACGGTGATTTTTCCCCCCAGCCCGGCCTGCTTAAGATGCTTTTTGCAGAGCGAAAGGGCATCCGGGCTCAGATCGCTGCCGCCGATGCAGCCGATGGCGGCAGGATCAAAGGCGTCTGCCGCCGCCTGGCGGATGCGCGCCATTTCCCGCTGGGGGAAGGCGGGCCATTTTTCACAGGCGAATGCCCGGGTCAGGCCCGGGGCGCGATGGGAGCGGAGATACGCCGCCTCAATCAGCAGCGTGCCCGTGCCGCAGCAGGGATCCCAAAGGGGGGTATCCTGGCGGAAGTGGGCAAGCATGACCAGCGCCGCCGCCAGGGTTTCCCGGATGGGGGCCTCGCCGTTCCAGGTGCGGTAGCCCCGGCGATTGAGGGCCGTGCCGCTGGTATCGATGGTGAGCCGCGCTATATCGCCATGGATGGAAACATCGATGGGATATTCCGCGCCGCTTTCCTCAAACCACTGGATTTTGTAATGCCGCTTCATTCTTTCCACGATGGCCTTCTTGGTGATGGCCTGGCAATCCCTGACGCTCATCAATTGGCTGCGGGCGCATTTGCCGCTGACGGGAAAGCGGGCATCCCGGGGCAGATAATCCTCCCAGGGCAGGGAAAGCACGAACTGAAATAATTCCTCAAAGCTGGTGACCTTCTTTTCCCCTACGATCCATAATACCCGATCGGCGGTGCGCAGCCATAGATTGGCCTCAAAGGCCTTGTCCGGGCCGGCCTGAAAGCGCGCGCCGCCCGTTTCTCCCCGGGCTTCCAGACCCAGATCCTTTAATTCCCGCTTGACCAGCCCCTCCAGCCCAAAGGCCGCCGTGGCGAAAAATTCCATTTGTATTCCCTCCAAACTCATTGGAAAAAGTAGCTTTAAAAAGTGGCTTGAACTGCCTTTTCGACAGCCGTCAGGATGCGCGTACACAGTCGAAGAAGCCAACGGCCTCCGCATGCGGGGCGTTTCCGGCTCAGCCGGAAACATACCTTACGCGGAGGAACGGCCGTCAAAGCTGCTTGCAACTTTGACAGTGACGGAGCGCAATGCTCGGAAAAGTGGCGTCAGCCACTTTTTCGACAGCCGCGGAGCGGCTCATAGATAGCATCCCATCTCGATGCGCACCTCATGCCGCGCCGCATCCTCATTGGAGTATTCGCAGGCGTTAAAGCCCATAAAGGAAAGCCCCTGATTGAGATAAAAGGCGATGGCGGCGGCATTGCAGCTCTGGGTTTCCAGAATCAGGGCGCGCCGATGCTGCGCACGGGCGATTTCCCGGGCCTTGGTCATCAGCAGCGAGCCATAGCCCCGGCGGCGGTAGCCCTCCTGCACGCAGAGATTGGTGATGCGCATCCGGTTATTCCATTTTTCCGGGGTGATCTCCATAACGCCCAGCAGCCGCTGCCCATCCCAGAGGCCAAAGGCCCGGGGATCATCCCAATGGGGAAGAAACAGCCGATCCACAAATTCCTTATGGACGGGGGCGCAGGGCGTGCGCACAAATTCCAGCGCAAATACATTTTCGGTGGTGCGCAGACGCAGATCATAATAGGCCCTGCTGTCATAGCTGAAAACCAGCTCGTAGCCTTCGTAGATTTCCCGGGGCAATTCGGAAATGTGCATAGGGAGAGCGCTCCTTCATCATCTGGTGTTTCTTCAGTATATCATAACCGGAAGGAGAATGAAAAGGGAAGACGCGAATTTTTTAAAAAAAGAGCGCGCAGGGGATGGGCACCCTGGGCGGATGCATGGAGGGCATGCCTCATTTCTGCCTATCTTTAGACAGATTATGAAATTGTATGCGGCATGGAATCGTGTTATAATAAGGAAGCAAGCCCGAAAGGGATACATTTGGAATGCAATGCGGCGCGGCCGCTTCAAGGAGGAGCATCATGGGCAAACTGATTGGCATTGATCTGGGCACCACCAATTCCTGCGTGGCCTTTATGGAAAACGGAGAGGCCGTTATTATCCCCAACAGCGAGGGCGGGCGCACCACCCCTTCTGTGGTGGCGTTTGCAAAAAACGGGGAACGGCTGGTGGGCATGGCCGCCAAGCGCCAGATGGTGACCAATCCGGCGCGCACCATTTCCTCCGTCAAGCGCGAAATGGGCACGGACTGGCGGGTCAATATTGATGGAAAGGGCTATGCGCCCCAGGAAATTTCCGCCATGATTCTGCAGAAGCTCAAGGCGGATGCGGAAAGCTATATCGGCGAAGCGGTTACCGATGCGGTGATTACCGTGCCCGCCTATTTTACCGATGCCCAGCGCCAGGCCACCAAGGATGCGGGCCGGATTGCAGGGCTGAATGTGCAGCGGATTATTAACGAGCCCACCTCCGCCGCGCTGGCCTATGGCATCGATAAGGAAGCACCCCAGAAAATCATGGTGTATGATCTGGGCGGCGGCACATTTGATGTTTCCATTCTGGATATCAGCCAGGATGTGATTCAGGTGCTGGCCACGGCGGGCAATAATCATCTGGGCGGCGATGATTTTGATCAGTGCGTGACCAAATATCTGGTGGATGAATTCAAGCGGCAGGAAAAGATTGATCTGATTCAGGATCACATGGCCATGCAGCGGGTGCGGGAGGCGGCGGAAAAGGCCAAGATTGAGCTTTCCTCCTCGGCCTCGGCCACCATTCAATTGCCCTTCCTGGCCCAGGGCCCGGATGGCCCCCGGCATATGGAAATCACGCTGACCCGGGCGAAATTTGACGAGATGACCCGCCATCTGGTAGAGGCCACCTCCGGCCCCGTGCGCCAGGCCATGCAGGATGCAGGGGTCACCAACGCCGAAATCAGTAAGGTTCTATTGGTGGGCGGCTCCACCCGGATTCCCGCCGTGCAGCAGGAGGTAAAGCGACTCACTGGGAAGGAGCCCTTCCGGGGCATTAATCCCGATGAATGCGTGGCCATGGGCGCCTGCATTCAGGGCGGCGTGCTTTCCGGGGCGGTCAAATCGCTGCTGCTGATTGATGTAACGCCTCTTTCCCTGGGCGTGGAAACGGTGGGCGATCGCTTTGCCAAGATTATCGAGCGCAATACCGCCCTGCCCGTGCAGCAGAGCCAGATTTTTTCCACCGCCGCCAATTTCCAGACCTCGGTGGAAATCAACGTGCTGCAGGGGGAAAGGGAGATTGCCTCCTATAATAAATCTCTGGGCAAATTCCGGCTGGAGGGCATCCGCCGGGCGCTGAGGGGCGTGCCCCAGATCGAGGTGACCTTTTCCATCGACGCCAACGGCATCGTCAATGTATCCGCCCGGGATCTTGGCACCATGAAGGAGCAGCATATCACCATTTCGGGCAGCAGCAATATGAGCCGCGCCGAAATTGACCAGGCCATCCGGGATGCGGAAATGTATGCCCAGGCGGATAAAGAAAAAAAGGAAAAGCAGGAGAAAAAGGATCGGGCGGAGAACCTGCTGCATCAGGCCAAGCGCGTGCAGCGGAAGCTGAAGAACCCGGATAAGGAAAAGCTGAACGCCGCCATCGCCGAGCTTGAGGAGGCCGTGAAGCGGGAGGACGATTATGCCATGAGCCGCGCCGGAGAGGAGCTGAAGCAGCTTCTGCAGGCGGCGGGCAAATATGTGCAGGATGAAGCGGAGACAAACGACGACGGCTCCTTTGATGCATCGCCCCGGGAATAAAGGAATGAACGGCAGGGAGGAAAGCAATTGTTTGGCTATATTGCGGTGAATCAGGCCGCCCTGACCCCGGAAATGCGGGAAAAATACCGGGCCTGCTACTGCGGGCTTTGCCGGGCGCTGAAGGAAAGATACGGGCAATGGGGGAGAATCACCCTGAGCAATGATATGACCTTTCTTGCCATGCTGCTGCAATCCCTCTATGAGCCAAGGCAAATATCGGGCAGCCGCCGGTGCGCCCTGCATCCCTTTAAGGAAAGGGCCTATTGCCTGAGCGAGGCCACCTTTTACGCCGCCGATATGAATATCCTGCTCACCTACTATAAATGCCTGGATCATCAGCAGGATGATCACAATCCCATTGAGGGCGGGCAGGCGCGGCTGATGAGTGCCGCCTTTGAAAGGGCAAAGGGGCTGCATCCCGAAAAATGCGAAAGAATCGCGGATTGCCTAAAGCGGACTGGCGAATTGGAAAAGCAGAATTCCCGGGATATTGACGCCCTGTGCAATCTTTCCGGGGAGATGCTGGGGGAGGTATTCGCCTGGAAAAAGGATCCCTTTGCCGAAACGCTCTGGGAGGTAGGCGCGGGCCTGGGCAGATTTGTCTATTTCATGGATGCCTATGAGGATTATGAGGCGGACAGGAAGAAAAAGCGCTTTAATCCGCTGGCAGATATGCACGGGCAGAAGGATTATGAGGGATTTTGTCTGAATACCATGCAGATGCTGCTTTCCGACGCCGTTTCCGCCTTTGATATGCTGCCGCTGGAGGAAAACCTGGAAATTTTGCGCAGCGTATTGTATAATGGCGTGTGGATGCATTACGCCCGGATGCACGGGCAAAAAGGAAAAGAAAAGGAGCAGGCCCATGGTCAATGATCCATTCAAGGTATTGGGCGTTTCCCCCTCGGCATCGGAGGATGAAATCAAGGCGGCCTACCGGGCGCTGGCGAAAAAATATCATCCCGATCTGAACCCCGGCTCCGCAACCGCCGAGGCCAAAATGAAGGAAATCAACGAGGCCTATTCTCAGGCCATTAAGATGAAGAAAAGCGGCTATACCGGCAGCCAGTCCTATGGCGGCCAGGGCGGCTATCAGCAGGGCAATCCCTACGGCGGGGGCCCCTACGGAAACCAGGGCAGCCCGTATGGCAGCCATGGCAATCCCTACGGCAGTCAGGGAAATCCTTATGGCAGTCAAGGCAACCCTTACGGCGGTCAGGGCAATCCTTACGGCGGCCAGGGCTGGGATCCCTTCGGCTTTGGCGGCTTTTATGGGCAGCGCCAGCGGCCTGGGGCAGGCAATGCCCAGCAGAATCGCAGCTACGATAATCCGGAATTGCAGGCCGCCAGCGATTATATCCACAGCGGCCGGTATCAGGAGGCGCTGAACCTGCTGAACAGGATTCCCGGGCATGATGCGGCCTGGCATTATCTTTTCGCCCGGGCCAATATGGGGGCGGGCAACCGGGTGGCGGCGCTGAACAGTGCGCGGCAGGCGGTGCAGATGGAGCCCGATAACCAGACCTACCGCGATCTGCTTTCCGAGCTGGATTACGGGGCCCAGGGCTATCAGCGGGCAGGCGGCGGCTATGATTTCCGGGGCATGCTCTGCTCCAATCCGTGCCTGAGCTGCCTGGTGATGAACGCGCTGCTCAACTGCTGCTGCGGCGGCGGTATGTGCTGCAGATAAATGAAGCAAAATAATTGGGAGGAACGAACAATATGTCTTTCTGGGAAAAAATCAAGGCCGGGCTTTCCCGCATGATGCAGGGCCGCTACGGCTCCGATCATCTGGGCATGGCCACGCTGGTTGCGGCGCTGGTGCTTTCGCTGCTGGATAGCTTTCTGGGAACCGGGCTGCTTTCGCTGCTGGGAATGGCGCTGTATATCCTGACGATTTACCGCATGTTTTCCCGAAATATTGAAAAGCGGCGGGCGGAGAATCAGAAATATCTGGCCCTGACCGGCAATTGGAAAACCAGGGCGCGGCAATTCTTCCTGCGGCTGAAAAACAGCAAGCAGTATAAATACTTTAAGTGCCCCCAGTGCCGGGCGATGCTGCGGCTGACCCGGGGCAGCGGGCAGACGCGGGTCAATTGCCCCCGCTGCCATCACGAATTTGATCAGAAGGCGTAAGAAGCCCCGCTTTGAAGGGGAGGCGGCGCCATTCATTAGGGCATCCAAAGGCCGTTTCGGCCCGGCGGATGCCTTTTTGCTGCCCGGGAGGAAAGCACTTGACAGAAAAAGAAAACTCCCCTACAATGAGAAAAGCAAAAAAACGCTGCCCTGCAGCGCTTTGGAGGAAGAAATATGTTTATACAGGCCAGGCCCGTCTGGGCCCAGGGGAGAGAAAAGGAAAGCAATCTGTTTCTGCGCTTTCATTGCGTGCTGCCGTGCGAAACGCGGCTGATTCGCCTGACCGCATCCACCGCCTATCAGCTTTCGGTAAACGGCCGGTTTATTGCCTATGGCCCTGCCCGGGCGGGCGAGGGCTATTTCCGGGTGGATGAATGGGAAATGCCGGCGGGAGAAAAGCCGCTGGAAACCGATATTCTGGTGGCGGGGTATTATCTCAGCTGCTTTGAATATGCACTCAATCCCTCCTTTCTGCAACTGGAGGCGGCGGATGCGGCAGGGCAGATCCTTTTTGCCACCGGTCGGGAGGAGATTTTCGCCGAGGAATATACGCCCCGGCTGCGGCGGGTGGATCGCTTTGCCATTCAGCGGGTGGGCAGCGAGGTCTATGATTTCAGGCGCGCGCAGGGGGAAAGGCAGCCCCTGGCGCTAATGGCATCGCCCCTGGGCTATCTGCCAAGGCGGGTGCAGCCCTTTTCCAATCGCCGGTATTTCCCGGCGGCGTATCTGGCGGATATGCGGGCGGAGCAGGGCGAAATCGGGAAGGAGCCCAGCCCCCTGGATCATCTGGGCATGAACAGTCCCACCCTGACGGTATATACCGATTACGATTGCTGCCTGATGAATGAACTTTTGGCGCTGGAATTTTCCGATCGGCATCCGGCAGACAGCGAAGGGGCGCTCCGGGCCGGGGAGGCGCGGCTGCTTTCCTATGATTGCTGCCGGACGGGGCTGATCGAAATGCAGCTGGAGGCCGGGGAAGAGAGCGAAATCCTGCTGCAGTTTGATGAAATCCTGACGGATGGGGAGCTGAAAAGGCGGGGCATGAGCTGCGTAAACGGCATGAAGGTGATTGTGCCCCAGGGCACGCATACGATCCGCAGCTTTGAGCCCTATACCCTGAAATATCTGAAAATCATCGTGCTGCGGGGCTGTATCCGGCGCATTTTGCCGGTGCTGCTGGAAATCGCTGCGCCCGAAATTGCCCCGCTTTCCTTCCGGAATCCCGAATTGCAGCTGATCTATGAGGCCGCCGTCAATACCTATCGCCAGAATGCCACCGATATTTTTATGGATTGCCCCGGTCGGGAGCGGGCGGGCTGGCTCTGCGATTCCTTCTTTACCGCCCGGGTGGAATATGCGCTGACGGGCAGGAGCGATGTGGAGCAAAATTTCCTGGAAAACTATCTCTATACCGCTCCCTATCGCCTCTGTTCGCCCATGGCGGGCATGCTGCCCATGTGCTATCCCTCCAGCCATGATTATATCGATCCCACGCGGAAGAATGATCATTCCTATATTCCCAATTGGGCGCTTTGGTTCGTTATGGAATTGGAGGAATATCTGCATGCCCGGGCGGGGGATGAGGAATTGGCTGAGGGTCTGCGGCCCAGGATCGAGGCGCTTTTCCAGGGCTTTGCGGCCTATGAAAATGCGGATGGACTGCTGGAAAATCTGCCCGGCTGGGTGTTTGTGGAATGGTCGCGGGCCAATGATCCCGATGTGATCTGCGGGGTGAACTATCCCACGAATATGCTCTATGCCGGGGCGCTGGAGGCGGCGGGAAAGACCTATGGCGAGGAAAAATGGATCGGCAGGGCGGAAGGTATCCGCGCAAAAATCCGGGAAAAGGCATGGAACGGAACATGGTTTGTGGATAACGCCGTCCGGGAGGCAGGAACGCTGAAAAATACCGGGATCGCCACCGAGGTCTGCCAGTATTACGCCTTCTTCTTCGGCATTGCCTCCAAAGAATCCCACCGCGAATTGTATGAAACCCTGCTCCGGGATTTCGGCCCGGCCCGGCATGAAACGGGCCTGCACCCCGAGGTGGCCTTCGCCAACGCCTTTATCGGCAATTATCTGCGGCTGGATATTCTGGCCCGGGAAAAGGAATATCCCCGGCTTATGCAGGAAATCAAGGGCTATTTTTCCATGATGGCCAGGCAGACCGGCACCCTCTGGGAGCATGACAGCCCTTCCGCCAGCTGCTGCCACGGCTTTGCATCCCATGTGGCCTGCTGGCTGCAAATGCTCCGAAAAGAAATGTGAATTATTGCGGGAGGATGCTTTTGACGCAAAAGCATCCTCCCGCAATATCCTTCTCCGTCCCCTATCCGTCTTTCCGTCAATTTCTGCGCGGTGGTTCGACAGTGAAACGGCATATATCCTCTATAATGATGGCATTCAGATCAGGATGGAGGAGTTTGCATGCAGAGCGCGCAGATGTATACGCCGGTGAAGCGGCGAACCATAGGGAAGATGATACAGAGGCTGCTGCCGCGGCTGAGGGCTGCGGCGAGAGCGGGAATAAAGCGGCTGCCCATGGCCGCTGCGTTTTTTCTGCTGGGGCTGGCCCAATGCTTTTCCGTGCCCTCGCCCTATGCCGTCTGCTGCCTGGCGGCGCTTTTGCAGGCTGGGATCAGGCCCCGGGGCGCGCTGATGGGGCTCATGGCGGGGCAGATCATGCGCTTTTTCTGGGGCGCGGCGCCGGATGCCTGGCAAATGATTGCCTGCATCGGCTGCTGCGGGGCCATGCGCATCCACTGGCAGAGGAAATGGCAGCTTTTCGCCATGACGGGCATGCTGCTGGCGGGGCGCGCACTGCCGGGGATGATGCAGGCGGGAAACGCCCAGGGCGCGATGCTGCACGGACTCAGCATCCTAATGGGCCTGGCCTCCATGCCCGCGCTGATGCGGGCGGCACAGCTTATCCGCAGAAAAAAGCAGGAATTGAGCGAGGATGATCTGCTCTGCCTGATGTTCCCCTGCCTATTGGTGATTGCCGGGGCGGCCCGGCTGACGCTGGCGGAAATGAACCTGGGGTATATCCTTTCCTGCCTTGCGGTGCTGCTGCTATCCTGGCATGCAGGCGGGGCCACGGGTATCTGCGGGGCAATGGGCCTGGGGCTATCGTTGCTCTTGGGCGGGCAGAGCGCCATTCTGCTGGTCAATCTGACCATCGGCGCGCTGCTGGCCGGGCTTTTTCATGGAAAGAGCCGCTTTCTTGCCGCGCTTGGCTTTTTGCTTTCCGGGGTCGCGGCCACCTATCTCACCTCCCTTACCTTTCGTCCCCTGTATTTTCTGGCCATGCTGACCGGAACGGCGCTTTTCCTCCTGCTTCCCGGCGAATGGATGAAGAAAATCGGGATCTTTGTGCGTATGCTGCGCTGGAATCGGCCCAGAGAAAATGCCTATACCCGCCTGAAAATGCAGAAATGGGTGCGGGCCATTGATACCATGGCGGATGCGCTGCCCCATCCAAGAATGGAGCTTCCGGAAGCCGAGGAGGAAAGCGAAGCGCTGACCGAGCAATTATGCAGCCGCTGCGATCGGCTGCCCATCTGCTGGCGGGATCAATATGCTGCGACCCGGGAGGGCATGCTGGCCCTGGCAGGGCGCGGAGAGCAGATGGAGGAGCAGCTGGAAATCATCAATCATTATTTTTCCGCCTGCCCGCGCATTGCGAAAATCCCCGAAATCCTGAATCAACTGGATGAAGCGCGGCTGAAAAAGACCCAGCGGGCCATCTGCGCGGAATATGAGCGGGATATGCTCAAGACCCATTTGACCGCGCTTTCCCAGGCCGCCCAGCGCATCAGCCTGGAGGAAGGAGCGGCGGATGAGGAGGAGGCATGGCAGCTATCCCAGATCGAGGAGGCGCTGCAGGCCATGCGCTTCCCCGCCCGGATCGCCTTTGCCAAGTGGACGGAGGGGCGGCTGATGATCTGCCTCAAATGCGATCCCCTTTCCCTGCGGCCCATGGCGGGGGAGCAATTGGCCCGGCAGATCGGTCTTCGCCTGCAGGCACGGCTGCAGGTAACGGAGCAGCAGAACGGCAGGATTCTTCTGGAGGAGGAGCCGCCGCTGGCGGTTTATACCGGCATGGCCACGGCCTGCGCGGTGACAAGGGAAAGAAAAAGCAGAATGGGCAGCGCGCCGGATAACGGCGACGCCGTGCTGGTGCGTCCCCTGCCCGGGGGGCATAGCCTGCTGGCGCTTTCCGATGGCATGGGGCATGGGGCCGGGGCGCAGGATGAAAGCCGGAAAACGCTGGAATTGCTCTCCCTCTGCATGGAGGCGGGCTATACCCGCAGCCAGGCCATGACGGCGGTGAACGGCATGATGCTTTCGGCTACCGGCGGGGAAAAATTCGCCACGGTGGATCTATGCCTCATCGATCTGTTTACGGGCGAGGCCGCCATGAATAAGCTGGGGGCCTGCGCATCCGTGCTTTTTCAGGGGCAGAAGATGCAATTCATCGAGGGCGCGGCGCTGCCCCTGGGCATTATCGAGCATGTGGAGCCCATGGAGCATCATTTCACCCTGGGAGAGGGGGATATGCTGCTGATGATGAGCGATGGCATTACCGATGCCTTTGCGGCGGAGGAGGAAATTCTCTCCGTTCTCCGCAGGGGCCGGGATGATTCGCCCCAGCATATTGCCGACGCACTCCTGCAGGAGGCCATGATCCAGAAGGACGGCCTGCCCCCGGATGATATGACCGTGCTGTGCGCACGGATCTGCCAGAGAAGACGGGAAAAGGGATATTCCCGCAGCATCTGATTTGCGTAAACGCGCGGCGGTATTTTTTTAGGCCAGGAAACTCCAAAGAGCCTGAAAATGCCGCCGCGCTTTTCTTTTTCCCTTCGGGGCGTGGGGGCTGGGCAAAATGCCGGTTTCTGTGCATTCATTAGTTGAAAAAACCGATAAAATGTTCAAAAAAAGAGTTATTTTTACATGAAGCGCGTTTTTTACAAGTATTGACGCTTGAAACAATTGATTTTGCGGCTACAATGAAATTGACAAAAGCAAAGCATAGGAGAAATTCAACATGCGTTCCGAAATGATTTCAGTGGGAAAGCAGCTTTCTCTGCCCCAAAGACTGCGGAAGGATTTTCGCGTGAATTGGCAATTGTATCTGCTGATTCTGCCGGCGCTTGCGGCGGTGATTCTTTTCCGATACGCGCCGCTTTACGGGCTGCAGATTGCCTTCAGGGATTTTCGCCCGGTGACCGGGATTGAAGAAAGCAGATGGGTGGGGATCAAGCATTTTGTCAGCTTCTTTGAAAGCTATCAGTTTTCCCGGGTGCTGGTCAATACCCTGACCATCAGCCTTTCCAGCCTTATCTGCGGCTTTCCGGTTCCGATTATTTTCGCGCTGCTGCTGAATCAGATTCAGGGGCAGCGGGCGAAGAAGCTGCTCCAGACGGTCACCTACATGCCGCATTTTATTTCCACGGTGGTGCTGGTGGGCATGCTGCTTGTGTTTCTGTCTCCCTCGCGGGGCCTGTACGGGCATCTGATGCGGGCGCTGGGAGTAGAAGAGCCGGCCAATCTTCTGGCGAAAAAGGAATGGTTTGTGCCGCTCTATGTTCTTTCCGGCATCTGGCAGAATACGGGCTGGGATTCCATCATCTATATTGCCGCGCTCTCCTCGGTCAGCGTAGACCTTTATGAGGCGGCGACGGTGGATGGTGCCTCCAAATTCAAGCGCATGCTCTATATCGATATTCCCAGCATTCTGCCCACAGCGATTATCCTGCTGATTCTGAAAACCGGCTCCGTGCTTTCTGTCGGTTTTGAAAAGGTATTTTTGATGCAGAATCCGCTCAATCTGCCCGTATCCGAAACCATTGATACCTATGTCTATAAGCAGGGCATCGAAAGCGCGCGCTACAGCTATTCCTCTGCCATTGGATTATTCAATACGGTCATCAATTTTGTTGTTTTGCTGACGGTCAATAAAATTTCCTCCAGGGTCAGCGAAACCAGTCTGTTTTAAGGGGGCATGAAGAATGACTTTACTGGCTGCCCGCATCAAAAGGCGCAGAAGCACCGCCGATCTGCTCTTTGATTTCTTTCTGCTGGTGCTGGGAATCATCGTTTTTGTTGTGATTGCGTATCCGCTCTATTTCGTTGTGCTGGCCTCCTTTTCCGATCCCGGAAAGGTTTCAAACGGCGAAATCTGGCTATGGAGCCCCTCCTTCAGCACCTATGGCTATCAGCAGGTATTTTCCAATCAGCGGATCTGGAATGGATACAAAAATACCATTCTGTATGCAGGGCTTGGAACGCTGCTGCATCTGGCGGTTACGCTGCCCGCCGCATACACGCTTTCCCGGAAAAATGTGATGCTGCGCGGCCCGATCACATTCATTTTCACGTTCGTCATGTTTTTCAGCGGCGGCATGATCCCGACCTATTTTGTTTACCGCAGCTATCATATTCTTAATACCATTTGGGTGATGATTCTGCCCGGCTGCATCAGCAGCTATCATATCATCATGGCCCGCACCTTTTTCCAAAGCAGCATTCCCGATGCGCTGCTGGATGCCGCCAAGATTGACGGCTGCTCTGATTTCAGGTATTTTCTGCAGATTGTTCTGCCTTTGTCCAGCGCCATTGTGGCGGTGATTGCGCTGTATAATATCGTTGGCGTATGGAACAGCTATATGAATGCGCTGCTCTATCTCCGGGAGGATTCCATGTCTCCTCTGCAGCTGATTCTGCGGGAAATTCTGATCGTCAACAGCAATGATGCCGTGGAGGGCGGGGGCGGAGAGGATGCCCTGTATAATCTGCGGGATCAGGTAAAATACAGCGTGATTGTGGTATCCACATTGCCGCTGATGATCGGGTATCCCTTCCTGCAGAAGTATTTCAACAAGGGCGTCATGATTGGCGCCGTCAAGGGATGAGTCTGTTATGCCCTGCGCAAGAGAGGGTATAAACATATTAAAGGAGGCGTTTCTATGAAAAAAGCTCTTGTTTCCCTCATGATGGTCTTTGTGCTGCTGGCAGGCATATGCAGCTTTGCGGCGGCGGAGGATGAGCCGGTTAAACTGCATGCCATTGCTTCGCTGCATGCCAGCACGCTGGATCTGGAAACCCTGCCCATCTACCAGGAAATTGCAGAGATTGCCAATGTGGACATTGACTGGGAATACTACCGCACGGACTGGAACTCCAAGAAAAATCTGATTCTGGCGGGCGGCGATCTGCCTGATTTCTTCTTTGGCGGCGGCACGCTGACGCCGAACGATATTCAGATGAACAAGGAATATTTTATTCCTTTGGAGGATCTGATCCGCGAAAACGCGCCCCATATCCAGGCCATGCTGGATGAATATCCGCTGACCGTATCCGCTACCACCTTCCCTGACGGGCACATGTATTCCCTGCCGCATTATGTGCCGGCCAAGCCCGCCTTCAACGCGGCGCTCTGCATTAATACAAAATGGCTGGAAAAGCTGAATCTGAAGATGCCTACCACGATTGAGGAGCTGACCGAGGTGGCCCGTCATTTCGTCAATGACGACCCCAACGGCAATGGGCTCAAGGATGAAATCGGCTTTGAATTTGCCGAGCTGAATTCCTCCAATTTCGGTGCGCGTGCCTTCATCGGCGCTTTCGGTGTATACGACGGCATTGACGACTGGCTGTCCGTGCATGACGGCACGGTGGTATATAATCCGGCGACCGAGGGCTTCAAGGCCTGGGTTTCCTGGCTGCATCAGCTGCATGAAGAGGGCCTGGTTGATTCCGAAATGCTGACCCAGGATTTTGACCAGTACAAGGCCAAGGCCCGCCGCGGCGGCTCCACCGCCATCTGCGGCATTCTTTCCAGCTATGAGCTTTCTCAGCTGCAGAGCGATGAATACGGCATTCTGCTGCCTCCCGTGGGCCCTGACGGCAGCCAGCATCTGGGCAGCAAATCCGTAACCGGCCGCACCGGCAATCTTTGCTGCCTGACGATTACCACGGCCTGCAAGGATCCTGCCGCCGTGATTCGCTGGGCGGATCAATTCTATACCGCCGAATACGGCATTCAGGCCTGCTATGGCGCTTACGGGGTTTCCCTGCAGAAAAATGAGGATGGATCGATCATTCGCATTGCGCCGGAGGGGCAGACCGTGGACAATTGGACCTGGACCAACAGCATGAACGGCAATTACGTCGGCTTCGTTCCCAAGGAAGTGGAGGAAAAGCTGGTCTTTGATGATCAGTGGTATCAGCGGGGCGTGGGCAAATTCGATTTTGAAAAGGCGTATCTGCCCTATATGGATGAGAGCCACAATTATCCCAAGCTGATTCTGGATACGGATGACGCCGTGGAGGTCACGATGATCAATACGGATCTGCAGTCCCTGTGGCAGAGCTTTGCCGCCAAATGGATTACCGAGGGCGGAATCGACGAGGAATGGGACAGCTATCTGAACGAACTGAATCGCGCCGGTCTGGAGCGGTATCTGGAAATCTATCAGGATGCCTACGAAGCGCATCAGTAAGGCTTTCTTTCGGGGCCGCCGCCTTATTCGCGGCGGCCCTCCGCATCTGCAGACAAAGGAGAGAAACATGATGTTTCAGCCTACGCGATATCTGCCCGATCTCTGGATCATGGAAAACGGCGGGCGCATCACCAGCCCGGAGCAATGGCCGGAGCAGGCTGCCTTCTTTCGCCGCCTGATTCAGCAGCACATGCATGGCCCATGGCCCGGCAGACCCGAAAAAACGGAGGTCATTTCCGCTAAACGCGAAAAAGCCCTGGATGGAAGGGCCGTCCGGGTATCCGTGCTTTTGAATGTAAATGATGATTTTGAGTTGGACGCTTCCCTGATTTATCCGGCGCATGCCTCGGGCTATCCCGTCATTACCTATAATGCAGCCCCCGGAAGAAAGGCCTCTGCGGAGGAAGAAGAGGCCGTTGTCCTGCAGGGCGGCTGCGGCATTGCCGTATTTGATCGGGAAATGATACGCCCGGATCGCCCGCTGACGGCGGAAGATGGAAAAAGGTATCCTGCCTTAAAATGCGGAACCATCATGAGCTGGGGCTGGGGCCACAGCATTGCGGCGGATTGGCTGCTGGCGCATGAGGACTGCGGGCCGCTGATTTGCACCGGGCATTCCCGGGGCGGAAAGGCCGCGCTTGCAGCCGGCATCTTCGATGATCGCTTTGCGGTGGTTGCCCCTATGGGATCGGGGTGCGGCGGGCTGGGAACGGCACGTTTTCTCGGCACCGCCGATGGAAGCCGCCAGGATGGGGCGCGCTGCGAAACCATCGGCGCCATTACGCGCCGCTTTCCGCATTGGTTCGGCGGGGATTATGCCCGGTTCGGCACGGATGAAAAGCCCTATCCGATTGGCCGGGAGGCGGAGTATTTCCCGCTGGACAGTCATATGCTCCGCATGGCCATAGCGCCCCGGGCGGTTTTTTCCTCCGATGGGATGATGGATCACTGGGCAAATCCCTTTGGTACTCAGCTGGCCTTTCAGGCGGCCCAGCCGATTTTTGATTTTCTGGGTGTACCGGAGCGCAACGGCTTTCATTTTCGGCAGGGCGGGCATGCCTTCTGCCTGGAGGATTGGATGGCGCTGGTGGATTTCTGCGATCTGGTATTGCATCGGCCCCGTTCCATGCCCAGGGACGGCCTGAATCAGCCGCTGTTTACAATTCATCCGGCGGAATATGCGCCATGGCTTGAAAAATAGGCACAGCATCTATCCGGGCTTCCTTGCGCTTTTGTTCTCTTTGGCATTCTGGACAAACAAAATCAGGCGTGCTATAATTTCTGCATGCAGAATACACATAAGGAAAGGCAGGGGGGCTGCCAATGCGCCGTTTCAAATCCACTTCTTCCCGGGCAGTCATTGCGCTGCTGAGCGTGGCAGTAGTCGTTCTTTGTGTGCTGACCGCCGGTTTTTTCCAATTGATGAGCAAGCAGCAGTATGAAAATAATCTGCGCCGTCTGCGGGAAAATGCCGATTCCCTGACCAATCTGCTGGATGGCTTCTTTTACGATTATTACAGCTATGCCAACGTTATTGCCGAAGCGCCCGCGCTACGCCCCCTGAATCTTTACCGGGAGGAGCCGGTCGTTTCCCAGATGAATGCCATTGCCCAGCTGAAAAGCTTTAAGGACCTGGATCCGCGCATCGTCAGCCTGAGCATGTATTACCACGAAAAGGATTATTTCATCACGGATGCTGCGCTCTACCAGCAGCAAAGCTTTATCGATGCCTTTTCTTCCTATACGCAGGCAGATACCCAGGCGCTGTATCAGCAGTTTATTGATTTTTCTGCCAGTGCAGCTGATACGGCAAGGGCGCCCCGCTTTGTGCCGCTTGGAAATATGCAGAACACCGCCCAGGACAATCGGGAGCAAGGCGTTTTGCTCCTGCTGCTGCCTGTGCCTGCATTCGGCAATCATTCCTATGCAACGCTGGGGATTTTCGTAAAGACGGCAGATATTTTCCGTCAGCTTTCTCTGGCGGCAGGGGAGGGCTGCGCCCGCATCCTGAACGAGGCGGGCGAAACGCTTTTTTCGGTGGGCGAGGAAACGCTTCCCGGAGGCGAACGGGGCGCATCGGAGATTATTACCCTGTCCAGCCCATCGCAGAAATTCTGCATCACTTATGAAATTGCCGGTACGCGGCGGATGCTTTCCCGGGCCAATGTCAATGGCTCGCAGCTTTTCGTGATCCTGGCTGTTATCGCCGTGCTGACCGGGGCAAGCAGCGTGCTGTTTGCCAAATGGGTAAATCAGCCCATCCGCAATCTGACCGCAGATTTAAGCATTCCCGATACCGGCGACGATGCGGCCATGATTCGCCAGCATATCAATAAGCTTTCGCAGCAGGCCATGGAAAAGCAGCGATACATGGATGAATTGCTGATCCGGCGCGTGGTATCTGGCCAGATAATTGAGGATATGCATACCGATTCCTGCATTCAGGCCCTGCAGGCCGATTATTCCCATTGCTCGGTCTTCATGATGCAGCTTAAGCAGCCGCTGGCCTCGCCCTTTCAACTGACTGAATTGCGCTATGAGCATGCGATGGTTCATATCATCCAGGGCATGAGCATGAATAGCCTGCTGGGCATTATTGCCTATGATATTCCGGAAAGCCAGGTAAATGGGCTGCTGAAGCAGGTGCTGGCAGAAAAAAGCATTCCCCCCGTTCAGGCGGTGGCAATCGGCCCGGCCAAGGAGGCCGTGGAGCAATTATCCGATTCGTATCAGAATGCCCGGGATCTGCTGAAGGAAATGCAGTATCAGGGGAGCGGCGGAATTGAATTATACAGCGCCGATGATAAGCCCGCCAGCATCTATCCCGTGGAAAGCATGTATCAAATGCGCACCGCGCTGCTGGAGCGGAACCCCGCCCTGCTGTCGGATGCCTGCGCCGCGATTCAGGATGCGCTGCAAAGCACCGGCATAACATCGGATGTGGGCGGGATTGTGATCTGCGATCTGACGGCGCTGTTCCCTGAACTGAAGGCCTTCGTAAACCAGCCCATTCAGCAGTTTTGCCATGCGCTGCAATGCATCGTACAAAAAACTGTCCGGGAAATGGAAAGCGCGGAGAATGCCCAGCTCAGAAACGATAATGATGAGCAATGGCAGGATGGCGTTCGGCAGGATATTGAAGCCATGCTGGAAAGTCCCGGCTTTGGCATCAGCATGATGGCTGCAAAGTATATGGTTTCCGATTCGGCATTTTCCCATCGGTTCAAGCGCTCGTTTGGGCTGACCTTCATCAGCTATGTCAATAATGAAAAAATACGGCGTGCAAAGGAATATCTGCAGACCACGGATATGAACCTGGAGGCCATCGCCAGCCGCTTGGGCTATTCCTCCTCCTCCAATTTCTCCCGGATGTTCAAAAGCACCGAGGGAATCCCGCCCAGCGCCTATCGCCATATTTCGCAGAACGCGGCAAAGCCGTAGGGGTGAAAGAACGGAGGATGGGGAAAGGTATTGGGGGAAGAGATTTTTGAACCCAAAGTCCCCGCCCGCGCCCTTCCGAAAACCGGCCCCGGGTGTTTCATGGAGGACTCTTGCTAAATTGAATGCCAGATCAGCAAAAACAAATAAAGATTAGAAAAACAACAGCAATGCTTCCGCGTTTGATGGAGCATTGCTGTTTTGCTTCTTATTGCATATTTTCTTTTGTTTCACTGGCATTCAACTGGGCGGAGTGCATCCATGAAACATCCAGAGCCGGTTTTCGGGAGGGTGCGGGAGGGTGCTTTTGACGCAAAAGCATCCTCCCGCAATACTTTCCCCGTCCCTTGCCGCTTTCTTGGAGGGGGTACGGGGGAGCCATTCTTTGGCAACAAAGAATGGTTCCCCCGCAATGATTCCTTCCTCAGTTCTCCGCGTCGGTCTGGGGCACGGTGCCGCCGGCGGCGGTGATGGCCTCGGTATTGTAGACCACCTCATGCTCATCCACCCAGGTATAGAGCTGCTCATAATAGGCGCTGCTCATCTGCTGGTTATTCAGGTAATCGGCGATCTGGGTACGGATTTCATCGGTCATTTCCACAAAGCCGCCGGGGATATCCCGGAGGTAATAGAGGATATGGATGCCGTAATTCGCCACCACGGGATCGCTGACATCGCCGGGCTTCTGCATCTTTTCGCTGAAGGCGCCCGCCACGAATTCGGGAATCCAGGTCATGGTGCTTTCGGGATGCACCTCATAGCCGTTTTCCAGGTTATCGCCGGTCATGCCGGGATCGGTATTGTATTCGGCGATAAGGGTCTGGAAGCTTTCGCCCTTTTCCAGGCGGGCATAGATATCATCAATGGCCTCCTTGCGGCTATCCAGCACGGCCTGCAGGGCAGCGTCCACATCCTCCTTGGTAACGGGCTCGGCCGCTTCCTCGCCCTCCTGGGCCTCTTCGCCGCTCAGGGCTTCCTCATACATGGCCTGGGCGTTTTCATAGGCATCCAGCAGCTCCTGATCCACTTCCAGCAGGATATGGATAATGCCGCGGAAGCCCTCGGGCTTATACCAGGATTCGTAGCCGTACTGCTGATACATTTCATAGGTAAAGAAATCGTTGGCGTAGGTTTCCTGATCCTGGGCGGCATACTCCTCAAATACGGCCTTGATTTCCTCTTCGGTGGCCTCGGGCACATCCTTGAGCATCTGGGCCTGGAGCAATTCAAAGCCGGCGCTGAGCTTCAGGTTTTCCACCAGCGCATCCACGCTGAAGCCATAGGCGGTGTAATAGGCTTCGCCGGCCTTGCGGGCCTCGGCCCGGGCTTCCTCGGTATCCTCGGTGAGGAAGTATTCCACATAGGAATCAATGGCGTCATCCCAATCGCTCTGGGCCTCGGCACGGAAGGCGGCCTCTTCCTCTTCGGTGAACTGATCATAGCCCAGCTCTGCGATTTTGGCGATGAGTACGGCATCTTCGATCATATACTGGATGCCGGTGGCATAATCGGTCATGGAATCCACATAGCCGTTGGAATAGAGATTGTAGAGCGTCTGATCCACTTCGGATTTGCGGTATTCCCTGCCATCCAGGGTGAAGAAGACGGGATCCTCGGCAGGGGCTTCGGTGGCCTCGGCCTCGGCGGGAATCTCGGCGGCCGCGCTGGGAGCCGCGGTAGCCTCGGGCACATCCTCCGCCAGCGCCGCAAAGGGCAGCGCCAGGCACAGGGCCAGCATCAGCGCCAGAAAACGGGAAAAATTCTTCATAGGGCATTCCTCACTTTTTCTTCCGGTCAAAACGGGCCGGAAATTCTCATTCGCTATTATGACACAGCTTTTCGCAATGCGCAAGGGCATTTGAATAATGTTACAGTCCGTTCACGATTTCTTCCCGGCGCTGCGATACAATGCGCCTTCCCGCCCATGCCTCAGCAAAGCACGGCGGTATAGATGCATTCGCCGTGATTGACGAAAATCTCAAGCAGATATTCATCCCGGAGAATTTTGATATCGCGGATTTCACCCTCATGCACGATGGGGGGCCGCAGCGTCCTTTCCACCCGGAAGCCGTTTTCCGTCATCTTGACGGCAGGATCGCTGTCTTTCAGCAGATGCGCTACCTCCTTTAAGGGGCAGCCCAGCAGGCGGCCGTTTTCGATCTTCAGCTCAATGGGCAGGGAAAGGCAGCCCAGATTCTTTTCCGCGAAGGTGGAATAATCCCAGCCCGGTGCCCAGGCGATAAGGATATTGCGGCCCAGATGATCCCGGAAGACCTGACCGGCATACTGATCGGGGCCGTGATGCACCTGGCCGGTGATTTCGGGGGTAAAGGCTTTCCCGTCAAAATCGCCGTACATGACGGAGAAATAATGCCTGTCCTTTTCGCAGACCGAGGTGGCCAGCATATACTTTTCTCCGCAGGGCAAAAAGGAGGGGCATTCGCAATAGATGGAATGGGGCCATTCGCATAATACGCCGCTGTAACGCCAGGAGAAAAGATCATCGCTTTCATAGAGCAGCAGCCGGGCCGCCTGATCCTGAGGATTGCCGCTGGCGATGACGCAGTAATATTTCCCATCCTTTTCCATAACGGCGGGATCGCGGAAATCAAAGCTGCCCTCCCGGGGAATATCCCCAATGACGGGATTGCCCGCGTATTTTTCAAAATGCAGGCCATCCCGGGAATAGGCGATGCTGATAGACTGGATATTCTGCTGCCCCGGCGCAGGGGAAAAGCCCTGGGGCAGGGGAGCAACGGAGGCATAGAAAAGGAAGAGCGTATCATCCCTTACAATGGCTGTTCCCGACCATACGCCCTGGCAGTCATAGGGCTGATCGGGCACAAGGGCGATGGGCAATTCCTCCCAATGGATGAAATCCCTGGTTCTGGCATGGCCCCAGACCATGGGCTCATGCCAGGGCGCTTCAAAATTCGGGCAATGCTGAAAAAAGGCGTGATACCAGCCCTGATAGTAGACAAGGCCGTTGGGATCATTCATCCAGCCCTTTTTAGGACGGAAATGATGCGAAAGCGCGAAGCGGGTAATCATTATGCATTCCTTCCTTCATGTTTTTTTCTATTCCTTGCTTGCAATGCCTTTCCCGGAATGATATACTGCTTTCAGGGGCGTCTGGATTCGAAAAAATCCCGGAGGAGACGGGCGCATTCCGTTTCCATCACCCCGCCGATGCACCGCACCCGGTGAAAAAAGGCGGGGTCCTCCGGCAGGGTATAGACGCTGCCGCAGCAGCCCTGGCGGGCATCATAGGCACCGAAAACGCAGGCATCCAATTCGGCCATGATCATGCCCCCTGCGCACATGGGGCATGGCTCCAGCGTGACATAAAGCACGCAGCCATGCAGACGGCGGCTGCCCAGGGCCTGACAGGCCCGCTCCATGGCCAGCATTTCGGCATGGGCGAAGGGCTTCTCCCCCTGCCGCTCGTTATGGGCCCGGGCGATGATTTTTCCATCCTTTACGATCAGCGCGCCCACCGGCACCTCGTCTGGATCGCGCCGGGCCTCCAGAAGCGCCAGCTGCATGAAGCGTTCGGTCTCGGTCATATCCCCTGCTCCTCCCTTGCGTGCTTCCATTCTACCATACTTTTCCTGAATGAACAAGAAAAAATGAAGGAGGTATCCCCATGAATCAGGTATTGAATGTGATCTCTTCCCGCCGCAGCCATCGCGCCTACACGGAAACGCAGCTGACCCAGGAGCAATTGCAGGCGCTTCTGGATGCCGCGGTGCAGTCTCCCTCCGCCGTCAATGGTCAGCCCTGGCATTTTTCCGTGGTGCAGAAGCAGACGGTGCTGGATGAAATCCATGCCGCCATCTGCGAATTTGTGGAGGGTCTGCCCGATGAGCAGCGCAGCCCCCGCTTTGCCGATCCCAGCTTTCAGGTTTTCTATCATGCCCCCACGGTGATCTTCCTTTCCGCCGAGCCGGAAAACAAATGGGCGGGAATCGACTGCGGCATTGCGGTGCAGAATATCGCCCTGGCCGCCGAAAGCATGGGGCTGGGCAGCGTGATTCTGGGCCTGCCCCGGATGGCCTTCCAGACCGAAAAGGCCCCGGCGCTTCGGGAGCGGCTGAAGATGCCGGCGGGCTATGATTTTGTGATTGCCATCGCCGTGGGCACCCCGGCGGATGACAAAGAGGCCCATCCCGTGGGCGAAAACAAGATTTCCTTTGTGGAATAAGCGAAGAATAATCCCCAAAATCGTCTGTCCCGCCGTGGATTGCGCCTCATCTGGCGTTCCCGGCGGGACAGTGGGTATGGATCCTTGCCATGGCTTTATGATACGGGAGAATTGTGAAACGGATTTGTCAGAACTGTGAAAACCCGGGATAAAACAAAGGCAGAAAAATGACGGAGGAAAAGGAAACGCATGGAAACGGCGGCGCGGATAAAGCAGAAAACGGCGGGCAATGAAAATACCGGCCTGCTCAAATTGATTGCCATTCTCTGCATGATTATGGATCATGCGGGGGCCATTTTCTTTCCCAATGCGCTGGAATGGCGGATCATTGGGCGGATTGCCTTTCCGCTGTATGCCTGGTGCGCCGTGGTGGGGGTATGCCATACAGGGAGCATGGAAAAATATGCGCTCAGGCTGCTTCTGACCGGGCTGATCTCCCAGCCGTTTTATATGCTGGCCTTTCGGCATGAATGGACGACGCTGAATATTTTTGCCACGCTGCTGCTGGGGGTGATGGCCATATGGGGCATCCGGGAAAGGCGGAACGGAAGCCAGATCTGGGCCCCGCTGCTGGCGCTGCTTGCCGCCTGCATGGTGGAAATTGATTATGGCTGGAAGGGCGTGCTTTTGCTTCTGCTGCTGTATATGGCAAGGGAAAGCCGGGGCGCGCTGGCGGCGGTGATGATCGCCTTCTGCCTCTACTGGGGCCAGGGCACATCTATGGTAACCAGCCTGTTTGGCCTGCCGCTGCCCGATTTCTATGCCCTTCTGCCCTGGGGCGGCACGCTGCTTACAGCCCTTACCCGGGTGCAGTTTTTTGCGATTCTCAGCCTGCCGCTGATGCTTTGGCCCATGCAGGGGCGGCTGAGGCTGCCAAGGCTAATGGCCTATGGGGCCTATCCCGCGCATTTGCTCATCATGTATCTGATCAGTCTTTTTTCGTAACGGGCTGAAAGGCCCCGGCCTGCCTGGCGGCCTGGCGATGCCGCGCCCATACCTGATCCAATTCCCTGTGCCGGGTGGGCGCGGGAGAAGAGAAATTGGGCAGACGAAGGGGCGGTATATCCGCCGCAGCCTGCGCTTCGGGCGCGGGCGCCGCAGGGACGGAGGATGCCGCCGGGCGATAATCCAATTGCCGGGAGCGCCATTCCAGCCAGCGATCCTGCTGCTCCTGATAGCTCAGCGCAGCGAAGGGAGAGGAAACGCCTGGATTTTCCTGATTCATGGGTAAGCCTCCTTTTCAGAACACTTTTTGTGGCGATGGAGCGGGCCGCGCGCGCTTCATACATCCATATATGAAGAAAAAGCCCAAACGGTGCAAAAAGCAAACCCAGTGCCGGGGGAAGGACGGGGTTTTGCGGGGGAACCACTTTTGAGTCAAAAGTGGTTCCCCCGCGCCCCTTCCGAAAACCGGCTCTGGATGGAGCATGGGTGAATTTCGCCAGGTTGAATGCCAGATCAGCAAAAACGAATAACGATTGGAAAAACAACAGCAATGTTTTTATGTTTGGCAAGGGCATTGCTGCGTTCTTTCTTACAAGTTATTCTCTATTGCTCCACTGGCATTCATCTTGGTTTTACCCATCCATGTCCCATCCAGAGCCGGTTTTCGGGAGGGTGCGGGAGGGGGCTTTTGACGCAAAAGCCTCCTCCCGCAATATTTTTCCCCGTCCCTTCGTCCCCTCAGTCGCCTGACTGCCAGAAGAGGGAAAGGGCATCGGCGGCGTCGGGGGGCTGCTGTTTAGTGCCGAAGAGAAAATCGGTAATATCCTCCCAGAGCGAAGCGCCGCTCAGGGGCGATTTGGCCTGGGCGATCTGCACGGCCTGCTTACCCTCCAGCAGGATGCCGTTATCCAGCAGTTCGGAATGGATAGGGATGATCCGATAGGTATACACCACGCCGGGGGCGGCCTTGGCATCGGTATAATAGAGGGTTTCCCCGGCGCTGCCGTATAATTCGCCCAGAATGATGCTTTCGCCCACGGCATCCCGCTGGATACGGTAAAGCCCGGCATCGGCGGCGGTAATGACCAGAACGGGGCTGCCGCTGTTGTTATGGGTGACATAAAAGGCGGAGGGCGTGCGGGGCGCATTCCAGACATTGGATTCCTTGGTGGGGCGATTATGGGATGCAAACAGCTCGGACACGCTGTAGGCCTTGGGGGTCAGGGAGGAGGAAAGCATGGCTTCGCCTGCCCATTCCACCGATTTGGTATCGATTTTCAGCCAGACCAGGCCATCGGCGCTGAGAAACTGCGGCTTTTCCCGGTTCTGGTAGAGATTCTTAAAAAAGCGGGTGGCCAGGGCGGCGGTATAATCCCCGCCGGATACCCAGCTCTGCAGCTTATGGGCGGAATCGGGCTGATCAAAGCCCATCCAGAAAGCGGTGGCAATTTCGCTGTTATAGGCGGCCATCCAGATATCCCGGTTGCCGCCGCCGGTCATATTGACGGTGCCCGTCTTTCCGGCTACCGGCGTGCCAGCCCCGGATAGCTTGGCCCCGGTGCCGGAGGCGGTAACAGATTGGAGCATGCTGGTCATAAGGCAGGCGTTCTGGGCGGAAAGCACCGTTTCGCCTTTGACCTCATGGCTGTAGAGAAGATTGCCCTCCGCATCCTCAATGCGCTCGATAAAATAGGGGGCGTAATACACGCCGCCATTGGCAAAGGGAACATAGGCCGCCGCCAATTGCACCGGGGATACGCCATAGGTCATGGCCCCCAGAGCCAGGGAAAGATTCCAATCCCGGTCATCCAGGGCGATGCCCACGCTTTGCAGATACCGCCGTCCGGAGGCCACGCCGATTTCATTCAGCAGGGAAACGGCGGCCACATTCAGGCTTTTTTTCAGCGCGGTGCGCATGGTTACATTTCCGTAATAGAGATGCCCGCTGTTCCGGGGGGAATAGCTGCCGAATTTCTGCGGGGTATCCTTGAGGACGCTGGCGGTCATATAGCCGTGATATTCCAGCGCGGGGGCGAAAACGGCCAGGGGCTTCAGCGCAGAGCCCGGCTGGCGGCGCAGCTGGGTGGCGCGGTTGAGCCCGCGCTGCACCTCATAGGCCCTGCCGCCCACAATGGCCCTGACCGCCCCGGATTTTGCATCCACGCTGGCCATGGCTCCCTGCACTCTGGTATGATCGGCAGCATCGGCGGGAAAATTGGATGTGATTTCAAACTGCGCGTCAATGATTTCCTGCTGCTGCACGGAAAGGGCGGTATAGATATGATAGCCGCTGCCCAGCAATTCCTCCGGATGCAAAGAGAGCAGGCCCTCTGCCTCCTGCAGCACGGCATCCACATACCAGCCGAAGGCGTTTTTTGTTTCCGCTGCTTCAATGGGGGTGACATCCTGGGCCAGGGCGGCGCGGTAATCCGCTTCGGAAAGCAGATGATTATCCCGCATAACGCCCAGGATATATTCCTGTCGGCTGCGATTGGCTGCCGGATCAAGATGGGGCGCATAGAGGGAGGGCGCCTTGATAATGGCGGCAAGGCAGGCCCCCTGGGCGGCGCTGAGCGAGGAGGCGGGAATGCCGAAATAGGCCTGGGCCGCCGCCTCGATGCCATAGGCGCCCCGACCAAAATAAATATAATTCAGATACATTTCCAGAATCTGATCCTTGTCTGCCGTATGCTCCAATTGGATGGCCAGATAGATTTCCTCCAGCTTCCGGGCGATGGTTTTCTGCGTACTCAGATGGCTGAGCTTGACCAATTGCTGGGTGATGGTGCTTGCGCCCTCGCTGTAGGAGCCGGAGCGGAGATTGGCCATGATCGCCCCGAAAATCCGCACCGGATCAAAGCCGGCATGCTGATAAAAGCGCAGATCCTCCGCCGCAAGAAAGGCGCTCTGCACCGCTTTGGGAACGGAGGAGAGGGGAATGCTGACCCGGTTCTGGCTGCCCCGGATGGAGGCGACAAAATTCCCCTCCTGATCATAAATTGCCCCGGTCTGGGGAAGAATGAGAATTTTATCAAGATCCAGCTTCTGCCAGCTGCCTACATCAAAGGCCAGGCAGAAGGCCGCCGCCCCTGCCGCCAGCACGGCAAGCAAAACCAGCAGCACGCCCCGGATGCCCAGGCGCTTTTTTCTGCCCTCCAGGGCCCTGAGCGCCTGCTTTTCCTCGGCTTCGGCGGCCTGCTCCATTTTTCGGATTTTTCGTTCCCATCTGCCTCTGCGCATCCAGCGCCGCCTCCCTTTCACCATTCTTCTCTTCATTCTTTCCAGGCAGATGCTGGTTTCAGTCTGTCAGTTTCTGGCAGACTGGAAAAAATGTATCATGGACGGGCGTGGGAGCCTCCTGTATACTGGCTCTGCATACAGGCGCATGATCGTATGCAGGAAAGGAGCCGGAAATGAAAATAAAAAGCTGGAAGGGCGCTTTGGTCTTTCTGATGCTGGGCGTATTGCTGCTGCTTGGCGCAGGGAAGGAAGCGGAAACAAATACGGAGGAAATCAGCTATTCCGCCTTCTGGGAATTGGCAGAAAAGGGAGAAATTGCTTCCGTTGCCATGGGCGATGGGGAAAGCTGGCAGGTGGTAATGAAAAACGGCGCAATGGCCTACACGCCCAATCCCCGGGCGGAAAACGGAAAGGAAAGGCTGCTGGCGCTGGATATTCAGGTAAAGGAGCAGCCATCCGCCGCACCGGAATGGCTCTATGGCGGCCTGATGCTGGGGGCGCTATTGCTCTTTATGCGTCTGCGCAGCCGCGGCGCGGCAGGGCTTTCCAAATACGCCGCCGTCCCGGCAGAAAAAAGCATCCCCGGGATTACCTTTTCGGATGTGGCAGTGCCGGAGGAAACGCTCAGCAGTATGCGCGATCTGGTGGGCTTTCTCAGGGAACCTGCAAAATACGCCCGCTATGGGGCGCGTCTGCCAAAGGGCGTTATGCTCTACGGCCCGCCCGGAACGGGCAAAACCCTGCTGGCCCGGGCGCTGGCGGGGGAGGCCGGGGCCCCCTTCTTTGCCATGAGCGGCGCGGATTTTGTGCAGGTGTATGTGGGAGTGGGCGCATCCAGGATGCGGGAATTATTCAGAAGGGCGCGCAGGGCCGGAGGCGGCGTGATCTTTATTGACGAAATCGATGCCATCGGCAAAAAGCGGGATAATGGAAACGATGAAAGGGAGCAGACGCTCAACGCCCTGCTCACCGAAATGAGCGGCTTTTCGGAAACGGAGGGCATTCTGGTGCTGGCGGCCACCAATCGATTGGATACCCTGGATGCGGCGCTGCTCCGGGAGGGAAGATTTGACCGCAGGATCGAGGTGAACCTTCCCGATTATGCGCAGCGGCTGCAGATTCTTAAGGTGCATGCCGGGAAAAAGCCGCTGGGGGCTACGGTATCCCTGGAAAGGCTGGCGCGGCAGACCACGCTGTTTTCCGGGGCGCAGCTGGAAACGCTGCTCAATGAGGCAGCCATCCGGGCGGCCCGGAAAAACGCGGAAAAAATCGAAGGGGAGGATGTGGAAAACGCCTTTCTGGCTGTGGCGGTAGGGGAGGAAAGAAAGCGGCCCGCTTCTCCCGAGGAAAAAAGAATTACCGCTTATCACGAGGCCGGGCATGCCCTGATCACCCGCTGCATGCTCCCGGAAATGCAATTGCATCGGGTGACCATTCTGCCCTCCTCCCGGGGCGCGGCGGGGTATTCCTTCAGCGTGCAGCCCGACCGGCTCTTTTATACACGCCGGGAAATAATGGGCATGCTCTCTGCGGCGCTGGGCGGCAGGGCGGCGGAGGAAAGGCTGCTGGGCCCGGAAAACGTGACCACCGGGGCCGCGGGGGATCTGAAAAAGGCGCGGGAGATTGCCCGGAGCATGGCAGAGGAATGGGCCATGGGCCGGGGCGAGGGGACGGAAAAGGATATGCGCGCCATTGAGCAGGAGGCCATGGAGGCGGCCCGGGCCTGCCTGGAAAGGAATCATGAGGTGCTGGAAAAGGTGGCCCAGGCGCTGCTTCAGCGGGAAACACTGGGGGAAGAGGAGCTGCTTTCCCTGACAAAAGGGGCTGTTTTAGAAGAGAATTTCCATATAAATCAAAAAAAGTTATCTTGTTGTCACAATTTAGGCGTAAATTAGGGGTGTTCAAACGGCAAAAAATCCTGTATAATAAAACCATTACCGCAAAGGAGGACGAGCTATGCTGCTGAAGCGGATTTTTTGCGCGCTTCTTTCCTGTATGCTGGCGATGGCCGCCCTGAGCGCCCTGGCAGAGGATCAGGGAGCCAAGGCATTCGTTATGGCCGGCTATGACGATACCCAGTACCGCGATTGGAACACCAATGAATTCTTTGCCCGGATGGAAGAAAAAACGGGCGTTTCCTTCAGCTTTCAGCAATACACCGAGCTGGAAAAATGGACGGCCGCCAAGGCAGCCATGACCAAAGACGGCGAATTGCCCGATGTGCTTTTCAAGGCGACGCTTTCCGCCGCCGAGAGCATGGAAATGCTGGATAAGGGCGTGCTGATTGATCTGGCCCCCTATCTGGAGGAATGCTGCCCCAATCTTTGGCAGCTGCTTTCGGAAAATCCGGATGCGCTGGCGGCCATCACCCTGCCGGATGGCAGAATTGCCGCGCTGCCCTATATCAATCCCCTGCCTGTGCAGAATTACATGTGGATTAATACCGCCTGGCTGGAAACGCTGCATCTTGCCGCGCCCACCACGGCGGAGGAGCTGGTTGCGGTGCTGGAGGCCTTTAAGACCCGGGATCCCAACCGCAACGGCAGGGCGGATGAAATCCCCCTGGGCTTTCTGGGCGCCTTTGATCTCAAATTCCTGGCCCATGCCTTTGGGCTGATCTGCAATGATTACAATATCTTTGCGGAGGATGGAAAAGTAAAATTCATGCCGCTGGAGAAGGATTTCCGGGTGTTTGTCACCTGGTGCCGGGATCTGTATCAGCAGGGGCTGATGGATCACGACGGCTTTACCACCAATAATACCTTCCGCCAGGTGACCGATTCGGATGCTGCCGCCACCTACGGCATCATCATTACCCCCTCCGCCGCCGATATTTTCCGGGTATCCTGGGCGGAAAACTATAACATTCTGGAGCCGCTTTATTGCGATGGGGAGCAGGTATACCGGGATTTTGCCGGCAGCGTGCTTCGGGGCACCTTCGCTGTGACCAGCCATTGCAGCGAGCCGGAAACCATGCTCCGCTGGGTGGATTATCTCTACAGCGAGGCGGGCGCAATTCTTGCCTCCAACGGCAAGGAGACGGAGGATTATCTGATTGACGGGGATGGCACCTGGCATCTGACGGAGGAAGTGAAGAATGATTCCTTCTTCTCCTCCACCGCCCTCATTGACGGCGGCGGCACGGCCCCCGGCATCATGGCGGCGGAGTTTCAGCGCCGCTACGGCGGAAATGCCTATCTGCTCAAGGTCATTGCCAGGCAGGATGCGGTCAATGCCGCCGTCAGGATGCCCTTCCCCTATTACAATCTGAGCCGGGAGCAGCAGCAGACCATCACCGCGCTGCAGAACGAAATCGGCTATTATGTGGATATGCAGATCGCCCGCTGGATTCTGGGCGAGGAGGAAATCAGCGACGAGACCTTCGCCGCCTTTGAGAACACATTGGAAGAAATGGGGCTTCCCGCTTTCTTGGCCTTCTGGCAGGATGTGCTGGATCACCTTTAAGGAGGAGAAAATTCATGGACAGCTATGCTCTGATGCTCGCCGCGCTCAAAAAGACCAACGCCATGGAGCGCTTCACCCGCCTTTACGGTCACCGCGAGGGGGAATTGGCCCGGCAATTGACCCGCTATTCCCGTCTGGTCAAGGCCCATGAGGATTATTTCCATGCCGATGGCGCGCCCCTATATCTGGTCAGCGCCCCGGGCCGCACCGAAATCATCGGCAATCATACCGATCATAACAATGGCCGGGTGCTGGCGGCGGCGGTCAATCTGGACTGCGTGGCCTGCGTATCCCCCCGTGAGGATCGGATGGTGCATATCCATTCCGAGGGCTTCCCGGATATTGAGCTTTCTCTTGACGAATTGGAAAAGAAGCCGGAGGAGGAGGGCACCTCTGCGGCGCTGGTGCGGGGCGTGGCCTTCAAGATGCAGGAATCAGGCTTTCATATCGGCGGCTTTGATGCGGCGATTACCTCCGATGTGCTGGGGGGCAGCGGGCTTTCCTCCTCTGCCGCCTATGAGGTGCTGATCTGCGCCATTCTGGATACGCTCTACAACGGCTTCACCATGGACAGCACCCTCCGGGCCAAGATTTCTCAGTTCGCCGAAAATGAATATTTCGGCAAGCCCTCGGGCCTGATGGATCAGATGGCCTCCTCTACCGGCGGCCTGGTGACCATCGATTTTAAGGGCGAGCCCCAGGTGCAGCCGCTGTCCTTTGGCTTTAATGAGGCGGGCTATTCCCTGGTGGTGGTCAATACCGGCGGCAGCCATGATAACCTTACCCCGGAATACGCCGCCGTGCGCACCGAAATGCAGGATGTGGCCGCCTTCTTTGGGGAAAAGGTATTAAGGCGCGTGCGGCCCGAGCAGCTTTGGCAGAATATGGGCGCGCTGCGGGAGAAAGTAGGCGAAAGGGCCATCCTCCGCGCCATGCATTTCTTTGCGGAAAACGAGCGGGTTAAGGATATGGTGCAGGCCGTGCGGCTGAATGATCTGGGCGCGATGTTTGAAAACGTGATTGCTTCCGGCGAAAGCAGCTGGATGCTGCTGCAGAATGTATACCCCGCCGGGGGCAGGCAGCAGCTTTCCCTGGCCCTGGCCATGGCGGCGAGCCTGCTGAAGGGCAAGGGCGCCTGGCGCGTGCATGGCGGCGGCTTTGCGGGCACCACGCTGAATTTTGTTCCCAATGATATGGTGGATGAATTTGTGCGGCGCATGGAGGCGGTGTTCGGCAGCCGTTCCTGCTTTGTGCTGGATGTGCGGCCCGAGGGCGCGGCGATTGTGCTTTCCATTCAGGAATAAAACCGGATGATCGCATCCATCTGCCTTGGATATTTCCGGGCAGATGGATTTTTCTTCTTTTTCCGGAAGGAGGCGAAAAATGGGCGGATTTTTGGGGGCGCTGGCCGGGGGCGGCATGCTGCTGCTGATTGGCGCGCTGCTTTTCACCTTTCTGCAGCGGATTGGCGCCATGGGAAAAGGACAATTGCGGCGGCTGGGCGCGGCCGCCGGGATGACCCTGGGGGCCGGGATGATTTACTGGCTGCTGGGCGGTCTTTTTTATGCCGTGCTTCGGGAGCCGACGGCGGAGCTTTCCGATATCCGGCAGATTTTCCGGGGCGCGGGCCTTGAAAAAATGTATGCCGCGCTGGAAAGCCCCTCCTATTATGGCATTCTTTCCGGGCTTTTTGCGTATCTGGGGCACGGCATCGGCAGGCTGCTCTTTGACCAGTATCTCCTTGGCGGCGCAGTGCTGGCATCCGGGATGACGCTGGCGGCGGTCTGCCTGGTAATGAGCCGTCTTTCGGCGATCGTGGGCGAGGAAGGGGCCCGGGAGGGAGCGTTTCTCCTCCTGTGTCTGCCGGGAGCGGTCTATTTCTTTCTTCCCGGCTGGCCGTCCATGGCGCTTTTTCTGGGGGCGATGGCCTTTTATTTCCTGGGCAGGAAAATTCCGTCCGGGACGCATGCCCTGCCTGCCGGGGCGTATCACGGGCTGATTGGCCTTTGCGCCGTTTTTTCCGCTGCGGCTGTATACGGCGCAGTGCTGGGCGCATGAGGGGAGGGGCGGCCATGACGATTGAGAAAAAAGCGCGTCTGCGCGCCTGGCTGCTTATTGCGCTTGTCAGCCTGGGCATTCATTGTCTGATGCTGCTGCTGGCAAGCGTGCTGCTGGGCGGCGGCTTTTCCCTTTCCGCGCTGCTTTCCCTGATGGAGGAAAGGCTGTGCAGCGCCGGGGATGCCGAGCGATATATGGATATCGCCTTAAACGGCTATGCGAAGGAGGGAGAAAACGCCATCAATCTGGTGTTTTATCCCCTGTATCCGCTGCTGATGCGGCTGCTTTCCCTGCTGACGGGCAATCTGGCCCTGTCAGGCTGCATGATTTCCCAAATCAGCTTTGCCGCTGCCTCTATCCTGCTTTATGAATTGCTGCTGCTGGATGGCAGCGCCCAGCGGGCATGGGATGGGGTGCTGCTGCTTTCTCTGTATCCCTTTTCCATGTTTGTGATGGGGGTATATACCGAGGGGCTTTTCCTGCTGCTGACCATCGGCTGTCTCTACGCCCTGCGCAGGGGGAAATATGCCCTTGCCGGGTGCATCGGTTTTTTTGCCGCGCTGACCCGGGTGCAGGGCATGCTGCTGCTGGTTCCGGCGGTGTATGAAATTGCCGTCCGCCGTCTGGGCTGGGAAAAAAGAAGGCTGCGGCCCCGGGATGGGCTGGTGCTGCTGATCCCTGCCGGATTTCTGGTCTATCTGGGCATTAATTTCGCCATTCATGGGGATTTCTTCAAATTCCTGGCGTATGAGGCCGGGGAGCCATGGTATCAGACCACCAAATGGATCGGCGAAAATATTTCCCTGCAGTATCAGATGGCGGGGGATCATCCCGGCCTTTCCTACATCATTTACTGGGTGCAGATCGCGCTGTATTTTTTCTTCCTGGGCGTGCTATTGTATGGCCTGCGGAAGGGGGAAAGGATGAGCCTCATTCTCTACGGCGGGGCGTATCTGGGCTTTACCTATCTTTCGGGCTGGATGATCAGCGGCGGGCGGTATATGCTCTGCTGCGTGCCGGTAATGATCATTCTCAGCGGAATCAAAGAGGGAGCGGGCAAGCGGCTGCTGTTCCTTGGCATGGGCTGTCTGTTTTTTGCCTACAGCCTTTTCTATCTGATGGGCTTTGCCATCATGTAAATTCTTGACACGGGCGGCGCATCGGCGGTATAATGCCAGCAGCTACGTTGGAAAAAGGAGAAGCGTATGATCAGCCACAGCGCGGAGGAAACAAGGAATCTGGGGAAAAAGCTATCGGCCTGCCTGAAGGCGGGGGATGTGGTGCTGCTTGAAGGCGATCTGGGGGCGGGCAAGAGCGAATTTGCCCGGGGCGTGGCCCGGGGGCTGGGCATTAGCGGCCCGGTGCCCAGCCCCTCCTTTACCATCCTCAATGCCTATGACGAGGGGCGCATCCCCCTGTATCATTTTGACTGGTACCGGCTGGAGAGCGTCCAGGAGATATACGAAATGGGCATGGAGGAGCAACTGGGCGGGGACGGCATCGCTTTGATTGAATGGAGCGGACGGGCGAAGGAATGCCTGCCGGAGCGGGTGCTGGAAATCCGCATCCGGGCGCTTGAGGATGAGCGCCGGGAGATCGCCTTTCTTCCCCGCGGAAATTTTCCCTTTCAGGAGGATATGATCAAATGATTCTGCTTTGCTTGGATACCTCCGGGCCGGTGGCCGGGGCGGCGCTGATGGAGGATGGGGTAATCCGCTATGAGGCCATGGCGGTCAATTCCTTTACCCATTCCCAGTCCATCCTGCCCATGGTGGAGGAGGCCTATCGCCGCACGGGGCTGCAGGTGGAAAATACCGATTATTTTGCCGTTACGGTGGGCCCCGGCTCCTTTACCGGGGTGCGCATCGGGGTAAGCACGGTGAAGGGCCTGGCCCATGCCGCAGGAAAGCCCTGCATCCCGGTGGATGCGCTGGAGAGCATGGCAAACGGCGTTCTGCCCTTTGACGGGCTGCTCTGCCCGATTCAGGATGCCCGGGCGGGCCAGGTATACGGCGCGGCCTTTGAGGGCGGCAGCATGAAGCGGCTGATGGAGGATATGCCCATCCGTCTGGAGGATTATCTGGAGCGGGTATCCGCTTACGGCAGGGAAATGCTCTTCCTTGGGGATGGCATGCCGGTACACCGGGAAAGAATCGCCGGGCTGCTGGGGGAGAGGGCGCGCTTTGCCCCGGCCCATCTTGCCTATCTGCGGCCTGCCGCGGCAGCACAGCTGGCCTGGGAAAAACGGGAAAGCGCGGTATCCTATCTGGAAATCAAGCCCCTGTATCTGCGCGCGCCCCAGGCGGAAAGACAGAAGAACCTCAAGGAGAAGGGCCATGAATGATGTGCTGATCCGCAGGATGCATTTTTCCGATGCCGGGGCGGTACACGCCATTGAGGCGGATACCTTTCCCCGGCCCTGGAGCCAGGCGGATTTTGAAAAGGAAATGACGCAGAATGCCTGCGCCCGGTATCTGGTGGCCGAAACGGAGGGGAAGATCGTGGGCTTTGCCGGGGCCTGGCTGATTCTGGATGAGGGGCATATCACCAATATTGCCGTGCAGAAGGAATACCGGGGCCGCGGAATCGGCGAAAGGCTGACGGCGGCGCTGATGCAGTACGCCGCCAATCTGGGCGTGGTCTATATGACGCTGGAGGTGCGCAGGGGCAATCTGATTGCCCAGAGCCTCTATAAAAAGCTTAATTTTGAATATGTGGGCGTCAGGAAGCGCTATTATGAGGATAACGGGGAGGATGCCTTCCTTTTCTGCTGCCAGCATATGCCCAAGATGGAGCCTGATTTTGAGGAGGAGGAAACCATCCGCGAGGAATGAGGGCGGCAGGGAAAAAAGCCCTGCGCCGCCGCAAAAGAAAAATAAAAAAATACCTTGACAGAAGCGGGCTTTGCGCCTATCATATGGAACGGCTGTTTTGCTGATTACGGGAAAGCGAGGCGTATATGCCATGGCTGATTCTGCCGCTTCTCTTGCTCCTCAGCGCCCTGAAAAAGGGCGCTTTCTTTCGTTCCTGCGCAAAAATACGGTGCTGGCCATTGCCTTCTGCGCGGCGGTGATTTCTGCTTTCCTGGTGCCGCCGGACGGGGAATATCTGGGCTATCTGGATGGGAAAACCCTCTGCTGCCTCTTTGGCACGCTGGCGGTGGTCTGCGCGCTGAAAAACATCCATTTCTTTTCCATTCTGGCCAGCCGCATCATTCGCCTGACGGGCAATTCCCGCATCGCCGCCCTGGCGCTGATCTATATTACCTTTATCGGCTCCATGCTGATTGCCAACGATATGGCGCTGATTACCTTCCTGCCCCTGGGCTATTATGTGTTTTCCACCACCGGGCGGAAGGACGAGGTGGCCACGGTATTCATTCTGCAGAATATTGCGGCCAATCTGGGGGGCATGCTCACGCCCTTTGGCAATCCCCAGAATCTGTATCTCTATGCCCATTATCAGATTCCCACCGGCGAATTCATGGGCATTATGTTCTGGCCCTTTCTGGTGGCGGTGGCGCTGATCACGCTTTGCTGCTTCCTCATTCCCCGGCATAGCCTGCGGGTAAGCCCGAAAATGGATGAGCCTCTGCCCGCCCTGCGCACCGGGCTGTATATCCTTTTGTTTTCGCTGACGATCCTGATGGTATTCCGGGTGCTTTCGCCCTGGCTGGTGCTGACGGCGGTGATCGTGGGCCTGCTGCTCCTGGATCGCCGGGCGCTCAGGCAGGTGGATTACGGCCTGCTTGCCACCTTCGTCTGCTTCTTTATCTTTGCGGGCAATATGGGGCGCGTGCCTCTGGTGCGGGATTTCTTTTCCGGGCTGCTGGAAAAAAGCACGCTGCTGACAAGCGTGCTTTGCTGCCAGGTGATTTCCAATGTGCCCTCCGCCATTCTGCTCTCCCAGTTTACGGATCGGTATGCCTCCCTGCTGGTGGGGGTGAATATCGGCGGCGCGGGCACGCTGATTGCTTCCCTGGCCAGCCTGATCACCTTCCGGGAATATACCGCGCATTACCGGGAATGGACGGGAAAATATCTGCTGCGCTTTACGCTGCTGAACTTTGGCTTCCTGCTGCTGCTGACCCTGTTTGCCCTGGCTATCGGCAGATAAGGAGCGGGGGATGCTTAATTACGGAATCGGCCGTCGTCGGGTTCGGTCATATCGGCGAGCATTTGCATCAGCAGCCGATTGGCGGCGGCGAAATCCCCCTTCTTTACCAGCTTTTCAAGGGAATGCTCGCTGTACACCACCCGGGTGAACCACAGGGCGTGATAGAGCGTGTAAGCAATCCAGGCGGCATTTGCTTCTTCCTCGCTGAGCCTTCTCATGGACAGATAGCCCTTTAAGAAAGCGGGGAAGAATTGCTCCCGGCAGCTTTCCGCCGCGCCCTGGGGCAAATCCATTTCATATGCGGTCAGGAGCCCTTCCATAACAAGATCGGAAATCAGCACTTCATCGCCGGCATTGTTATAATCAAAGATGGCGAGCCCATCCGCCCCATCCACCAGATTATTAATGGAAATATCGCCCTGGACGGCCGCCCGGGGAAGCCGATCCCATACGGCACGGAGGGCCGCCAGCTTTTCGTCATGCAGCCTTTTTAGCTGCGAAACGATATCCTGATCGAGATTTTCATTTGCTCCGATTTTGCAGAATGACTGGAAAGCATCCACATCATTCCAGTAGGCGGCGGAAAACAGCGTGCCGCAGCCAATCCGGCAATTGTTTTCAAGGGACAGGGTATGCATCCGCGCCATCAATTCTCCGATCCGGAAAGCGAGGGGGGCGCTGATTTCCGTGATTTCTTCGCCGCACCAATCTTCCACCGTAACATTGCAGGGAAGATCCTGACAGCGGTATTCCCGGCAATAGTACCCCTCGGCCTTATACCGCTTCGGGGTTTTGATGCCGTTTTGACGCATAAATTCCGAAAAAGCGCTTTGCCGTTCAATTTTGCTGCGATCCTCCAGCAGATCATTCTCTTCGCGCAGGATCTTGATGACCACGCGCCTGCCGTTTTCAAGCAGGACGGATAAGATGATCTTGATGCAGTCATCGCACTGGTCATTCGTATAGTTTATGTATTCCTTCTGCTCGCTGAAGGCGGCATCCAATCCATAGAGCGCAAGGATGGAATGAATAACGCTTTCCTGCACCCGCTGCTTTTCTTCCATAAGTTCCTCCATTGATGTCGGTGTGCATATACTATAGCATTCCATGGCGTTCTTTTCAATAGGCATGATAGAATCCAGCCGAAAAGAGCGGCTTTCCGGCACGCGAAGGCTGCCGATACGTTACGGAACAGAAAAACAGGCGGCAGCCGGGAAAAGCCCGACGCCGTCTGTTTTTGCATTTTGGCTTCCGTTTATCCGCGCGCAGCCCCGGCGGGTGATTTTTCACTTTCTGCGCGCATAATCCTCTTCAATCTTCGCTTTCCAGGTGCTTTCCAATGCCTCATCGCTGCGCATACAGCAGATCGCGTCTGCGACCACATCATAATTCAGCCGCGTGCCTTCGCTGTCGGAATGATACTTCACGGCGCGGTCGGGCTTGATGCCCATGCGGCCCGCCGTTTCGACGGCATCGATGTTGGCACCGAGGAAGAGAAACTCCCAGCCGTATTTGCTTTTCTGCCGCTCGATCATCTCCTTGACCTGGGCGAGGCTATAGCGGCTGCTGGCGTTTTCCATGCCGTCGGTGGTGATCACAAAGAGGGTATGCTCCGGGCGATCCTCCTCGCGGGCGTATTTATGGACGTTTCCGATATGATGAATTGCCCCGCCAACGGCATCAAGCAGCGCCGTGCAGCCCCGGACAAAATACTGCTCCCCTGTCATGGGCTCGATTTTGTCCAGGGAAACGCGATCATGAATCACCGCGCTGGTATTATCGAACAGCACGGTGGAAATGATGGCCTCGCCCTCCGCGCCCCGCTGCTTTTCGATCATGGCGTTGAAGCCGCCGATGGTGTCCTTTTCCAGACCAGCCATGGAGCCGCTGCGATCAAGAATGAAAACCAGTTCCGTCAGATTCTTCTTCATTGTTTTTTCCTCCTTATGATGCCGGGTGAGTCTTTGGGCTACCGGAAGCAGCGCATGCAGTCTTTCCGTCCATGCCTGCTTTTTTGCAGGATTGTCAGTGCCGCCGTTCCTTCCTCTGATCATCAGAAAAGCCCTCCCTGCTTTTGATAGCCATAGTCTATCAGAAACGGGGAGGGCCCGGGTCGCCTGGCAAGCGACAAATTAATAGCCAAGGGGCACAAGATCCAGCTTGAAGAGAATCTGATTGATTTCGAAGATATCGTAATTGCCGGTCATGATGCAGTATTCCACCACAATATCGGATTTGCTGCTGTGGGACAGGGCAAAGCCCGCCTTCATGAGCATATCCTTCGTTTCCTCCAGGGAAAGCCTGAGGGCGATGGCGAAGGCCAGCACCGTTTGCTTTCCGGGCCTGTAGGAGGGGTTATTCTTAATCTTGTTAAAGAGCCTGCGGTCTACGTTGGCGCGCTTATAGCATTCCGCATCGGTCAGATGGTTTTCATCGATTTTCCGCAGCAGCATCTGGGAAAAACTCTCGTCGATCTGGTTCAGCATATCTTCAAGCGCCGTATCGGAAGCGATGGAATAGGAGCAGCACGCGTCCATCTCCGCATCATACGCCGCTTTCTCCATGCAGGCATAGGATTCTTTGGCTTTCTGCTCCATGCGGCGCGCTGCAAGGCGGGAATCCGGCTGATGATCCACATATACATCATCGATATAGGCCTTTACAGCGCTGAATAGCTTGCTGCTTATTTCAAAGGCATCCCTGGAAAAAACGACGAGGTATACCGTCATATCGTTTTCCAGCAGGAATTGGGTGATGGTATCAACCGCCACCTTCAGCGCCTGCGCCTTTGGGTAGCCAAAGACACCGGAGGAAATCAGCGGGAATGCGATGGTTTCGCAGTCATGCGCCCGGGCAAGCTCCATAGAATGCCGATAGCAGGCGGTCAGCAGCGCTTCCTCGCCGTGACGGCCGCCCCGCCAGACCGGGCCGACGGTATGAATCACATATTTGCAGGGCAGAAGATAGCCTTTGGTGATCTTGGCCTCGCCGGGCATGCAGCCATGCAGGGCGCGGCATTCCTCCATCAGCTGCGGCCCGGCGGCGCGATGGATGGCCCCATCCACGCCTCCGCCCCCAAGCAGAGAGGAATTGGCGGCATTGACGATGGCATCCACCGCCAGTCTGGTGATATCCTGTCGAATGATCGTAAGCGGCATGGCGCTCCTCCTTGCGTGCAGATTCAGGCAGACGGGGCAGGGCCGGCCATGGCGGCAGGAACGCCGGAGAAAAAACGAAAATGGCTCAGCCCTCAAACAGCTTCTGAATATTATTCTGCATCATCTGGTCAATCTCCTGCTGCGTGATACCCAGTGAGAGCAGCTTTGGTATTACAATTTCGCTGATGATACGCATATTGTGGCCAGGGGCCTGGGGCTGATACCGCTCGGTATGCCAGGTGCGCCAGGGATCGGAATAGAAATTGCTGTCGTGGGAGAGAAGCATGCGACCGGCATAGCCCGCCCGAACCATTTTTGCCAGCGTTTCAATGCGGCTGTTCATGGGATTAAACTGCTCAAGCCCAAAGCGATCCATGCCCAGAAAGCAGCCGCGATCCATCAGTGCTTCCAGATATCCGATGTCATTGCTGTCGCCGCTGTGGCCGATGACGATTCTTTCCGGCCTTGCGCCCGCCTGCAGGAGCACCTGCAGCTGCTCTATGCCGTTTCTGCGCGCTGCGCATGAATGCGTCAGGATCGGCACATCGCATTCGGCAGATGCAATGGCCGCCGCCTGAAGCAACGCCCGGTTGCAGGGCGTGATGCCGTTTTCATCGGTGGCGCACTTGATTGCCCCGGCCCGGATGGAGGTTCCCTGGGCGCCCTGGCGGATTTCGCGGATGTATATTTCCGCCAGCCACTGTGGATCGGGAGAATTGACCCACGGATCCTCGAAATGATAATGCCCTGTGCAGGCGATCATGTGAATGCCGCTGCGAAGCGACATTTCTTTGATTACGCGTACATCGCGGCCAAGATTGATGGGCGTTGCATCAATAATCGCAGAAATGCCCAGACGGCGAAGCTGCGCCAATTGCGGCAGCACCACCTGGGCAAAGCGCTCCATATCCAGCCAGTCCGGTATTGCCAGCGTCATGGCCGGATCAATCATGATGATATGCTCATGCATCAGCGTCCTTCCCAGGGCGGATGCGGCTACGGGGCCCAATACTGTCTGTACCATAAAATATGCCTCCATGCACTAAAGAAATCAGTTAATTCGTTGTTTTTTCGGCGGGGAACAGCGCGGCGCGGATTTGCCTGGGGGTCTGGCCGGTTTCCTGCTTGACGAAGCGATTGAAATGGGAGCGGGAGGAAAAGCCGGCCAGGCGCGTTATATTCTGAATCGGAATATCCGGATCGCCAAGAAAGCGCATGACGCACTCCAGCCGCTTATCAGCCACATACCGCGAAAGCGTCTGCCCGGTTCGCTGATGGAAAATGCCGGAAAGATACCGGGCATTGTAGCCGGTCATTGTGGATAGCTTCAGCAGCGATACATCGCCGGTGATATTTTCCGTGATATAGCGGCACACCCATTCCACGGTATTGCCGATCACATCGCAGATATCGCCATCGGCATTCAGCGTCAGGGGGAGGGGCGGCTCATCGCCCAGGCTGCGGGCAAAGAGAATGCTTTCGCTGGTATCCTGAATGCGCGTTTGATCGCTCATCAGCAGCTTTAATGCATCCTTTGGCAGGCAAGCGGATACATCAATCGGCTGCATCAGGATGGACAGGGGACGATCAAATGTCGCTTCGCAGCAGCGCTGGCAGACCTCCAGCAGTCCAAACAGCGCATGCATATCCTGCCGCTCATTTTCGCCGGAAAGCTGCACCAGATACACGATTTCCTCCTGGGTGCCGACCATGCCGTGGAGATGGGGGAAGCGCTTCTGGATATGATAGCGCATCAGCTCCAATATGGCCTGGGAGCGCACCTGGCTATCCTGCTGCGGCACGGCGCAGATAAGCAGGCAATACGCATGGACGCCAGGATCAAAGCCGATTTTCTGAAGCTGGGGGGAAAGCTGCGCCTGACTGTCTTCGGAAAGAATGCGGGTCAGCCCGGGCATATCCTGAATAAGAGAAGCATGATCGGCGCTCAATTGCTCGGAGGGCAGATGTTCCCTCTGGGAAATCTCATCCAGAAGCCTTACGATTTTTTCCACCAGCACCTCATCGCTTTCGGTTTTGAGGATATAATTGGCGGCGCGATTCTGAATCGCCTGATAGGCATAGGAAAAATTGGGATGGGCAGTCAGAAACGCCACGGGGCAATCGGGCCAGCGCTTATGGATTTCCTCCAATAGCTGCAGCCCGTTCATGCCCTGCATTTCAATATCGCTGATCACAAGATCCATGCGGCCCTCATCCAATAGCCGCAGCGCCTCCTGGCCGCTGTAGGCGCGGTAGAAATCCAGGCTGTAATCGCAGGCCCCCTCCAGCAGCATGGCAATATCCTCAATCACATGGGGCTCATCATCTACCAGCAGCAGCCGATATTCATTCATCCTGCACACCTCCGTATGGTATGGTAATTGTTACGCTGAAGCCGCCCAGCACGCTTCTTTTCACGCTCAGCCCGCCCATTTCTCCATAATGCAGCCGCAGACGGCGATGGATATTATCCAGCCCGCTGGTTTCCGAAAGCGGCACATCCATTTTGAGCCGGTCATTAATGGCGGCAAGCTGCGCATCGGTTACGCCCTCGCCGTTATCCTCAACGGTGATGAAAATGCTTTCCTGCGTCTGCCCGATGGACAAACGCACCCGCCGGATGGTGCCTTCGGCCCATTTGCTGTGGGTCATGACATTTTCAAAAAGCGGCTGAAAGGTAAGGCGCAGCACCTCGATTTGGGCCAGATTTTCCGGCAGCGGCTGCAGATCAGCCTCCAGAATATCCTCAAAGCGCATAAGCTGGATGGTCAGATAATTGCGGGCATGACCGTATTCCTCGGCCATGGTGGCGGTATCGCTGCCGTTATCGGTGATGTACTGGAAATAGTTTGCCAGGCAGCTGAGAAATTCCATGCACATGGATCGATCCTCGGAGCGCACCATATGCCGAAGCAGGAAAAAGCTGTTATAGAGAAAATGGGGGTTGATCTGGGCCTGCAGCTGCTTGAGCTGCGCCCGCTGGAGATTGATGGAATGCTCATAATTGGTAGTGATCAGCTGCTGAATCTGCGCGTTCATGCTGTTGAAGCGCTCAAACAGCGCCTGATATTCCCGGGCATAATGATGGCCGCGGATGCGGGTATCAAATTGGCCCTCGGCGGTGGTATCAAAGGCCCGGAGCAGCATATGGGTGGGCCGGGAGACATATCTTCGGATGCTCAGGCAGAGGATCAGCAGCGAAATGGCCGCCACCAGGAAAAAGCCAAGCATGAATTTGAGAAATACATTGGGGATGCGCTCCAGATCCATTTGGGAGATAAGCTGGCCATAGGTGATATTCAGCTTTCGCGAATAGCAGGCCACCAGGGTATAGCGGCCGCCGCTTAGGGGCAGCAGCATGCTGGCTTTCTTCTGCCCGGGCGCGCTGCCCATTGCCTCGTTTAACTGGGCAAGCAGATGAGCATCGGCGATTTTGTCATCGCTGAAAAGATAGCTGTCGGCGGCATGATTGTATTGCAGCGAATAGCACTTTTTATCGGTATTGAACGCCGCAAGATTGGAAAGAATCTGCTCGCTGTCCAGCACCATTTCAATATAGTAGGCGGGCGGGTTTTCCTGGGGATTGAGGGAAAGGGGAGAGCTGGAAGCGATGAGGTATTCGCCGTCGTATTCAAACATGGGGGAGGTGCTGGCCCGATTGGCGGCAATGCGGGCATTGACCGCCTGCTCATCATAGCGGATGGTGCCTGTGGAATGGCCTGCGGAAAGCCCAAGGCCAATGCGTGGATAATACAGCCGGATTTCGGAAAGCAGCGGATTGGCGATGAGGGCCGTGCTTAGCAGATCCAGCGTGGCTTTCGTCTGGGTATAGATATCGGAATCCCTGTAATTATCGTAATAGACGAAAAATTCCGTCACGGCGCGGGCCTTGAGCAGATACTGCATCTGATTGTTGATGGCGAAAATGCTGTCCTCAAAATGATCACGCAGGAAGATGGAATTTACCCCCGCAGAATCCAATAGCTCTTCCCGCACGGCCTGGGTGCCCCATAGATACATGGAGGACTGCACAATAATCAGCGGCAGCACGCAGGCGATAAATACCGAAAGCACACGCACAAAGATGCTGGTTGTACCCGTTTTCTCATTCTTCATCCGATCCACTCCTTGCAGCCCTCATTATAGCAAATTTCATGAGGAATGTGAACCGAAAACGCCATGAAAACGGGGATGCCTGAAGATTTTTCAACCAATCTGAAGATTGTACAACTTGTATAAATGGTCATTCTGTGTATAATGGCATTAAAGATTCTGCAGAATCAATGAAAAAATGCCATGCGTGGTTACCCCTGGCTCACGCTGACGACCAATTGAGGAGGAAAAAACATGAAGAAACGTCTTGGCGCCCTGATGCTGGCCCTTGTCCTGATGCTGACCCTTCTGCCCGCGGCCTTTGCCGAGGATGCACTGCCCACCTTCAATGCCTACGATGAAACCGTAGCCGTTACGATTATGGGCGTGGATGAAAAGGACACCGCCACCACCTATGATTCCAGCAAGGCCGATCGGGCATCCGCCAATAAAAATGCCTGGATCGATTCCTACAAGGAATTTCTCAATGTTGAAGTGACGCGCATTGTTCCCGAAGACAGCGAAGCGCTGACCGCCAACCTGAATACCATGATGGCGGGCAACGAACTGCCGGATATCATGATCGTGGATAAGGCCATGTTCTATGTGCTGGCCGAAAACGGCGTGCTTAAGGATCTGAGCGCCGATTTCGAGGCCTATGACAGCGAACGCTGGAATGCCATCCGGGACAGCTATGGCGAGGATGTTTATTCCGCCGGTATGTATGAGGGCGAAATGCTTGGCCTGTCTTATGCCGAGAATTTCTATAACTGCACCTCCGTGCTTTGGGTTCGCCAGGACTGGCTGGATGCCCTGAACCTGAAGGCCCCCGCCACGCTTGAGGATCTGGAAAAGGTTGCCCAGGCGTTTGTGGATAACAAGATGGGCGGCGAAAATACTGTTGGCCTTGGCCTGACCGGTATGGGTGATTGGAACAGCGATATTTCCTCCGTCATGGCCGCCTATGGCGTGCCGCTGTATACCTGGGTCAAGGATGCGGAAGGCAAGTATGTCTATTCCAACACCCTGGATGCCAATAAGGAAGGCCTGCTTAAATTGCAGGATTGGTACAAGAAGGGCCTCATCAAGAGCGATTTCGCCGTGACCGAGGTACTCAGCGAGGATATTGCCAATGGCGTGTGCGGCATGTATTTTGCGCCCGGCTGGCATTCCGTTACCTGGATTCAGGCCAACATTCTTAACGATGATAATTCCCAGTGGACGGCCGTGCGCATCCCTTCTCTGGATGGCGGCTATGTGACCCAGACCACCAATGCCTCCGTCGGCCGGTTTATCTGCGTCCGCTCCGATTATGAGCATTCCGATGTGATCTTCCGCATGAAGGAGCTGGAGGCCTATGTCTACTATGAAGCGCGGACGACCGATCCTCTCTATAAGCGCCTGATGCAGACCGAGGACAATTACCACATCTGGAATCTGATGGTTTTCCGCGGCCTGCAGCGCGGCGATCTGGATCTGCACAAGGCCGGCATCATTGTTGACGCCATTGCCAATCAGGTTCCCGTGGGCGAGGAAGAGCCGATCATTGCCTCCACCTACAATTCCGTTTATGATAACGTATTCAACAATGACCGCACCGGCCTTGAATACAAGCTCGTTTTCTGCGATGCCTATCCGATCGTCAGCGATATTCTGGAAAACGGCTCCGTACAGGCCCAGTATAACGGCCCGCTCACCGAAAACATGGCCCTTTATGAGGATACCATCAATGCCTCTCTGAACAGCGCCATGGTCAAGGTGATCATGGGCGAGGATATTTCGGTCTACGAGCAGGCGGTTGCCGATTGGTATGCCAATGGCGGCCAGAAAATCACCGATGACGTGAATGAATTCTACGCTGCCGACTGATTGGCGCGTAAAGCACCGGATGAAGGGGGCAATTTGCCCCCTTCATTCATAAGCGGAGGCAAGTTTCAATTCGATGAAGGCTGGTGAGCGTATGGAAAAAAGAATCAGAAGGGGCAACCGCAGGGCGCTGACCCTGACAAGCCTGAAAATGGATTACCCGCTGTACCTGATGCTGCTTTTGCCTGTGACCCTTGTTTTTATCTATCAGTATATTCCCATGTTCGGCATCATGATTTCCTTCAAAAAATATCTGCCCGCCAAGGGCTTTCAGACATCCAAATGGATTGGCCTGAGCAATTTTGACGTGCTTTTCACCATGCCCACCTTTACCCAGGCACTGGTGAATACGGTGATCATCGCCGTTTGGAAAATCGTGCTGAATATTCTGGTTCCTGTGGTTTTCACGCTGATGCTCAATGAATTATCCAGCGATCGCTTCAAAAAGGGAATCCAGACGGTTGTATATCTGCCGCATTTTATTTCCTGGGTTATGCTGGCCAGCATTTTCATGAAGCTGCTGGGCGGCGGCGGCATCGTCAATAAGCTTCTGGGCGCCCTGGGGGCCCAGCCGATTATCTTTCTTGGGGATAACAAATGGTTCCGCTTCACGCTGATTTTTACGGATGTCTGGAAGGAATTTGGCTACGGCACCATCGTGTATCTGGCGGCGGTGGCCGGGGTCAATGTGGATCTATATGAGGCTGCCGAAATGGATGGGGCCGGGAGATGGCGGCAGATGATTCATGTGACGCTGCCCTGCATCGCCCCCACCATCGTGATGATGTCGGCGCTGAGCCTGGGCAATATCCTCAACGCAGGCTTTGATCAGGTCTTCAATCTGTATAACGAAATGGTGTATCAATCCGGTGATATTCTGGATACGCTGGTATACCGCATGGCCTTTAAAAACGGAAATTTCGGCCTGTCCACGGCGGCTGGGCTGTTTAAATCCATCATTTCCATGATCATGGTAATCCTATCCTATCGTGTGGCATATGTTACCACCGGCTATCGCGCATTCTGAGGGGGGCATGCAAATGAGAACCACATCCGTAAAAAGAAAAGAGGGCTTGCCGCGCCGGGTCTTTATGGTCGTCAATGTGCTGCTCTGCATCCTGATGGGCCTGCTCTGTCTGCTTCCCGTTCTGCATATTCTGGCTGTTTCATTTTCATCCAAGGTAGCGGTTTTTTCGGGCAATGTGTATTTTACGCCGGTTCAGTTTACGCTGGATAATTATCGCTATGTGCTGCGCGATTCCCAGTTCTATCATGCCTATGGCGTTACGTTTATCCGCGTGATTCTGGGCTGGGGCATCACGCTTGCGATGCTCGTTCTGGCGGCGTATCCCATTTCACTGCCGCGGAATCGTTTCCCTGCCCGGCGGTTCTTCACCTGGTATTTCGTGATCACCATGATGTTTGGCGGCGGCATGATTCCCACCTATCTGGTGGTAAAAGGCACGGGCCTTGTGGATACCATCTGGTCGCTGATCATTCCCTGTGCCGTGCCGGCGTTTTATCTCATCCTGATGACCAATTATATCAAGAGCCTGCCGGATGCGCTGCTGGAGGCGGCGTATATCGATGGCGCGGGGCATGTGACCACGCTGCTTCGAATCGTGCTGCCGCTGAGCCTGCCGTCCCTGGCGAGCATTTCGCTTTTCATCATTCTGGGGCATTGGAACGATTATTTCATGGGAATGATCTACATCCGAAGAGAGGATCTCAAGCCGCTGCAGACCTATCTGCGCTCGATCATTATTGTTGATCCCAGCGCGCAGGACACGGCGAGCGTGGAATCTCTCGCCCAGAATCTGACCCCGGACGCCACCAACGGTGCGAAAATTTTCCTTGGTCTTTTGCCGATCATGATCATTTACCCCTTCCTGCAGAAGTATTTTGCAAAGGGCATCGTGCGCGGCAGCGTCAAGGAATAAACCTGATTTGCAGCAGCCGAGCCGGAGTGTCTTGCTTTTTTTCGCCTGTATTTTGCGACACCTGGATGAACACAAATTTGATAAGGAGGCTTTTCTATGAATCAGCGCATTGCCGAAATGGCCGCATGGTCGCGAAATCATGATATTCGTCCCCAGCCGGTAAAAACCGAATATGACCCGAAGGACATTCTCTATCCTGAGCCGGTGATGATTGCCCGCCGCCTGAAAAAGTATATCCTCAATCAGGAGGTGCAATTAACGCCCCATGACCGCATGACCGGCGTGCTTACCTTTGATGGCAGCGTGCCAGCCGATCTGTTTCACCGCACCGGGCACAGGCATTTCTGGGAATTTGACGAGATATTCTATTGCAAGCCCCAGGAGAATCTCTGCACCTTTGAATGGCAGCATTCTGTTGCCGAGTTTGGGCGCATGGTGCGTGAGGGCGTAGATGGCTTCCGGGCAAGGATTGCTGCCTCCAGAAAGGAACATGCAGGGGATCAGGACGCGCTGGATTTTCTGGATGGCTGCGAAATCATCTGCGAGGCCATTGAGGAATGGGGCGAAAAATGCGCCCGAAAATGCGAGGAGACCGCAGCGGCAGAGGCAGACCCGGCGCGCAAAGAGGAATTGCTGAAAATGGCCGGGATCTGCCGCAGGGTGCCCGCCCATCCTGCCCGCACCTTCCGGGAGGGCGTGCAGGCGGTGTATGCCAGCTTTAATTATCTGCCCGATTCCCTGGGCACGGTGGACAGGTATCTGCTGAAGCTGTACCGGCAGGATATTGCCGCTGGCGAAATGACCCGCGAGGAGGCCAAGGAATACCTGCAGGAGTTATTTATCATGGTGGATGGGCATACGCCCTTTAACGCCGGAGGCAACAGATGCAATTACGGCGGCGAGAGCCATTTCGCCATCGGCGGCTACACACTGGACGGGGAGGATGGCTACACGGAACTGACCGAGCTGATCCTGGAGGCGCTGATGGAATTGCCTACCTATCGCCCGCAGATTTCCTTCCGCTGGACGAAAAAAACGCCTTATGAGGTGCTTTGGCATGTATTGGACTGCGAACGCAAGGACGCCAGCAAGCGCATCTGCATCATCAGCGATGAGCCGCGCATTGAAGCCCTGATGCGAAACGGCGGCATCCGATATGAGGATGCGGTGAATTATTCCACCTGCGGCTGCAATGAGCCTGCCCTGCAGGGCGGCATCTGGTATGGCGGCAATATGTTCAATATCGCCCGCAGCCTGACGCGCACGCTCCATGAATACAGCGATGAATGCTGCGCCTGTGCGGATTTCGAGGCCTTCTACGCGCTCTACGAAAGAGAATTGACCAAGGATATGGAGCGCTGCACCTGGTATGCCGATCGCTTTAATAAGGCACGGGCCCGGGATATCAATGTCTTAAGCTCCATGTTCCTGCGGGGCTGCATTGAAAATGCCCGCTCTGTTACCCAGGGCGGCTGCTCTCTTGCGGTTGGCGGGGATGGCGTAATGGGGCTGGTCTGCGTTATCGATTCGCTGACGGTGATTAAGCAATTCGTTTATGACGAAAAAAGCGTTACCATGGCGGAAATGATTCAGGCGCTTAAGGATGATTGGAAGGGACATGAGCTTCTGCATGCCCGCATCTTGAAAACCGCGAAATTCTTTGGAAACGATGAGGCAATTTCCAACGAAATGGCGGCGCGGATTTCCCATTCCATGTGCCTGTTGGCCCATGCCAATCCCGGCACCTTCCATTCGCCCGTGCTTTTCGGCTCCCAGGCAGGCTATAACCCCCACTACGCATGGTTTGGCCGCCAGACACCTGCCACGCCGGACGGACGGTTCAGCGGCGATGCTTTCATGGTAGGCATGGGGCAGACGGCGGGCAAGGATCGGCAGGGCATGACCGCGCTGCTCAATTCCGTTGCCAAGGGCGATCCGGACGGCATTTTTGCCGGGCCCTATGTATGCAATATGAATGTGGATCCTGCCCTGATCGTTAACGATGAGCAATTTGATAAAACCGTTCATATGATTGAGGCATACCTGAAAAAGGGCGGATTGCACCTGCAGCTCAATTATGTTAAGCCTGAGGACTTAAAGCGCGCCAAAGTGCATCCCGAGGAATACAAGAGCCTGCGGGTGCGCGTCAGCGGTTTTTCCGCCAACTTTGTCATCCTGCCCGAGGATATTCAGGATGACGTGATCCGCCGTACACTTGTGAGGTGAAATCAATGAAGCTTCGCTGCGAATATGTATTGGTAACCGGCGGCTCCTCCGGCATTGGGCTTGCCATTGCAAAACGGCTGGTGCAGGGCGGCGCGCGGGTGGTTATTACCGGCCGGCGGGAGCAGCGCCTGATGGAGGCACAGCGCGAAATCGGCCAGGGCTGCGCAGGGTATCTCTGCCGGGATGTTTCGGATGCAGGAAGGATTCGGGAAAGCATTCTCAGTGCAGAGGAAATGATGGGCGGCTTTGACGGCCTGGTCAATAATGCCGCTGTCAGCTGTGAAAGCTTTGGCCGCGGCTATGAGCCCTGGGATATTACGCCTGATGAGTGGGATCAGGTGATGGATGCCGATCTGAAGGGCGCATTCTTCATGATGCGCCAGGCCGTGGATCGCATGCGCGAAACCGGGCACAGGGGAAATATCCTCAATATTGCCTCCAATGCCGCCTGCATGGATATTCTCGGCCCCTATGGCGCTTCCAAGCTCAGCCTGCTTAAGCTGACCCGGTCTATGGGCAAGCGTTTTGGAGCGGATGGCATCGTCATTAACGGCATAGCCCCCGGCGCGACTGTTACGCCCATGATCAGCCACTATTGCCAGGGAGCGGATGCGCCCTATGAGCGGCATGCGCTGGGCCGTTTTATCCGCCCGGAAGAAATTGCCGAGCTTGCCGCCTATCTGATGAGCGATATGGGGGAGATTATCTGCGGGCATACCGTTATCGCCGATGCCGGGGATCGGGCCGCCACGCTGTAAGGAGCGAAAATGAAAGCAAAAATTTTTGATATTCAGCGCGGCTCCTTTGTGGATGGCCCGGGCATTCGCACCACCATTTTCTTTCAGGGTTGCAATCTGCGCTGCATCTGGTGCCACAATCCGGAGTCCTGGGAGGCGCATGCGCAGCTGATGTATTATGCATCCCGCTGCACACATTGCGGCTTCTGCCGCTCCTTCTGCGGGGAGCGTGCCATTCTGCTGGACGGCGCCGTGGATCGCAGCCGCTGCATTGCCTGCGGGAAATGCGCGCTTGTCTGCCCCAATGATGCCCGCTCTCTCTGCGGCAAGGAAGCGCAGATAGAGGAACTGGCCGCCCTTTGCATGAAGGATCGGGATTTTTATGCCTCCAGCGGCGGCGGGGTTACAGTTTCCGGCGGCGAATGCATGCTCCAGATCCAGGCGCTGACCGGGCTGCTGACCCTGCTCCATCAGGCGGGCGTCAATACCGCCGTGGATACTGCGGGCAATGTGCCATGGGAATCCTTTGAGCAGATCCTGCCGGTTACGGATTATTTTCTCTATGACATCAAGTGCCTGTCAGCGCCGCTGCACCGCCGCCTGACGGGCGTGGATAACGCACGGATTCTGGATAATTACGGGCGGCTCATCAGCTTTTGCCCGGAAAAGGTAATCGTTCGCGTGCCGGTAATTCCCGGTGCCAATGATGTGGATGATGAAATGGAGCGCGTCGCCGGGTACCTGCGCGCACATGCACCGCTGAAAACGGAATTTCTGCCCTATCATCGGCTCGGCGAGGGAAAGGCCGCCGCCCTTGGAACGGCTTCCTTTACGGCGGAAATGCCGGATAAAAAGCGCATTGCGCAGCTTCAGGCGCTTTCTGAAAAGGAAACGTGAAGCATGCATACCGGTAAATCAAACAAGCGATAGGGAAGAAAAAGGGCGGCTGCAGAAGCAAGGAATGCTGCAGCCGCCCTGTGCAATATTTCATAGCCCCGGGTATCATTAGGCACATGCCGCGCTCAGAGAATTTCGATCTGCAGCGCCTGCTGATCGCTATGCCAGGCGGAGCCGGGGAGGGTAGCGTCTTCGTATTCCACCTCGCCGTCCTGATTATCATAGGGATCATAGCGATGATTCCTGAAGGGCACATAGAAATCATGCTGGTATTCGGAATTGGCGGGCATGCGATAGGGATCCAGATTGCCGAAATAGAAATCCCAGCGCTCCATATCGCCCGCCCGGTAAGCGCCGCCGCCATAGGAGGGATCGGCGAAAAGCCAGCCGTAGGGGGCTACATAGAATTGCGCCCAGTCATGCTCGCCCACATCCTGGGGATTGACATCCAGCCCGGATTGCCAGCGGGCGGGAATGCCGCAGATGCGGCAGAGGGTAATGAAAAGCAGCGCCTGCACGCCGCAATCTCCCTTCATGGAGGAAGCGCCGTATTCGGGCACGTTGGGCATGGTCATATAGGCGCGCATATAGCAATAGATCATCTTGGTGGTGATGAAATCATAGATTTTCCGCGCCTTGACAAGGGGATTCTTTTCATCGCCTACGATTTCCGCCGCCAGCATCTTCAGATACGGCGTAAAGGAAATGTGGGGCGGATATTCCTCGGTATAGAAGGTGGGCTGCTGATCCAGCACCCGGGCGGGATCGGGGGCAATATAGCGCATGTGATTCTCATAGGTATATTCGATGACAAAGGGCCGATCCGGCACGGCATGGAAGCAGACGGTGCGCTGGGGATAATCGGCAGGGGCAATGACGGCATCCGGATGGCTGATGGATAGAATGCGGAAATTCTTGACCTGGGCGTATTCAATGGGCAGGGGGAGATGGGCGTAGACCTTCTGCCCCTCCCGGCCGGGCAGGGCATCCACGGTGATCTGGGCGCGCATATGAAAGCGAACGGCCATTTCCCCATCCTTTTTCATTTTCCGCATGCACCCGGAAAACATCTCGGCCCGGTTCCGGCCATAGGCAAGGCGCTTTTCATCCTGCACCCGGGCGGCGTACTGCGGGCGGGTCTTGAGCAGGTTGCTGAGGAAATTATTCTTGTAATGGATTTTTCCGTTGAGATAGGCCCATTCCACGGCGTCCTCATCCCGAAGCTCCTCAAGCTCCTCTTCGGAAAAATCGCCGAAGCATTCCCGAAGCTGCTGAAGGGCGGCCTCCTGATCATGGGGATAGGCCCGGGGCCAGAGAGAAAGAATGATTTTTTCATATTCCAGACGGCGGCGCAGGGCCAGCGGCAGCGTGGTCTTGGCCAGCTTTTTGTCAATCACGCGGTTCAGCCGCTCCAGATCACCATAGCCCTTGAGCTTTAGCACATCCTCGGGCAGGGGAACGGCCAGATATTTGAGATCGGAATACATCGGCAGAGGGCCTCCTTTGCAGAGAAGATAAAAAAATATTCTTTGCAGAATAAAAAAATCCTCCAGAAGACGGAAAAAATTCTGCTTTGGAGTGTTGACAAGCGAGGAAAATTTGGGTACAATAGGACTTGCATGCGGGTGTAGTTCAATGGCAGAACTTCAGCTTCCCAAGCTGACCACGTGGGTTCGATTCCCATCACCCGCTCCACTGCTATGTCAGCGTTTTTCGCGGCATGGAAGGCCCACCGGCGGATGCCGGCTTTCTCTGGTCCGACCGGGTGTTAGCCCGGCATCATTACGTCCAACAAGGAAACAGGAGGGAATTTCCCATGGCGAAGGAAAAATTTGAGCGCAATAAGCCGCACG